>NZ_JBDPLV010000040.1:0-102613 GCF_039871605.1 Acrocarpospora sp. B8E8 | reverse complement strand
ATTTTGGCCATGTCGGCGGGGATGGGACAGCCCTGGCAGTAACAGGAGGTATAGCGGGCCAGGATGGCCTGCCGCTGGGCGGGGGTGGCCAGGCGCACGGCACGGCCCATGTCCAGGACTTGGCCCTGGGCGTTGACCACCATGCGGACCAGTCGTGAGGTGCGGGCGAGTCGGTGGACGTCGGAGATGGGCAGCAGCTGCCCGGTGGCGATCAGCAGTCCGGGTGCCAGCCGGTCCGGCATGTGCCCACAGGTCCTGCACGCGTCCTCCCCCGGCCCCTCACCCACGCCGCCGGCACCTGCCCCGGCCGAACCCGCATCAGCGCTGCCGGCACTCGCCCCGGCCGAGCCCGCGCTCGCGCTGCTGGTACCGGCTCCGGCTGAACCCGTGTCCGCGCTGCTGGTACCGGCTCCGGCTGAACCCGTGTCCGCGCTGCCGGTACCCGCTCCGGCCGAACCCGTGCCTTCAGGGTGGCAGGGGCCGCTCGCGCGGCAGGTCGAGCGGTCATCGGCCGGAGGCGTTCCGGGCTGAGTATCGCTGGAGCCGGTGGTGCGGGCGGTGTCGGTGTCGGCGGAGTCGGGGTCTGCCGTGTCGGCGCGTCCGGATGTGCTAGGCGAGGGCGGCGCCCCCGGAGCGGGCATGGCGGGCGTGCCGGACGCCGCAGTGGAGGCCGCATGGGTGGAGGCCGCATGGGTGGAGTCGGCCTCATGTGCGGGGTGGCCGGTGGCGGGGTGGCCGTGTGCAGGGTGGTCGGTGGGGAGGGATTCGGCGCGGACCAGGACCAGCAGTTCGGTGGTGACTTTCTTGCTCAGCAGCGCTGACAGGGCGTCGGCCTGGCGGACCCGGAGCGGGCGGTCCTCGTCTTTGCCTTTCGGTCTGGCGTAGGCGGTGAGGAACTCGCGCAGGCGGGCGCCGGCCTCCCGCGGCAGCCGGAACTCGCCTTCCACGCCGCCGGTGCTGGAGGGGCGGACCAGCAGGAAACGGGTGGCGTAGTCGGTGTCGGCGTCATCGGCCAGGGTGCCGGGGTCCAGCAGCTCCCGCAGGTATCGCCCGGCCTTGAGAATCTCCGCCGGGGACGCGCGGTCGGCCAACTCCAGCAGGATCGGCTCGGCCAGCCCGGCCTGCGCATCGTCCAGATGGGAGGTGACCCGACAGATCGCCTCAGCCGACCCCTCGGCCAGCGTGCCGGAGGCGAACCGGTCCCGGACGACAGGCAGGCGGGCCAGCTGGGTCGCCAGCCGGATCAGCCGGGACGCGCCTCCGCCGCTCATGCCCGCTGAGGCGCGCAGCCACGTCCCGGTCGAGGCATGCCCACCGCTGCCGGCACTTTTGGCCTCCCCGGTGGCATGCACGCGCCCCACCCGCGCGGCGATCGCCGAGTCCAGCCGATCCTGGGCGAACAGCAGATCCTCCGTCTCGCCCACGCACAACCCGGCACCCTCGGGCAGGTCGGTCACCGCAACCTGGGAGGCGAGCTGTCGCAGCGCGGCCACCAGCACCCCCGAACCCACCGGCTCGGCAGAGCCCTCCGGCCCCGCCGAGCAGCCGCCGCCGGTGCAGCGGCCGGCGTCAGTGGAACGGCCAGCGTCAGTGGGGCTGTCGGTGCAGCGGCCAGCGTCAGAGGAGCGGCCAGCGTCGGTGTCGGTGGAGCGGCCGGCGTCTGTGGAGGAGCCGGTGTCGGGGGAGCGGCCGTGGAGGAACTGCTGCCGTGCGTTCTGCGGCCCGGCCTCGCCGGACGCGTTGCCGTATGTGTCGCCGTGGGCGTCGTCGTGGGCGTCGTCGGCGGAACGCCGGGGCGGGACGTAGTCCGGGTCCAGCACCGTGCCCTTCAGGAACGCGGGCAGCTCGCGCCCGCGGGCGCCCCCCGCACGGGAGGAATCCCGCACGTCGAGCCGAGACCCGAGCATCGAAGGCGCCCCCCTTTCGCACCGGCGGATCCGAACAACTCCCCTCACGCTATCGGGCGGCTACGACATTTAGCCTCGCTCATGGAGCCGACCAAGCCACATGCTTGGCGGTTTCGTAGAGTGTCCGGGTGGGTCCTTCCAGCACGGCTTGTTCTACGACTGGTAGCTCTGATCTGCGAGGGTCAGGGACTCCTTTCTTTTGATCGTCCGGCTGGACGGATCTACCCGGCGCATGTGCATCCCTGTTGAGGAACTCGCGGCCATCCCGAACCTCGATTCCGATCGAGATCGTGTGATGGACCGCTGCTACCGAATGTCAGGTCCGGCACTCGGCGACACTCTGCGGATCATGCCCACCCGAGCGTGTGTCTGGAATGGCTCCTCACCTGCACCACCCGCACCACCGATGAGGAGATGGCGTGAAAGTACGGCTGGGCATCGACGTGGCCTGCCGGGCCGCGCATCAAGCGGCCTGCGCCGACCAGGCCGGGGAGTTCCTCTTCTCCGGCCGCCGCTTCCGCACCACCGTGGAGGACCTGGAACGGCTGTGGGCCGGCCTGCCCGACGGGGCTGATGAGGTGCTGGTGGTGATGGAACCCACCCGCAACGCCTGGATCCCGCTGGCCGCCTGGTTTGCCGCCAAAGGCGCCAAGATCGCCATGGTCACCCCCGAACAGTCGGCCGACCTGCGCCGCTACTACCACAAGCACACCAAAAACGACCGGCTGGACGCCCGGATCCTGGCCCGCATCCCGCTGCTGCACCCCGAAGGGCTGCGCCTGTCCGGCGCGGGTGAACTCGGCCCGGCCGACCCGCTGCGCCGGGCCACCCGCCGCCGCCGCTCGCTGGTCAAACGCCGCACCGCCACCTACCAGCGCATCGACGCGCTGCTGGAGATCTACGGCCCGCAGTGGGCCGGTGTGCTCGGCGAGGGCGACTACTCCAAGGCCGCGCTGACCGTGCTGGAACGCACCGGCGCCGACCCGGCCGCCCTCAAGCGGATGGGCCGCAAACGCCTGACCGCGCTGCTGATCCGCACCAGCCGCGGCCAGTGGCGTGAGGACCGCGCCGAGGCGATCCTGCAGGCCGCCCACACCACGCTGGCCCTGTGGGCCGCGGGCGGACTGGACTTCGCCGAACTGGCCGAGGACCTGGCCGGAGAAGCCCGCCTGGCCCTCCAGCTCACCGAGGAGATCAAAGCCCTCGACTCCCGCATCGGCGTGCTCTATGAGGAAGCCGACCCGACCGGCCTGATCGCCTCCGGCCCCGGCATGGCCACCATCTCCGCCGCCGTCGTACTCGGCGCGCTGGGCAACCCCGACCGCTTCGACAACCTCGCCGGCGTGCGCTCCTTCACCGGCCTGACCCCCACCCTGGATGAGTCCGGCACCAGCTCCCGGCACGGCCCGCCCGCCAAAGCCGGCGACCCCGCCCTGCGCGAAGCCCTGTTCGCCGCCGCCGACCGCGCCCGCAAGAGCGACCCCACCCTGGCCGCCCGCTACCACCGCCTCGTCGTGGCCGAGGGCAAGCACCACAACTCCGCCGTCTGCACCCTGGCCGCCGTCCTGGTCACCCGGCTGGCCGCCTGCTGGCGCAGCCGCACCCCCTACCAGCTCCGCGATGTCGACGGCCGCCCCCTCACCGTGGAGGAGGCCAAGGCGATCTGCGCCGAGCGATATGCGGTCCGCGACGCCGACCGCGCCAAGAACCGGCCCAAACGCGCCAGCACACGGCTGAAACAGGGCACGAAACAGGGCACGAAACAGGGCACGAAACAGGGCACGAGCCGACGCGGTCAGGAGTCGCCAGACAACGCTCCGGCAGCCGGCCCGCCCAGCAGCAAGGCTACCCGCCACACGACGACCTGACCGGCCCTCACCACCCCAGCCGACAGCGCAACACCGCGACCCCCAGTCCCGGCGTCGACCCCGCCTACCCTGATCCTTCAAAGCTTGATCGGCTTGACTTCCGTTAGGAACTCAAAACCTGGCCTAGATCCGCGACAAAACCGCAGGTCACACGGCTCGTGAAAAGATCTACCCACCCGCCGCCAGCCGAAGAGCCAGCCGCCAGGCCCGATCAGAACACGGTCGTTTCCGCCGACATGACGCATTGCCGGCGCAAACACGCCCGCTACCCGCACCGCCGCGAGACCTTCCCTGTCTTCCCCGCCGGCGGGAATCAGCAGGGTCTGTTCGATCAGCTCAACGCCCTGCCCTGGAGCGAGGTCCCCATCGAGCAGACGGCCACCGCCACGACTGCGGCCACGGCCGCACCGAGATCCGCACCATCCAGACCGTGCCCGCCCCACCCGGAACACCCTTCCCGCACGTCACGCAGCTCTACCTGATCGAACCGAAGGTCGACGACCGGAACTGCAAGCCTTGCCGGCCGCCGCGGTCCTGGGGTCGTCATCAACCTGACCGCTCACCGGGCCGGACCCGCCGACCGGCCGAGTTCATCCGCGGCGAGCGATCGATGGAGAACAAGGATCATCACCTCCGTTCTCCCGGGGGCCGCCAGGGGCGTTGCGTGATGTTGCGACAGCCCGGGACGTGGCCTTCGGCGAAGACCGGTGCAAGATCCGGACCGCCACAGCTCCATCGATCCCCGCGATCATGCGCAGCTACGCGATCGGCGCGTCACGCCAGCTCACCTTCACCGACATCGCCGACGGAACCCGCTGAACCCGCGACGACCTTCACAACCCGTTGATCGCTCTCGGTCTCACTATCTGAGAACTCCTTCAGCCCTGGCGTGCGGGGTGAGGCGGGCGACGGCGCGGATGGCGCCAGTGAAGGCGGTCTTCGCCCTGCGGTGGCAGCCGGAAGTCCGCCCCGCCGGTGACCTCCGCCTCTGACGGCCGTGTGTGAGGCGGCTGAAGCTGAAGCCGTACCTCTCCCAACTGGAAGGAGGCGCGGGCGATGAGGCTGACTTGGAAGGATGCGATCACCACCGTGGTCATGGCCGCCGTGGTGGCGCTCTACGTCGCCTACACGCAGGGCAGTGACCTGTTGCTGGCATCCAGCGTCCGCTGGACCACGGTCTCGATCCTGGTGCTCGGCATGGTAGGAGGATGCGCGTTCGGGGCGGCCGACCAACTGTACGGGGCATCGCGATCGACGTTCACCCGGGCCTACACGGTGGTCACGACCGTTCTCGGGGTGACCGCCCTGACGGCGGCCGTGGTCGGTCTGATCGCGGCCAGCGAGGTGGCTCTGACGGTGCTTTTCGCCGCTACGGCCACGCTGTGGCTGCTCGCGACGGTACGGCACATGCTGCCCGTCACGGCCCGCCCAAGCGAACCCCGCACGATCATCGATCATGAAGTCATCGACCCGGAGAAGCCAGTACGGCGTTGATCGCCGCGCTGCGAAGGCCGGTGGGCGTTTCACCCACCGGCCTTTCGTCACGGGTGGTCGTGAGGTGAGCGCAGTGACGGCGGACCCTTCCCGCCGGGAGCCGCGGTAGGCGAGCACGGCATGCGTGGGGTTTGAGGGCATCACTCCGGCATATGCGGGCCTTTGGCCTCTAAGCGCCAGTGCACGGGAGCGCATATCCGGGGGTCATGGCCGAAAACATTGATGGCATCGCCTCCTTCGGCAGCGGCCAAGACGCACAATCTGGCGACTATACGACCAACGTCCCTGCTGGTAGGGCCGAGATGCTCTGTCCTCAGTCCGCCGGTGAGCACAGCGTGGAGTCATGAGACCGAATGTGCGGCTAGGCACCATTGCCAAGGTTCCCGTCGGGGCTCACTGGTCGGTCTTGGTGGTGCTCGTCCTGTTGGTTGCGATCTTGGGTGCCTCTGTCCTGCCGGCCGCCGGCGGCGAGGGCGGCCCGTTGATCTACTGGAGCGTGGCCGTCGTGACCGCGCTGCTGTTCCTGGCCTGCCTGTTGGCCCACGAGATCGCGCACCTGCTGGTGGCGCAGCGCACCGGGGTGGGCGCCATCTCGCTGACGCTCTGGCTGATGGGCGGAGTGACCGAGCTGAAAGGCGAGCCGCGCACCCCGCGCGCGGAACTGGCGATCGCGGTGGCGGGGCCGCTGGCCAGCATCGCGGTTTCGGCCGTCGGCTTTCTGCTGGCTGCGCCGCTGCAGGGGGTGCCCGTCGTACGGGTGGCCATGATCTGGCTGGCCTTCATGAACCTGGTGCTCGGGGTTTTCAACCTGCTGCCCGGCGCGCCGCTGGACGGTGGGCGTGTCCTGCACGCGTTGATATGGCGCCGCACGGGCGACCGGGCTCAGGCTGATCAGCGGGCCGCCGGGGCCGGCAAGATTCTCGGCGGGCTGCTGGTGGCCCTCGGCGTCGCGCAGCTCCTCCTCTGGCCGGCTATGGGCGGGCTGTGGACGATCATCATCGGCATGTTCCTGGTGACCGCGGCCCACACCCAGCTACTTCAGCAGCAGCTGCGCGCCGGCCTGGCCGGTATGCGTGTCCGTGATGTCATGACAACTGACCCTGTGGCGGCCCCGGCCTGGTTCGACATCGATCGCTTCGTCTCCGGCGTGGCCAGCCAGACCCACCAGACGGCCTTTCCCGTCGTCGACACCTCCGGTGCACCCACCGGCTACGTGCTGTTGCAGACGTTCCAAGGCGTCCCGCCCGGCCGGCGTGGCACCACCCGGGTGGACTCCCTGGCGCGCCCACTCCCGCCCGACCGGATCCTGTCGCCGGCGCAGGAGGCGAGCGTTCTCCTGGACCTGCCCCTGACCGGCGACCAGCTCGCGGTGGTCGTCGAGGACGGTCGGATCGTGGGCACCGTGACCGGCGCCGATCTCGTCCGGACGATCCAACTCGCCCGCTTGCGACCACCCAGCGTCCCAGGCCCGCCGACGGCCCCTGGCTGAAAGGCCCTTCGCCTCTGCCCCGGCCATCGGCGGAAGCCGTTCACTGGTCCTGGAAAACAATGAAAGGGAGAGCGAGCGATGAGGAAGCACCATCGGCCGACCGTCGCCGACGTCATGACCAGAGACGTGCTGAGCATCACCGAAGACACCGGGTTCAAGGACATCGTGGTGGCTCTGGCCGCCCGAGGGGTGAGCGGCGCACCCGTGGTCGACACCAAAGGTCAGGTCATCGGCATAGTCACCGAGTCAGACCTGCTTCGCAAGGAGGAGTTCAAGAGCGTTCACGAGGACCGGCGCCCGTTCTTCGAGACCCGCCGCGACCGGCTGGTACGGGCGAAGTCCCAGGGGGAGAGGGCCGACGAGCTCATGACCAGCCCGGTTACCACCGTGGATCCGGACATATCAATTCCGGCCGCCGCCCGGCTGATGGCCGAGCGCTCCGTCAAACGACTGCCGGTGATCGACTACTCGGGCCGCCTCATCGGCATCGTCAGCCGATCCGACCTGCTGAAGGTCTTCCTGCGCCCGGATGAGACCATCCGAAGGGAGATCGTCGATGACGTGATAGTCCGGGTCCTGTGGGAGACCCCGGCCAGCGTGTCGGTCGAGGTCAATGAAGGCAGGGTGACCTTGACCGGGCAGATCGAACTCAAGAGCATGATCTCCTTCACCGGACGCCTCATCGCGGCGGTCGACGGCGTCGTGGACGTCGACAACCGGCTCACCTACGCGCGAGACGATTCCGTCCCCACGCATGATCCGCTGTCGGATCGCCCGGTGTGGCCACACCGTTGATCGGGGGCGAGGGTTATGACCGCCGTGCGCGCCGGCGCGCGATGGCGCGCACAACGAGGAGGGCGACGATGGCGACGACCTGACCACCCAGGATGATCTTGTTGTAGTCGATCGCCGGGTGCCAGCGGACGTCGCCGTCCCTGATGACGAACACGCCGGCCGGTGCGGCTCCCACACCGAAGCCGCCGCCCGAGCCCTCGCCGGGCTGATCGCCGTCTTGGCGGCCGCTGCCGCCACCGCCACCTCCGCCGATGCGGGCCGCGGGAATGACGGTCACGCCGTCAGCGGTGATCGGCTCCCCGAAGACACGCCGGACTGTGGCGGAATCCCGTGCTTTGTCGATCATTTCCATGATGTCCATGTCTGTCCTCCTGCTCTGGAGCATTGTGCGCCACCCGTTCGCCTGCGCGGCGATCAACGACTCACGTGAGTCCACCAGGACCCTTGTCCACGCCAGGAACGCTAGATGTCCCACGACGTCTGGATCAGAGCCGAAGGTCCCATGGCTGGCGGGCTTCGGGCTCTGATCAGCACGTCGTCCTTGAGGGAGCGTTGAGTCGACGGACGCCCATTCGATGGAGGCGAGCGCGATGACCATCGTGGTCGGCTATGACGGAACCGACTATTCCATGCAGGCCCTGGACTGGGCGATGGATGAGGCCGAATACCGGCACGCGCCCCTCCTGGTCGCGCACGCCTGGCACTGGCCGTACGAGCCGGGCGACGATCTCGGCCGCGACTCGCTGCGGCGCGCGGCCGAGCACGTGCTGTGGCACGGCGCCGACTGCGCCCGCAACTGCACCACTGGCCTGACCGTGGACAGCGACCTGCGCGAGGGCCCGGCGGCCGAGCATCTGATCGAGCTGTCCCGTGCCGCCGACCTGGTCGTCGTCGGATCGCGCGGGCTGCGGGCGCTGGTTCGTACGATGATCGGCTCGGTCGCCGACCGCGTGGTGACCCACGCCCGCAGTCCGGTCATCGTGGTCCGCGGCGCGGGCGCGGTGCCCCGCCGGCCCGATCCCGGCCCGATCGTCGCCGCGGTCGCCGGGCACGACGACCCTGCCGACGATCACGTGCTGGAGTTCGCCTGCCGGGAGGCCTCGATGCGTGGCCTGCCCCTGGTGGTGGCGCAGGCCTGGCAGTATCCGGTCGGCGCCTCGTCGCTGATCCAGCCTGGCCCGTTAGGCGAGGAGGTCCTCGGACCGGTCACCGAAGCGTGGCGGACCAAGTATCCCGAGGTCGAGATCACGCACCTGCTGGAGGAAGGGCCGGTTCCCGATGTCCTGACCCGGCTGTCGGCCACGGCGACGCTGCTCGTGGTCGGCGCCGCGAGATCGCCTGGTCCGCTGGGCCGCATCGGATCGGTGACCCGCCCGGTCCTGCACCGTGCCACCTGCCCCATTGCGGTCGTCAGAGGGACGCGATGAGTACCGAATAAGAGCGCCGATTCGCTCCCGAGGGTCAGGTGAGGGTACGGCGTAGCCGCCAGGTGCCCAGGGCGAAGAGCACGGCGGCGAAGGCGGCGAGGACGCCGAGTTGGGGCAGGACGTCGGCCAGGCCGCCGCCCCTGCGGACGAGTTCGGCGAAGGCGTCGCTGGCCCACGCGTGCGGGGTGAAGTGGGCGGCGATCCGTACCGGCGGGGAGAACACCTCCAGGGGCGCCATCGAGCCGCCCAGCGCGCCGAGGCCGAGCCCGAGGAACAGGCCGACGGCGATGGCCTGCTGCTCGGTCCGCAGCACCGAGCCCACCAGCATCGCGGCGCCGCTCCCCACGAGGCTGAACATCAGCAGGACGGCCGCGGCTCCCAGCGGGTCGCCCCACCGTACGCCGAACAGCAGCGCGGAACCGAGCATGATGATGAGCCCCTGCGCCACGGCGACGGCCATCCGGCCGGCGGCCTCTCCGGCCAGGATGACGCGGACCGGGGTGGGCGTGGCCAGCATGCGGCGGGCGACGCCGAGCCGCTTGCCGGTGATGATCCCGGAGGCGGCGGTCAGCGAGGTGAGGAAGACGAACAGGATGAGCTGGGAACTGGCCCCGAGGTCGTAGCGGCCGAGCGTCTGGGGGAGCAGCGGGGTCCCGGTCGTCTCGCTGGTGACCGTGACGCGCGGCAGGGCGGCGGACGTGCTCGAGGCGATTCCCAGTGCCTGATCGAAGGTGATCCTCGCCTCCCGCTGGGCAAAGCGGGCCGCCCGCGCGGTCTGGAGCTCGCGGGCGATGGCGCCGCGGACGGCCAGGGCGATCTGCTGGGCGTCCAGGTCCTGGCGCGCGAACTGACGCAGGACCGGCCGTCCGCCCGCGCGCAGAGCGCGTTCGTATCCGGCGGGGATGGCCAGCCCGGCTTGGAGCCGGCCGTGTTCCACGTCGGCGCGGAGGGTGCGCTCGTCGGGGACCAGCTCGACGCGCAGGTACGCGGCCTGCCGCGCTCCCTCGACCAGGCGCTGGGACAGCGCGCCGCGGTCGGCGTCCACGATCCCGAGGCGAGGCTGGTAGGAGCCGCCGAACGCGGTACCGAGGACGAGCACGAGCAGGAGGGGGAAGAGGATGACGAAGAACACGTTGGTGCGGTCGCGGACCAGGCCGCGCGCGCTGACCAGGCCGATGGCGAGGATCTTCATCGCAGTGCCTCCCGGCGGAATCCGATCACCGCGATCGAGCCGGTGACGAGGGCGAAGGCGCACAGCACCGCCGCCGACGGCCAGACGGCCGCGGCGCCGCCTCCGCCGGACAGGTCGGCCAGCCCCGCCAGGAACCAGCGGTGCGGCGTGATCAGACTGATGGTCTCGATCGGGCCGCCGACCTGGGCGACGGGGAAGAAGGTACCGCCGAGCGCGCCCAGCGTCACGGCGATGACGGCGTGCCAGTTGCTGGCCTGCTCGGCCGTCCTGGCCAGCGCGGCCACGATCGACATGATCCCGATGGCGGCCAGCACTCCCGCCGGAATCAGCAAAGCGAGTCCGGACACGTCGCCCCAGCGCGCGTTCAGCAGCAGGCTGGAGGCGGCGATGAGGACCGCCATGCTGACCACGCCGACCAGGAACACCGCCAGCAGTTTGCCCGCCAGCAGGGTGATCTTGGGGACGGGCGCGGCCAGCAGGCGGGGGAGCGTGCCGGTGTCGCGTTCGGCCAGCAGCCCGAGCCCGCCGAACTGGACGGTGAAGAAGAGAAAGAACACCGCCATGCCGGCGGCCAGGTAGGTCTGGCCGGTCAGCTCCCTGCGGGTGGCCGTCACGTCATCGACCTCGATCGCCGCCTTGTCGGCGCTCGCGTCCCGCGCCAGCTCGCCGGGCGCTCGCGTGGTGCCCGTCGCCAGGGCGGTGGCGACCGACAGCCGCACCCCGTCCAGGGTGGTGGCGTACTGCTCGGCCAGCGACCGTGCCACCTGCGTCGCGATGGGCGCGTCCACATCGCCCAGGACCTCGAGCCGCGCCGCGCCGCCGCGCTGCACCGCCGCGGAGAACCCGGCGGGGATGAGGAAGGCCGCCGTCGCCTCGCCCCGCTCGACCCGCTCCCGCGCGGTCGTGGCGTCGGCCACCGCTTCGACCTCGATCACCCCGGCTCGCTCGGCGGGCCCGAGCACGTCCTCGACGAACGCGGCCGAGTGCGTCCCCCGATCCGCGTCGGCTACCGCGTAACGGAAGGCCTGCGCCGTGTCGATACCGCCGATCATCAGGTTGAAGACGGCGGCCAGGCCGAACGGGAGCACGAGGGCGAACATCAGGAGCGACGTGTCACGCATGCGCTGGCGCAGTTCCTTGACCGTGATGACGACGATGGCGCGCATGCCGGTCAGTCCCTCAGCGCCTTGCCGGTCAGGTGGAGGAAGACCGACTCCAGGTCGGGCTCCACCACGCTGACCGATCGGATGGCCACCCCGCCGCGGGCGGCGACGTCCAGGATCTGGGGCAGGCGCCCGCTCGCGTCGTCCACCAGGAGCTGGATCCGCGAGTCCGCGCTTCCGGCTTGCTGTACGCCGTCCAGCTTGCCCAGCGCGGCCGCCGCGGCCACGGCGTCCCCCGCGACCGTCAGCGACACGCGGTCACGCTCGCCCACCAGCGCGACGAGTTCGCGCGAGGTGCCCTCGGCGATCAGCGTGCCGGCGTCGATGATGCCGACCCTGTCGCACAGCCGCTCGGCCTCCTCCATGTAGTGCGTGGTGTAGAGGATGGCGATGCCCTCCCCGGCTAACTGGGTGATGCTGTCGAGGATGGCGTTGCGGCTCTGCGGGTCGACGCCCGCGGTGGGCTCGTCCAGGATCAGCAGGCGGGGCCGGTGTAACAGGCCGACGCCGATGTTCAGTCGCCGCCTCATCCCGCCTGAATATGTGCTGACCAGGTCCTTGGCGCGTTCGGCCAGGCCCACGATGCCGAGCACCTGGTCGATGCGCGTGCGTGCCTCCTGGCGGCGCATGCCGTACAGCTGGGCGAAGAAGCGCATGTTCTCCCGGCCCGACAGATCGGGATAGAGGGCGAGTTCCTGCGGCACGTACCCGATCGACGCCTTCAGCCGCACGCTCGAAGCCGTCATCGGCTCGCCCGCGATGAAGACCTCGCCCGCGTCACGGCGGAGCACGCCGGCGATCATCGAGATCGTGGTGGTCTTTCCGGCGCCGTTGGGACCGAGCAGGCCATACGTCTCGCCTTCCGCGATCGTGAAGCCGACCCCGTCGACGGCCACCAGATCGCCGTAACTCTTACGCAGCCCACGGCAGAGCAGGACAGTCCTCATAACTCCATCAGACACCGCCGGCGCGGGGCGCTGTACGAGGCGAAGGTCCCATGATGTCGCGGCGAAGGTCGGGACCGCGAGGTCCGAGGTCCGGGGCAGATGGGACTTTCGACCGGTGTCGCGGCCAGTTTCGGCGGAGTGTGATGAGTGAAGGCGCGTGGTGATCGCCTCGGCGCCCGATGATGCGGGAGGTAGAACCCCATGGCTGTACGTGCGAGTGGCGGCGGTCGGTGTACTGGTGGCCGGGCGGGGTCACGGAAGCGGTGGGCGGATCTGACGGAGCGGCAGCGCGCGGCCATTCTGGTGCTCGCCTCGGTCGAGTTCTCCCTGACCGCGGCCGCCGCCGTCGACCTGTTCTCCCGGCCGCAGGGCCGGTTGCGCGGCCGCAAGGCGCTGTGGTGGCCGGTTCTGGTCATCCAGCCCTTCGGCCCGATCGCTTACCTGACCATGGCCAGGAAGCGAAGCGGAGGACCAGCCGGATGATCGTCGTCTTCGGAGCCGGTACTCGCGGTGGTCCGAAGGTCCCTTGGGAAAGTGACGTTCGCCCGCAGTTCGCGGTCGTGTCGGCAGGGTCCCATAGAAGGGGAACCCGAGCCTGCAGAGGAGATCATCATGGCTGGACTGGTCGTTGTCGGTCTGGACGGATCGGCGTCCGCCGCCCTGGCCGCCGACTACGCGGTGGACGACGCGGTGCGCAGGGGGGCGGCTTTGAAGATCGTCCATGTACGCGATCCCTGGTCGGGCGATCTGGCGTTGCGAGGCCTGGACAACTTGACCGCGGCCGCCACCCGGCATGGGGAGGACATCCTGGCCGCCGCCAGGGAGCGGGTCCGCGAGCGAGTCCCGGACCTCGACGTGGTCACCAGGATGGTCACCGGCTCGATCGTGGAGCAGCTGAAATCCGAATCCGCTGAGGCTGACTGTCTCGTGGTGGGGAGCCGCGGCATGGGCGGCTTCGCCGGTCTGCTGCTCGGATCGGTGGGGCTGGGCGTGGCAGGCCACGTGCCCGGACCCATCGTGGTCGTCAGGCAGATGGCCCCGGTCTCGTACGGGGAGATCGTCGTGGGGTACGACGGGTCGGACCACTCCGAGGCGGCGCTGGAGTACGCCTTCGGCGAGGCGAGAAGGCGCGGAGCCGGTCTGAAGGTGATCTACACCTGGCAGGAGCTCATCTTCTCTCCGTATGCGATCGGTTACAGCCAGCTCCTGCAAGGCGTCTTCAACGATCGGGTGGCTGACGTCCACCAACGCCTGACCTCGTGGCGGGAGCGGAATCCGGACGTCAAGGTCGAGGAGTCGTTCCTCACCGGCCATCCGATCCCCGCGCTGACCGAGGCGTCGCGCCTGGCCGACCTCGTGGTGGTCGGCTCGCGCGGGATGGGCGCCTTCGGCTCGGCGGTGCTCGGCTCGGTGAGCCACGGCGTCCTCCACGGCGCGTCATGTCCTGTCGCCGTCGTCCGCCCGTACCAGGAGGAGCGATGACCACGCGCCCCCTCTCCGCGGCCGACATCATGACCCGCGTCGTGGTGACGATCACGCCGCAGGAATCACCGCTGATGGCGTGGGAGGTGATGCGGCGTGCGAAGATCCACCATATTCCGGTCGTCGACGAGGGCCGCCGGCTGCATGGCATCCTCAGTCTGCACGAACTGGCGATGGGCTGGTCGGGCGCCATGAATGACCTGGCCCAACGGGAAGCCCGCGATTTCCTGAACGACCGCAGGCTGCCCCGGATCCAGAAGGATCAATCGATCGCGCACGTCGCCGCCTTGATGCTCGACTCGGGCAGGGACGCGCTCCCCGTGGTCGACGAGCAGGGCTGGATCGCCGGCATCATCACAACAATCGACATTCTCAAAGCAGTCGCCGGCCGGCTGGAAACGACCACCGGGACGGGACAGGTCAATTCCGCGATGTTCCGTATCGAAATGGTGAGCCCGGAATCGAATGATGAATCGGGCCGCCGTTAAAGGCGGTACTTCTGGACGATCGCGGTGCGTGACCACCAGGTGCCGAGGGTGTTTCCAGCGGAGACGAATCGCTCGCCGGCGCGATGGCGAGCACGTGAGACGAGGGCCGAAAGTCCCCGCACGGCGTGCCGGGCGGCACTCGTCCGGCACGCCGCCGGCCTCGGTCGTGTGAAGGGACGAAGGTACTCGGAGGTGTGTCATGAGAGCCCGGACCGGCTGGCTCATGAGGCGCGTGCGCCTCTACCGCCCCGACAGGAATCCACTGCGGCGCCCATCGGATCGGTGGGAGACGCTGGTCGTGGCCCTCGCGATCGGCCTGGTGCTGTTGTCGATCTGGCCGGTCACCGTGGTGAGCGCCGCGGTCTACCAGCGCGGCCTGCGCTCTGAGCTGTCCGGGTCCGGGGTCCGTGAATCCGTGACCGTGACTCTGGCGCGTACTCAGACGGGTGCTCTGCGGTGGCAGCGGGACGACGGCGCCCAGGTCACCGGCCTGGTCACGCCCCGCGTGCAGGTGGTCGGCATGACCTACCAGGTGTGGGTCGATGCGGACAACAGGGTGACCACCCGGCCGCGCGACCACGCCGACACCATCATGTCGACCTCGGTCGCCGCCTTCGGACTGGAGCTCGGCGTGCTCCTTTTCGTGTGGCTCGGATACATGCTGGCCCGGTTCCTCCTTGATCGCGGCCGGTACGCCCAGTGGAGCGCGGCGTGGGTCGTGGCGGGCGAGCGCTGGCGCCGGCCTCGCCAAACCTGAATTCGGTGATCACGATGCGAACCTACGCGGACGAACTCGGCGGCTACCTGGCCCGGATCGGCGCGATCGCGCTGCTGACCGCCGAGCAGGAGGTCGAACTCGCCAAGCGGATGGAGGCGGGCGGCTACGCCCGCCATCTCCTGGATGAGCGCCCGTTCACCTCCTCCATCCCGAGGCCCGAGCTCGAAATGCTGGCCCGCGAGGGGCGCGCGGCCCGCGCCCGCATGATCGAGGCCAACCTCCGGCTCGTCGTCGCGGTCGCCCGCCGCCATGCCCAGCCAAGCGTCCCCCTGATGGACCTCATCCAGGAAGGCGACGTCGGCTTGATCGACGCCGTCGACCGCTTCGACTACAGGCGGGGCGCCAAGTTCTCGACGTACGCGATGTGGTGGGTCCGCAAGGCGATCCGCCGGCTTCTGGCGGAGCAGCCCCTGCTTGCCGCCGTGCCGGTCGTCGAGGCGCCCGACCAGGAGGGCCGCCGGCCCGACGCGGTCGTGGAGAGCGCCGAACTGTCGGCCGGAGTGCGGGCCATGCTGAGCGATCTCGACGCTCGCGAGGCTCAGGTCCTGAGCTTGAAGTACGGGCTGGACGACGGCCGGACGTACACACTCGGGCAGGTAGGACGCCGGCTCGGCATGCCCCGCACCTGGGTGCGGCTGCTGGAGGACCGATCCCTGGCACGGTTGCGCGCCCGGTCCGGCTCGCGCGACCTGCTCGCGATGCTGTGAGGAGGACGCAGATGACCCAGCGGAGCCGACTGCCGATCGGTGGCCACCGTCAGGATCGGACGGCGAGGAGGACTTACGTGATCGCGGTGGGCATCGACGAGTCGCCGGCCGCGCAAGCCGCCCTGATGTGGGCACGCCTTGGCGAACTCCAGTGCCTCGTCCAGGTAGAAGCCACCCAGCTGCTCGACGGTCTCGGCGAACGGTCCGTCGGTGCTTGCCTTTGCGTGTGGCAGGTCAGGTCGTTCCGCGGGCGATCAGTTCTAGTCCCAGTGCCACGTCCCGGGGGGCGGTGCGTTGGTCGAGTTGTTGGATGAGGCGTTCCATGGCGGCGTGGCCGGATTCCTCCAGCGGCTGGCGGACGGTGGTGAGGTCCATGATTTCGGCCAGGTCGCCGTCGTCGAAGCCGATCACGGAGATGTCGCCGGGAACGGTCAGGTCGAAGTCGCGGGCGGCTCTCAGGATTCCAGCGGCGAGGGTGTCGTCGGCGGCGAAGATCGCAGTTGGGCGCTCCTTATGGGAGCTGGTCGCCATGGGCGACACGGTGGTCGCGATCGAGCGGGATCCGGCGGCCTTGGCCTGGGCGAAGGAACATCCCGCAGGAGGGCGCCTGGTCATCGTGGCCGGTGACGCCGCCGATGAGCGTGTCACGGAGCGGGCCGCCGATGCGGCCGAGGCCGTGGCGCCGCTGGCAGGCTGGGTCAACAACGCCGCCGTGTTCCGGGACGTCTCGGTGCATTCGGCCACCGGCCGGCAGGTGCTGGAGCTGATCGCGCTGAACCTGGACGCGGCCGTGGTCGGGTGCATGACCGCGGTCCGCCGGTTCCTCGCCGCCGGAACGCCTGGGGCGATCGTCAACGTCTCCTCCCATCAGGCGCGCCAGGCGGTCCCGGGCTCGCTGCCGTACGTGACCGCCAAGGCGGCCATCGAGGGGATGACCCGGGCGCTGGCGGTCGAGTACGGCCCACGGGGTATCCGGGTCAACGCGGTGGCGCCCGGTTCGGTGCGCACCGAGCGCTACGCGGGCTTCCTGTCCTCCCAAGAAACGGCGGCCGCCGCCCGCATCGAAGAACAGATGGCCGTTTTGCACCCGCTGGGCCGGGTGGCTGATGCGCAGGAGATCGCCGCCGCCATCACGTACTTGCTGTCGCAAGACGCCGGCTTCATCACCGGCGCGACCCTCCCGGTCGACGGAGGCCGGACGGTCCTCGCGCACGACCCGGAAGCGACGAGGCAACTGTGACCGGTGAAGAAGCATCCGGCAGTCTCTGCGCATATTTGGGGGGAGTCAGACTCGAGTACGTCGTGAGGCGAGCTCGAACAGCCAGGTCGCCCGTGCCGCCTTCAGGCCGTACTCAGCGAGCAGGCACAGCGCCACGAGCAGTGCCGTCACGATGACCGGGTAGGCGACGGCGAGCACGGTCTGTACGGCCGGGCTCGCGTTCGACAGTCTTCCGATCAGGGCCACGTGCAGCAGGGCCAGGATCGGCATGTGGATGACGTAGATCGGGAGGGTGCGGCGGCCGAGCCAGGACAGGGCCGCGCCGATGTGGGTCCAGCGGGCCACCAGGGGGGCGGCGCTGAGGCCGAAGACGGTGGCGATCAGGGAGACTGCCGTCCAGATCGTGGGGGTTTGCTGGGTGGCGGTGGCGGCCATGGCCAGCAGCGCGACCGCGTATACCGCGCCGATCGCGCCGGCCCGGCGCCAGTTGGTGTGCTGGGCCAGGCGCTCGATGTGGGGGCGCAGGTGCAGGCCGAGCAGGAAGAACACGAAGTTCTGGAGCAGTGAGCCGCGGTTGCCGGGGGTGGCGATCAGGTCGGCGGTGGCCACGACGGCCAGCAGGGCGGCGGCGCCGAGCAGGATCGGTACCGGCACCCGGTGGAGGGCCTTGGCGGCGACGAAGTAGAGGGCCAGCGCGTACAGGTACCACAGGTTGGGCGGGGTGATCGTGAGCTGTTCGGCGAATTGGCCGAGGCTGCGGGCGCTGAGGGTGTCGAAGCTGGGGGTGAACCACAGGATGGCGGTGTGGATGAGCATCCAGACCAGGTAGAGGTAGAGGAACTTGGCGACGCGGGAGCGTACGACCTGCCGCCAGGGGCGGTGGAAGGCGCTGACCGCGAACATGCCGGAGATGGTGAAGAACAGCGGCATCCGCAGGGTCATCAGCTGGTCGCCGAAGAATCCCCACATGGCCGGGATCGGCGCGCCGATCTTCCAGTCCACTTGCAGGTAGTGCTTGTTGAGCGTGTGCCAGAGCACGACCAGCAGGATGCAGACGCCCTTCGCGACATCCGCCCATACCGCCCGGGTCTTCGTGCTTTCGACTTTGATCGTCGTCGCCGTTGCCATCTCCATCACGCCTTCCCGGTGAGTAGGGCAAATCTGTTCCGGTACGGCGACGATGAGGATGGCGGAATCCGCAATGCGGATAAGTACGCACACGCCTCAATTCACAAGGGTGGTCTTTCGCCGAATCCGAGGTTCTGGAAAGCCTTCGATCTGGGCATATTCAGAAATAGCTCCATCCGCCTTCAGTGAACTTTCAATCCCCTTGAAACGATTGATCGCCGATCATGATGTGCTGGACCGCGGAGTTGGAGAATGCCGGATGTGAACAAGATCGAGCCGATCCACCAGGCGATCACGGGCGGCGGTCAGGAGCTTGATCCGGCCTAGCGACTGGTCAGATGGTTATCACCCGTGAGGTGATGTCACGTTCCGCGTTGGATATCTAGAGTCCGACATATGACGGATGGTCCGCGAATGACCCTGCAGACGATGCTCGTGCTGGAAGAGATGTTGTCCGACCCGGCCAAGCGCCGCTACGGGCTGGAACTGTGCGAGAAGACGCGCCAGCCCAGCGGCACCATTTACCCGATCCTGGCCCGGCTGGAGCGTGAATTCGGTTGGATCGAACGCCGCAAGGAGTCCCCGGCCGAGCACCTGGCTCAGGGGCGCCGCGCCCGGTACTACTACACGCTGACCGAGGAGGGTGCGCTTCGGGCCCGCGCCGCCCTCGATCGAGCCGAGCGGTCCCGCGGACCGGCCGTGAACCTCCGGCCGGCGACGTCATGACCGGCCTGGTGGAGCCGCTGCTGGCCCGGCTGCCCGCCCAATTCACGGCTGCGGAGCGTGGCAGGATCCAGCGCGCCTACGAGTTCGCCGCCCGTCGCCATGCGGGCCAGGTGCGCAAGAGCGGCGACCCGTACATCACGCACCCCGTCGCCGTGGCGGAGATCGCGATCGACGCCGGCCTGGACTGTGCCACGGTCTGCGCTGCCCTGCTCCACGATGTCATCGAGGACACCGGATGCGACGCCGCACAGCTCCGCGCGGAGTTCGGCGACGAGATCACCACGCTGGTCCAGAGCATGACCGAGCTCGACCACCGGCACGATCAGGCGGCCATCGACGCCGCGGACGACCGCACCCTTGCCCTGAAGGTGCTCGACCGGCTGCACAACATGCGCACCATCCAGCACCTCGACCAGGAGAAACAGCGGCTGAAGAGCCAGCAGACACTGGACATCGTGGCGCCCCTCGCCGGGCGCCTCGGCCTGCGGGCCGTCGCGGACGAACTCGAATCGATCGCACGCGACCGCCTGACCCACCTTCCCGGGGACACCGGCGCGACGTACCAGGTGCTCGCCCTCGGCGCGCTGCTCCTCCCAGCGGCGGTCAGAGCGAGCTATCTGGACGAATGGCTCGGCGAGCTCGACGTGCTGCGGGACCGACGGGCCCGCACCCGTTTCGCGCTCAGGCTGGCCCTCAGCATGCCCGCGCTGGCTCTCACCCTGCGCCGCCCGACACGGCACACCCTGACCGTTCTCCGCTGGATCTTGCGGACAGACCTGCGCACCTGGACCCCGCTGACCGTGCTGCTCGGCTGGATGATCGTGGAGACCGCACGGAACAGCCTCGGCGACGCCGCGGTCATCCTGATCACCGTGCCTCCCGTCCTCCACGCCGGCGTCACCCGCCTGCGCAAGAAGCTCGGTCTCGACCAACCAGACGAGCCCATCTAAGTGCCTCAGATTCTCACCGCACCCGGCTTGCGGTCCTCGATCACGAACGACGCGAAGGTCGTCGCGGCCGCGTCCGCCCGGCTGACCGTCGGCACCATCCGCAGGTCGGTCCGCCATTCGTCCGCGTTGAGCCGGCAGGTGACGTAGCCGCGGCGATCGCCGTCAAAGAACGTGATGTGCGGGTTCCACTGGATCATCGGCCCGTAGTACGGCCCGTACACCTCACCGTCGCCGTTGGTGCTGATGGAGGTGCCGACGAACTCCGTCGCCACGACCGGCGAGTCGGGATTGTCGAAGTCGCTCTTGATGTCGTTGACGAAGGTGGAGTGCCAGTCGCCGGCGACGAGCACGGGGTTGCGCACCTTGGCCGCGGTGAAGGTGTCGGTGATGGCCCTGCGGGAGGCCGGGAAGCCGTCCCACGCGTCGTGCCAGATGATGTCGCCGGTCGGGCCGTCGTGGTCCAGGCGCGCCATCATCACGCTCGTCGCGATGACGTTCCAGCGGGCCTTGCTGTCGCGCAGCCCGTCGAGCAGCCACTTCTCCTGGGTGGCGCCGAGCATGGTCCCCTTCGCCGGGTCGTTGCCGGCGTCGCACGCCGGCGCCTCACCCCAGCCGCACGGCGGCGCCGTACGGTACTGCCGCGTGTCGAGCACGTCGAGCTGGGCCAGGCGGCCCCAGTCGCGCCGGCGATGGAGCAGCAGCGATCCGTCCCGGCGCGGCAGCGACCGGCGGCCCACGGGCTGGTGTTCATACCAGGCCTTGTACGCCGCCACGCGAGACGGGCTGATCGTGCCGTCGTAGTCCCCGACGTAGTCGTTCTGGACCTCGTGATCGTCCCAGGTGACCAGCCACGGGAAGCGGGCGTGGACGCGCTGCAGGTCCGGGTCGGACTTGTAGAGCGCGTACTGCATCCGCCAGCGGTCGAGGTCGGTGGGTCCCTCGCGCAGCACGTCCGGCGTCGGAGTCTGGCGGGCGCCGCCGTCGGCCGGGATGCCGTACTCGTACACGTAGTCGCCCAGGTGGATCACGAGATCGAGATCCTCCTCGGCCATGTTGCGGTAGGCCGAGTAGAAGCCGTGCGTCCAGTCCTGGCAGGAGGCGAACGCGAAGCTCAGCGAGCCCAGCGCGCCGTGCTCGCGCGGCGCGGTACGGGTCCGGCCCGCCTCCGAGACGTCGCCGCGGTAGCGGAAGCGGTAGTAGTACTCCCGGCCCGGCTCGAGCCCTTCGACCTCGACGTGCACCGAGTGCGCCAGCTCGGGCAGGGCCGACACCGTGCCCCGCTTGACGACCTTCCGCATACCCGCGTCGAGCGCGATCTGCCAGTCGACCGGCACCGGCCGGCTCGGCATGCCGCCGTCGGGGCTGAACAGCTCGGGGACGAGCCGGGTCCACAGCACCAGGCCGTACGGAGTCGGATCGCCCGAGGCGATGCCGAGCTTGAACGGGTATTCGCCACCGCGGACGCGCGGGGCGGCGAGCGCACTGCCCTCCAGCGGCACCTGGCTGAAAGCCGCCAGTCCGGCGATGGCCCCGATTCCGCCGAGGAAACGGCGACGGTCCGGCCGGGACTGCGCAGCGGAGTTCGCGATCATGACCAAATGACATCGCCTCTCGCCGACCGCCCAGCATCTCCGGCATGACACAGAAACAGCGCCTCGCCGAAAGCCCGGTGAACACGGCGCGGGCGTTTCGGAAGCGACGACTCGGGTGTACGCGCTGGGCGTCCGGCTGCCGGATGAGGCGAAGTCCGGTGCCAGGCTTGCCTTGTGAACGAATTTCGAGTGCCGGGGTTTGGCGAGGAGGCGCGTGAGCGGCTGCTCGAGGACGTCCGCGGACGCGTGCGCCGTTACGCGTCCGGGGACGACCAGGCGGTTCTGTCGCCCGGCGCGCTCATGGTGGCCGGCGAGCTGCTCGTCCACGTGCCGGGCGCCGCGCAGGATCTGGCGGTCGCCCGGGCGACCGGCCTGCTCATGTGGTGCCGCAGCGGTCACCGCGACGATGAGGACGACGATCGGGACCTCATCCCCGCCCTCGCGCTCCTGGCCCCGGTGTGGACGGCTGACCAGAGCCGGGTGCCGCCCGAACTCGCCGAATTCTTCGCGACCGTGGGGTCGGGCGTGGTCAGGCCGTACGACATCTGGCACGGCCTCGCCCACACCCTGGCCGACCACACGGTCCAGACGGGCGACGCCGACGCCGCCGATCTGGTCGTTCGTCTGTTTCGCCGGGTCGTCGGCGCGATAGGGCTCGACGACGAGGAGTACGCCCCATGCCTGACCAACCTTTCCATCGCCCTCCAGCAGCGGTACGAATGCCGGGGTGGCGCGGCCGACCTCGACCAGGCGATCGAGGCGGCCCGGCAGGCGGCCGCGGCCTTCCCCGGCGGAGACCCCGGCCGGCTCGTCGCCGTGGCATGCCTGGCGGTCGCGTACCGGCGGCGCTTCGACTGCGCGGGGCAAGGTGACGACCTCGACACGGCCGTGTCGCTGAGCAGGGAAGCCGTGGACGCCACGCCGGTGGGTGATCCGGTCCGCGCCGACCGGTTGTCCAACCTGTCGGTGGCCCTGCGGTTCCGCGCCGAATGGACGGGCAGCGCCGAGGACGCGCGGCAGGCCGTCGACACGGCCCGGGAGGCGGTCGAGATGACGCCGGCCGGGCACCGGCAGCGCACGGCCCGGGCGTGCAACCTGGCCACCGCCCTGTACAGCCTCTACGAGGGGACCGGCGGATACGCCGAGCTGGAAGAGTCGGTCGCCGTCGCGCGGCAGGCCGTGGCGGAGCCGGGCGCGACGGATCTGGTCCGCGCCGCCGCATATTTGAACCTTTGTGACAACCTGCGGGCGCGTTTCCGTTACACCAATGAATCGGCCGACCTGAACGAGGCCGTGGAGTCCGGCGAGGCGGCGCTGCGGCTCCTGCCGTCCGGGCGCCCCGAACGCCTCATGGCGCTGACCAACCTTGGCCTGGCGGCGCACTCCCGATATCAGCGCCTGGGCGTCGCCGGTGACCTCGATCGTGCGATCGCCGCGATGCGCGAGGCCGTGACCGGCTCGGGGAAACACGATCCGGATCTGCCGGGCCGGCTGTCCAACCTGTGCACCATCCTGCTGAGCCAGGCCGCCGGCACATCCGGGGGACAGGCGCACCTGGACGAGGCCATCGCGGCCGGGCGCCGATCGGTGGCGGTCGCGGCGGGCCACCCGCGCCGTGCGATGTACCTGTCCAACACGGCCGATGCCCTGCTGACCCGCTACGAGGCCACCCACGATGTCGCCGACCTGGACGCGGCCGTCGGCACGGGCGAGCAGGCGGTCCTGGCCTGTCCGCCGGCGAGCCCCTTCCTGTCCACCTGTCTCGCCAACCTGGCAGTCGCCATCCGTACCCGCTATGAGCTCACGGGCGACACCGGCGACCTGGCCCAGGCGGTGACGGCCGCACGCAGCGCGGCCCACGTGCCCGCGGGGCCCGCGGCCGTCCGGATCCGAGCCGCCGCACGGTGGGGAAACTGGTCGGCGAACGCCCGGGACTGGACCGAGGGCGTGGCCGGGCTGGCCGAGGCGGTGCGGCTGCTGCGCACCGTCGCGCCTCGTGACCTCCCCACGACCGATCAGGAATTCGAACTGGCCCGCCTCGGCGGCCTCGGCACGGACGCCGCCGCTTGCGCCCTGAACAACGGAGATCCGCTCGCCGCCGTCCACCTGCTCGAACGTGGCCGCGGCCTCGTGCTCAGCCACGCGCTCGCCGGTGAGAATTCCGCGCAGCCACCGGACCAGTGGCCGGACGAGGCGGCGATCCGGGCACTGGCCGCGCCGGGACCGATCGTCATGCTCAACGTGAGCCGCCTGCGGTCGGACGCGCTCCTGCTCACGCGCGACGGCCTGGACGAGCTCCGGCTGCGCGGGCTGACCCCGGACGCCGTACGCCACCAAGTGGGCCGATTCCTCGTCGCACTGGAGACGCACCGGTCGCCGGAGTCCACCGAGGAAGAGGCGATCGGGGCGGAAGCGGACCTGTCCGAGATTCTGGCGTGGCTCTGGGACACCATCGCGCATCCCGTTCTCGACCGCCTGGCGCAAACGGGCAGCCTGGCGCAATTGGACACGTGGGCGCCGCGGATGTGGTGGTGTCCCACCGGACTGCTGTCCCTGCTGCCGCTCCACGCCGCGGGACGGCACGACCCGGCGTCGCGGGAGAACGCCATGAACCTGCTGGATCGGGTCGTCTGCTCTTCCGTGCCCACGCTCGCGGCGCTGGCCCATGCCCGGAGGCCACCGGAGCCGGCTCGTGATGTCGCGGAGATCATGGTTGTGGCGATTCCGGACATGGTCGGAGCGCCGCGGCTACCCGCCGCGGCCAAGGAGGCACGGCTCCTGGCCGACCTGTTCCCTGGCAAGGTCACCGCCCTTGTCGGTGCGGGTGCCACGCGCGCCGCGGTGCGGACGGCCATGCTGCGGCACCGCCGTGCGCACTTCGCCTGCCACACCAGGATCGATCTGGTCAATCCGTCCAAGAGCAGCCTGTTACTTACCGGCGAAGAAGGCGGCTCCTTGGCCGCGGTGGACCTCGCGCGGCTGAGCCTGCCGGGCGCCGAGCTGGCGTTCCTGGCCGCCTGCGAGGCCGCGCGCACCGGTCCAGCCCTGTCGGACGAGGCCATGCACCTGGCGTCGGCCCTGCTCGTGGCCGGCTTCCGGCAGGTGATCGCCAGCCTGTGGCCGGTCATCGACCGGCCGGCTCTGCACATGAGCAAGGCGGTGTACGGACGGCTGGCGGACACTGACGATCTCAGCCGGCTGCCGTGGACGGTGCACGACGCGAACCGGCGGTTGCGCGACCGCTATTCCCGGCATCCTTATGCTTGGGCCGTGTACGTGCACATGGGCGCGTAGAGATCATGACGGACTCCACGGCGTACAACGATGCTGTTGACCTGCTGGAACACGCCTGGCGAACGGGCGAGGACGGACTGCTCGACCAGGCTGTCCACCTGCTGCGCCGGCTGGCGGCGGAACCGTCCGCCGACGCCGCCGTGCTCTCCGCGCTCGGGGTCGCGCTGCACCAGCGGTACGAGCGGTCGGGTGACCGTCACGACCTCGACGACGCGGTCGCGGCGCACCGCGGCGCCGTCGCCCGTTGCGCCGACGACCACCCCGATCAGGTCGCCGTCCTGGTGAACCTGGCGAACATGCTGCGCATCCGCTTCGACACCGCCGGCCAGGACGCGGACCTGGAGGAGGCCGTCCAGCTCAATCGGCGAGTCGCGGCGATCCCCGCACTCAGCCCGGAGGTGCGCGTCGTCGTGCAGACGAACCTGGGACTGTGCCTGCGGATCAGATTCCAGGCGACGGGCGCCGAGGGAGACGTGGACGCGGCGATAGCCGCGTGCCGGCAGGCGGTCGACGCCATGCCGGAGGGTTACCTCGAACGAGCCGGAGTCCTGGCCAACCTGGCCGGCGCCTACCAGGCACGCTATGAGCACACCGGCGTCCGGGCCGACCTCGACCAGTCGATCGCGCTCGGCCGCCTGGCCGTCTCCGCCGGGGGCGCCGCCGCGCATCGGCCGCGCATCCTGTCCAACCTGTGCGGCGCGCTCCGGCGGCGATCAGGGCGCGGGTGAACCCCACCAGCTCGCCGCCGAATGTCGGCTCTCCCTGGCCGGTGTCACATGCGCTGAGCACGACCAGGTCGGCGCGGAGGGCGAGTCCCGCGAGGTCGGCCAAGGTCAGCTCGTCGGCTCCGGCCAGCGCGATCGCCGATGCCGTCGGCGCCTGCGGGGAAATGAGGCCATGCGTGGCGAAGTGCAGGATCCGCGCGCCCATGGCCCGGTCGCGTACCGCCGCCTTGCGCGCGGCTCCGCCCTGCAGCGGCGTCACGCCCAGCAGGCCGCCGACGTGGTACGCCTCGACGCCCGCCCCGCGCAGCCGCGACAGCCCGCGCTCCAGATGAAACCTGAGAATCTCCGGTGAGCTGCCGGGAGTGGCGTAGGCGTCCCCGATGAGCAGCCGGGCGCGCGCCGCCATGGAATGATCCGCGGCGCGCCGGCTCCGCTCCAGCACCGCTTCGGCCAGCCGTACGGAATCCTCCGAGAGTCCGCCCAGCCCGAGCAGCTCGGCCTGGAGACAGCTCAGAAGATCGACGTAGCGGTCGAGGCCATGGTCGCGGGCCAGCACCATGAAGTCGTTCACATAGTCGCCGTATCGGTGCGCGGCCGCACGTCCTTGCGGCACACCCACCCGTGCGGCCCCCATCACCGTCGACCGCAGCATGCCCACTTCTGCCATGGGACACATGACCAGCCAGTCGCTCCGGTCCAGGCCGAGGGTGTCGAGATGCTTCCGGCCGAGGTAACGCACCGCCGTCAGGTCGTCGCCCGAGAGATTGCCCGGAAACCAGGCCCGGGCCAGGCGCGTGATCAGGACGCCCATGAGACTTCGGAGGCCCTCGGGAGCTCGTGGCGCCAGCTGGGCGGCACGCCCCGGCTCTCCGGCCGCGAGGCACGCGAAGTCGCAGACCGTCACGTCGCCCGCGCGGTCCGCCTCGGCGAAGATCTTCCCTGGCTGACCGGACAGATCCTCACGGGCTGCCCAGACGAGCACGTCCGCAGGAACCATAGGACACATGCAACAGGGCGCGTGGTCCGCTTGGAAGGGCATCAGGTCGTTGATTCAGGATCAGGGCCGATGTGCTCGGGGGCCGCGCTCTCGCCTGCCGGGCAGCTCACGCGGCAATGCCACTGCCTTTTTGTCCAGCTTTCGTCCCAGTTTTCGTCCTGTCTGTTGCACCGGCGACAGGCGATGATTGGGTCCCGAACGTGGGGATCGGAGCCGTCCGGTTGAGGGCATCGGACGGCTCCCTGGTCTACCCGGTCCGGGTGTCGGCGGTGAGCGGCTCAGGACGTGAGAAGGTCCTCCAGGCTGTCGCCGAATCAACGCCGAGGCCGCTCATCGGCTCCCTTTCCTGGCGTCCCGTTTCATGGCGTCCCGGCCGCCGCGCCGCCGACGGCGGAGTCGCGCTTGGTTCCGGCTCCGCCGCTTTCGCCGGGGGGGACTGCGCCGGGAATTCCGTGCGCTGTTGTGGCATGCGTGTCATTCATTTTCAAGCCGCTTTCTGTCGAGAATGGGGAGTACTAACGGAGACGGCGAAGGCGCGCCGCCGGTCGGAACGCCCGGCGGAAAAGGATCGGGCGAAATCCGAGGGGCCCCAGCCATTCGAAATCGTCCATCTTTCCTGACAGGATTCGGCAACGCCAAATATGGCCACCGCATCCTCCGGCCATGACCGAAAGTGATTTGGCCATATGCTGCCACGCGCTTTCGCGGTGTTGTGGACAGTTCCTGGACAGTTTCCGGACAGATGGGCGGCGTTATCGGCTGTGGTCAGTGGTCGTGAGCGTGGCCGACTTCGGGGAGAAATTGCGGATTGGCCTCGAAAACAGTCCTGCAGGCGATGAAATCCGTGGTGCTGTAGGCGAGGAAGAGAATGGTCCGAATACCGCCCCGGGCCGTCAGAAGGTGATCCAGGGCCGCGCCGACCAGCGTCCGGAGCGTCTCGGTCGGCTCGGCGCCACCGACTCCGGCGCCGAGGATGGGGAACAGGATGGTCGTGTGGACCGGCTCGGCGGCGGCCAGTTTCTCCGCCGCCTCGAGGGCCTTGGTCACGCAGTGCCCGATGTCGTGCACCTGCCGGTATCCCGCGCCCGGCTCTCCCTGGACCGTCGCCACGTGCACGATGGAGCGGACCCTGTTGCTGTCGAGAAGATTTCCCGAATCGGTGGCGATGGCCGTACAGGGGGCGACCTGGCCGTGCTGCCCCACCTTCTGGAGGAGCGCGTCGGCGATCCGATCCTCGACCACCTGGCCCGTCTCGTCGCGCCGGGCGCCGAGGTACCGGATGATGGCCGAAACGGAGTGCTCCTCGAACCTCGCCATTTCCATGCGGGTGTTCTCAGGGTTCACCCATATGTCCGCGCACTTGACGCGCCGGATGTCTCCGGTGATGAAGCCGATGCGGATGTCCTGGGCCAGCGCCTGCGGCCGGTACAGGTATTCGGTCTGATGGGCCGGCAGCTCGGCCGGAACAGATGTCATGGACCCGGATGTCATGGACCCGGATGCCATGGCCACGGCCCCGCCGGCCTCCCGGCTCTTCAGCTCGAGCAGGCGGGCGGCCTCGTCGAAACGGCGTCTGGCGGTGCGGGCGTCCCGGTCGAGCTGCATGGCGAGCCATTCCATGCGTTCGTCGAGAAAGCGGAACTGGGCTTGCGGATGTAACGAGAGACCGACGCGGAAGGCCAGCGCGAGATCGGGCGGCAACGTGCCGGCCAGAGACTCCAGGTAGGCGATCAAGCGTTCGCTGATCTCCCCGGGCCCGTCGGAGTCGTCGATCCCCGCCCGGGCGCGCAGCAGCGGGCCGATGCGCGCGACCAGGTTGCCGGTCAGGACACCGCGACCGGGACGCAGCTGAATCAACTCCGTGAACAGGTCACTCATCGGCTCGACTTCTCTGATGCATGGGTTCACCCCGCGGACGCGCGGGCCGTTCCCGTGTGCCCGCCGCGCGGCGCTATTGGCGGGCACACGGCCAGCAGTGCCCGCGTATAGGACGCCGCCGCCAGCGAGGCGTACTTCCGCCAGAGGCCGCCGGTGTGGTTGTCGCCGTAGTCGCTGATGCCGCGGATGACGAGCCACTCGAGGCCGTTGGCGAAGCCGGAGTTCCCGATTCCTTTGCCCTCCATCTCGAGAGCGCGAAGGTTGTACCGGGCGGCGACGTCGGCGCGTACGCGGGCGTTTCGCAGGGAGCGGTCGGCGCTCCCGATGTGGCCGTAGTGCACCTTCGGCCAGCCGGGCCGATGTCCGCTGAGCCCCATGTCCGGATGCGGCACGATATCCGCAGACTCGTCGGCGAGGAAGAGCTGATCGGTGGCCGCGTCCGGCCGGGCGAATTCCGGCAGGTCGGTCTCCGCGGCCCGGGCGAGCAGCTCTTCCCAGGGGCGCCTGCCCTGCAATTCCTCGGCGGTGAGCCAGTTCGCGCGGTGCGCGAGAAGCCGGGACGGCCGGGGGAACGGCTGGCGGAGAACCGCGCCGCCGGGTCGGTCGATCACGTGGTCGTAGTCGACGATCCCCCAGGTGGAGACGACGATGTCGCCGAGCCGTACGTGCCTGTCCGGGTGTTCGGGGTCGGGCACCCCGGCCGCGATGCCCACCATGAGGATCAGCGCCACCGAGCCGAAGCTCCGGGCGAGGTTGGCACAGCCGTCGGCGGCGAGATCGTTGCCGACGTCGCCCAGCAGCGTCAGCACGACCCGATGGGGGGTGTCCGGGTCAGGCCCCGGCAGGGTGCCGAGGATGTAGTCGGCCCGGTCGTTGGCGATATTCACCCGGGTCCGGTCCTGGAGCATGACGTACATGGCCGCGAATTCCTCGGGCATCGCCGTGACGATGCCCAGAACCGGATCAGCGGCGGGCGTCTGGGCAGGGGCGTGCGGGACGGCGAGCATCCCGAGGCTCTCATTCAGCCGGGACGCGCCCTCGTATGCCGATTCCAAGTAAGAGATGTCGCCCTCCAGTTGCCGCTCGAACCAGGCGCCGAGCTCCCTGTCGTCGTGGAAAAGGGCACCCTGGCCGGATGCGTCGCCGCCGAGCGCCGACTGTGCGCTGGTATTGGCGGTCTTGACCGTCTCGTGCATGGTCTTGAGGAATGCGGCCCGCGTCGCCACCTGCGTCTGGCCGGCGCGCAGGGTGGCGAGCCCATGGCTGATCGCGTCCGTCGGGACGAACGGGCCGTTCGTCCCTCTCCCGGCGTTCACCAGCCCCTGAAGCTCGAGGATGCCACCGTCGATCCGCTCGCAGAGCTCGCTCACCGGGGTGGCGCAAGCGTGTACGCGCGCCTGATAGCGGACCTTCGCGACGTGCTCGAGGTAGCGGGCGAACGGCGGAAACAGCGGCCTCCCGTCGGACCAGGTCCATACGCTGAGCTCCCGATCGCCGTCGGGAGCGGCGAGAACCACGATCCTTCTCTCGGTGCGCGTTTTCAGCCGGGGCGTCAACTCCCAAGCGGTCAGCCCGTGGACGGCCGACGAGGGTCGACGCCACCAGCCCCGCTCCTGGCCGGAGGCCGGCAGCAGGGCGGCGATCGCCGCACCGGTCTCCGCCGGCTCCATGGCAAGGCTCTTCTCGGTGCGTTTACCGAGATAGAGGCGAGCGACGCCGATGAGCCCGTTGGTCACGTCCCCGATGACCGCGTCCAGCACCCGGTCCATACCTTGCCACGGCGTCGATTCCTCGTGCTCGTCGAAGGCGTTTTTCGAGGCGGCGAGCAGGATCGACACGCGCAGGACGCCGTTCTCTTTGCGCATCACCAGCTGGGCGTCGCGATCCGGGCTCTGCCGGAGGGCGACCACGCCATCGAATGGGCCTCCGTTCACCGGGATCGGATCGGTCATCCGCAGATGTTCCTCGCCCCGCGAAATCAAAAGATCGATAGTCTGGCCGGCGCCGTCGCGGGACGGCCCGTCCGCGACCACAAATAAATGCGCGACGAGTTCCTGCTCCGCCACCATGAGAGCGTTCGTTTTCATCGTCGACTCCCCGGCTACGAGCGCGGCGGGCAGCCGCGGGGAAATGCCGTGAATCAAGTGTATCGACAGCGACTCGCGGCGAAGCGGCAGCGAATAAAGTTATGTCATGCACGAGTACGGCCTCGGCGCCGATGACGAAGAACAGCCGATCGGCGCGACCCAGATCATGGCCGACGCGCTCGATTCGCTCCGGGACGTTCTCGACTGGCGTTCGACCCCGGCGCACTGGGCCAAGATCTCCCGGATCATCGACGCGATGGTCGCCGCCCTTGAGCGAAACGACCTGGCCGGCCTGCGCACAGCCACGATCGAGCTCGATCTCGCGAGCCCTTATCGGGTCCTCAAAGTGGGAGAGGGCGACGACTCCGCACCGGATCACGTGCACGAACAGACGGTCCGCTTGATCCACACATTGGAACCCAAGCATCCCGAAAGTTTCTCGGAACCGCGGTGAGGATCGTCCATCGCGGTCACGTACGAGGAAATTCCACACCTGGGCACTGATGTGCTCCTGCAGATCTATGAGCAGATTACGGGCCTGCCGCACGGCCCAGGCACCGCTGGGATGAGCGGTGACGCCGGCCAGGTGGGCCCGCGCAAATCAACGAACCAGTAAGCCGGCCTCCCCGCGACGTCGTCACATGGCCGGAACACGTCATCGTGCGTCTTGCATTAGTGTGTGACGCACACTATCGTGTGAGCATGCCGGCAGACGAGTTGTACGCGCTACACCAGCAGGAACTGCGGCGAGGGACCATCGTGCTCGCCTGCCTGCTCATCCTCAAACAGCCGAACTACGGATACGCCCTGCTCGACCAGCTCGACCAATCCGGCTTCGCCGTCGACGCCAACACCCTCTACCCGCTGCTGCGCCGGCTGGAAAAACAGGGGTTGCTGACCAGCGACTGGAACACCGAGGAATCCCGGCCGCGCAAGTTCTACCGCACCAGCGACCAAGGCCTCATGCTCGCCGACGCCCTCAGACGCGACTGGGAAGAGCTGCACGCCGCCTTTCACGCCCTGAAAGAGGAATCATGACCGCCACCACCAGCACCCTCACCGACCGATACGTGGACCTGACCCTGCGCCGCTTACCGGCGAAACAACGCCCGGACATCGAAAGAGAATTACGCGCCTCGATCGCGGACGCCATCGATGACCGCACCGACGCCGGCAGCGACCCCGCCGAGGCGGAGCACGCGGTGCTCACCGAACTCGGCGACCCGGCGCGGCTGGCCGCCGACTACGCCGATCGCCCGTTGCACCTCATCGGCCCGAGCCTCTATCTGGACTACATCCGGCTCATCGTGGCCATTCTCGTGACCGTTGTGCCCGCCACCGCGGCAGCCACCGGATTCATCCGCATCCTGCGAGGCGGCGCCGCCGGGCCGGTGATCGGGGACACGATCGGCACGGCGCTCACCACGACCGTCCACATCGTCTTCTGGACCACGCTGCTGTTCGCCGTCATCGAACGCACCTCAAGCCTGCGAGCCGGCCCGGCCCGGCAGTGGACCCCCGACGCGCTCCCGCAGCCGCCCAGCCGCCGCGCCCGCCATGGCGCCGTGATCGCCGAGATCGTGATGGTGGTCCTGTTCGCCATCTTGGTGATGCTCTCCCCGGTCGTGAGCACCCAGACCGACGCCACCGGCGACCCCATCGGCATCCTCTCGCCCTGGCTATGGCAGACCGGTGTGGTGTACGTGTTCCTCGGCCTCGCGATCGCCGCTCTCGGCGTCACCGTCGCCAAGAGCTACGTCCGCTGGAGCGTTCCCGTCGCCGTCACCGCCGTGCTGCTCAGCATCGCCACCACCACATTGCTGATCTGGATCGCGGCCGGCGACCGGTTGCTCAACCCCGCCTTCGTGGACGCGGCCGGGTGGCCGTCGGAGGTGGCGTACTGGACCAACGCGGGCCTGATCATCGCCGCCGTGCTCGCGGTCGTCCACGCCGTGGTCGAAGCGGCCGCCGGATTCGCGGCCAGATCATGGGTGACCCCCAGCTGGAAACCAATGATCCACACCATCGTCGAAAAGATCCCGGCCCGAGCCTCTCGCCGCTGATCGACAGGCACACACGCCCGGAACGCCCTCGCGTCCGGGCGGGCCAAATCCAGGACAAAACCCCCGTTAACAGCTGTCTGTGCGTCGGCCCGGCCGTTCCCGCCTGCTCGCGGCGCCGGGCGCATGCTCCACCAGTTCGTGTACATCCCTCGCCGCCATCCCCTTGTCGCGGCCTTCCCTGTCGCGGCCATCCCCAAGGAGCGCTCATGAGCACTGTTGCACTGATCACCGGAGCGGCGAGCGGCATCGGAGCTGCCGTCGCCCGGCGCCTGTCCGCGAGCGGGGTCGCCTGCGTCCTGGTCGACCGCGACGGCGAGGGCGTCGAACGGGTCGCCGAGGAGGTCGGCGGCGGCTGGGTGGTGGGCGACGTCAGTTCGGAGGAGACCTCGCTGCGGGCCGTCGCGCTCGCCGATGAGCGGTACGGCCGCCTCGACCTCGTCCACCTCAACGCCGGCACCAACGGCGGCATCGACATGTCGGCCTTCGACGCGCAGCGGTACCGGACGGTGATGGGGGTCAATGTCGACGCCGTCGTCTACGGCGTCGCCGCCGCCCTCCCGCTGCTCAAGCGCTCCGGCGGCGGCTCGATCGTGGTCACCTCCTCCATGGCCGGGCTCGTCGGCTTCGGCATCGACCCGATCTACTCCATGAGCAAGCACGCCACCGTCGGCCTGGTCCGCGCCCTGATGGAGCCGCTGACCAGGGACGATGTCAAGATCAGCGCTGTCTGCCCGGGCTTCACCGACACACCCCTGGTCGCGCCCGCCAAAGAAATGATGATCAAACTCGGGCTCCCGCTGCTGACGGCCGAGGACGTGGCGGCCGCCGTGGAGACCGCCTTCCACACCGAGTCCTCCGGCACCGTTCTCGTCGTACAACCGGGAATGGAACCGACGCCCTACCAGCACGCGGACCTTCCTCACCCCGCAGCGGGGTGAACAGCCCCCACCCACTCCGCGCAGCCCTTCCCGGGGGTCGTGACCAGGAGCACCGGCACGATCGTGACAGACCACCGCCTGATGGCAGGATCATGTCATCTCGCGGAGCGGCGCGCCGGGCTCCTGACCGGGTCAGGCCGCAGCCTGGAGGTGTTTGCGCGTCCACTCCTTGAAGGTGGTGAGCGGGATACCGAGGGCCCGCGCGTACTCCGGGCGGGCGGGTTGCTCGGTCACGTTGATACGTTCGTGCGAGACGCCCGCCCACTGGGGCATTCCTGCGGCGATCGCCTCTTCCTCGGTCATGTCGGGCGCGGTCAGCTCGGTGCCCAGAGCGGCGGAGAGGATCTCGGCGATCTCCGTCATCGTCAGGTAGTCGCTGGCCAGTTCCAGTTCGGTCGTGTTGAACCGATCGGGTTCGGCGATGGCCGCGGCGGCGGCCTTGCCGATGTCCTCGACCGCGACGAGGGAGAGCCGGGTCTGGGGCTTCAGGACGGTCGCCAGGCCGCCCTCGACGCCGCGCGGGAACAGGTACGCGACGGAGGGCAGGAAGTTCTCCATGAACCAGCCCGGCTTGATGAGAGTCCAGTGTGTGAAGCCGGCCTCGCGTACCCGGTCCTGGATGCCGGTCTTGGTGGTGTAGTAGGGCTCCAGGGGCGCCCAGCGGCCTTCGGCCCAGCCGGCGGTCTGGGTGTGTTGTCCGGCGCCGGAGACGGAGGTGTGCACGAACTGCGGCACATCGGCGGCCAGTGCTCCTTCGATCAGGTTGACGGCTTGGGCCAGCTCGCCGTCGAAGTCGATAGCGTCCGCCTTCATCGCGGGCATCTGCACCGAGAAGACGGCTCGGGCTCCTCGCGCGGCTTTGATCAGCGAGTCGCGGTCGTCCAGGTCGCCGGTCACCAGCTCGGCACCGAGCGCTTGGACGGCCTTGGCCCGGTCGGTTGCGGGGTCGCGGACCAGCGCCCGGACGGGAACGCCCGCCGCGATCAGGGCGCGGGCGGTGGCGCCGCCTTGCTGTCCGGTGGCGCCGGTGACCAGGATGGGTGCGGAATCAGCAGATCGCCCGCATCGCGGGAGTCGGATCGGGCACCGTGCGCCGGCATTTCCCCAGCCGCCATGCCCTGCTGGAGGCGGTCTTCCGTGAACGGATCGAGACGCTGTGCGTCCACGCTCGCGATCTGACCGGCAGGGCCGACACCCGGGCCGCGCTGCTGGAGTGGCTGGGCGCCGTCACCGCGTACGCCGCGACCATCCGGGGGCTGGCCATCGCACTGACCCGGGACAGAGCGGCCGACCCCGAGGTGGCACACGAGCACTGCGCCTCGGCGCAGCTCACCGAGGCGGGCGACCCGCTGGTGCGCCGCGCCGCGGACGATGGCGCGCTGAGACCAGGCGTAACCATCGCCGACCTGCTTGCACTGATCACCGGCATCGCTCTGGCCACGGAGAATCATCCGGATCCTGCTGCCGAGGCGAATCGGCTACTCGGGCTGACCATAGCTGGAATCAGCCCTCATCAGTGAATGAGTGTGTGGCGGACCGGAACCACTGCGACAAGTCAGACGACATCACCGGCTGCGCTTGCGCCCAGTGGCGGCCATGCAGGTAAGGACGCAGGCGTAGCGTCCGGAGCGGTGGCGGTCGCTCCAGGCCGCCAGGCAGATGCGGCCCACCGCGCCCGCGCACTGCACGGCGACGTAGACCAGCGCCGCCGAGGCGGGGTCGAGGGACGTCACCTCGTGGAGGTAGAGCACGGTGAAGATTCCCACCCCGCTGTGCACCGAGACCATGCTCGTGCCCGACAGAACGATCTTCACAATGAAGGGTTCGCGGAGCATCCGCAGGCGCACGCGGGACGCGGTATGGACAGGGCTTCGGCCCGGTGGCCGACGGCAGAAAGCCATGAAGACCACGGCGCCCGACAGTGCCACGAGCGCGCCGGCCGCGGGCGTCGAACGCCATCCGAAAGCCGCGGCGAGCGAGGGGAGCGCGAACGCGGCGACCACGCCCCCGAGCGGCAGCCCCGCCTGGCACGCGGTACGACGCCATCGCGCCCGTCACTCCACGCCCGCCACCTGACCGGCCAGCAGGCGACGGTAGCCGGCGTTGCCGGAGAGCAGGCCGGCCGCCGCCGATGGTGATCGCGCCGTCGGCGACGTTCCAGAAGCGCATCAGGAGAAGCCCGTATTGATCGAGGACACCCGAATATGCTGCATTGATGGATCATTCGTGGTGGCGGTGGCGGTCGGGGAGATATGGCGAATATTGTTCTGTTTCATCACGTGTTGGGGCTCACGCCGGGCATCACCGCGTTCGCCGATGAACTGCGTCAGGCCGGGCACATCGTCCACACGCCTGACCTCTTCGAGAGCCGCACCTTCGGCGGCATCGAGGAGGGGATGGGTTATGTCCAGCAGGTCGGCTTCGGTGCGGTGATCGAACGTGGTACGCGAGCGGTCGAGAACCTGCCCGCCGACCTGGTCTATGCCGGCTTCTCGCTCGGTGTGCTCTGTGCGCAGAAGCTGGCTCAGACTCGATCGGGCGCGCGGGGCGCGCTGCTGTACTACGCCTGTGTACCGCTCTCGGAGTTCGGCGACGCCTGGCCGGACGGCGTGCCGGTCCAGGTGCACGGCATGGACGCCGATCCCATCTTCGTTGGCGAGGGCGACATCGGTTTCGCTCGGGAGGTGGTCGAGTCGGCCGGGCAGGGCGAGCTGTTCCTCTATCCCGGCGACCAGCACTACTTCGCCGACCGCACGCTGCCCTCCTACGATCCGGACGCCGCCGCACTGCTGCTTTCCCGCACGCTGGCTTTTCTTGAGACCGTCGCGTGAGGTGAACGCTCACGCCCCCGGGGTTGTGGCTAGAGGGCGGATTCCAGGAGTTTGCGGAGAGACTCGGCGCGTTCCTCACCGTAGGCGACGTTGGTGTCGGGGCGGTGGTCGATGGTGAGGGTGCCGTCGGTGAAGCTGAAGCCGGAGTCGCTGTAGTAGTCGCCGGTGTTGCGGATGATGATGCGGGTGAGGCCCGCGCGGAGGGCGTCGCGGCCGAGCTGGTCGATGGTGACCCCGGCCAGGGCGTCTACCAAGGGCTGGAAGTAGACCTGCGGGAAGAATTCGGCGTAGGAGTCGGCATAGTCGTTAACGGCCAGTTCGTCCCAGAACACCTCGACGGGTACGGCGAAGCCCGCCGCCTCCTCGATCCTGGTCGCCCACTGGGGGTAGTCCTCATTCTTGAAGCGCTCGGCGGCGCGTCGTTCCGCCAGGCCCATAGGGTCCTCCTTGTGACGGCGATTAGAGTACGGGCGATTTAGAGCAATATGTTGAACTGCCTGCGCAGCTCGACTCCCATGCCGCGGGGGAGCGCCGCGGTCAGATCGGCAACCACCAACAGCACGTCCGCATCCTTGCGCATCGACAGGGGTTCCCGCAGGCGGTGTTCGACACGAACCGCCCGAATTTGCGCCCATGCCTGTCGCCCGAGCTCGTCGACCGCCACCTCCTGGGCGGCCGCCCGCAGCTCGCGAAGCACCTGACTGAGATTGTGCAGCGCGGAGTCGGGCAGCGCCTCCCAGTCCACCTGCAGCGGAAACTCCTCCGTGGGGGCGTACCCGCGCCGCAGCGAGAGCCGGGTCACCGGCGAGTCTGTTGCCGGGGGCGGCAGGGCACCCCCGGTGAGCACGTCCTGGAAGGGGCGGGGGTCGTCGACGGTGACGGTGACGACGTCTCGCGCGGACAGGTAGGTGAGCGCGAAACCCGAGTCGGGCGCGAGCACCACCACCTCGTGCCCGTCGTCGGTGCCCACCAGGACCAGCCGCCCCGCCACGACCTGGCCGTTGGACAGGCCCACTCGCACGACGGGAAGATCATCCTCCCCGAGCCCGGACTGCCCGGCCGCCCTCGCGAGCATCCTCAGCACGGCGGCGGGCGCGAGCGCGACGCTCGCCATGGGGAGCACGGGCTGCGACGGGCTCATGGGCGGTGACCCTTCCGGACGATCTCCAGGCGACACCGTACCGCCGATGGACCTTCAGCGCCGTTGCCGTGCCCGGGGTCCGGGGCGGAGTTATGAGAGGGTTTTCTGTGGCTTGTGTTTCGTGTCATGGATTGGTGGCCGGGAGCCGCGATACATCTACCATGCGCAAATCTCTGTTCGCGGCCACCCTCATCGCCGCGTCCCTAACCGGCGGCATCGCCGACGCCGAGGCCGGTCACACCGGCGCCCAGTTGGGTCGCGGGTCCTCCTTCACTTTCGCCCTGCTCGGCGACACCCCGTACGGCGCGGCGCAGGAAGCCGCCTTCCCCCTGCTGGTCGACGACATCAACGCCGACCGGGACGTCAAGCTCGTCCTGCACGCGGGCGACGTCAAGAGCGGCTCCTCCTCCTGTGACGACGCGCACCTGACCGCGACGCTGAAGCAGTACCAGACCTTCGCAGACCCGTTCGTGCTGACTCCCGGCGACAATGACTGGACCGACTGCCACCGCGCCGCCGCGGGCGGCTTCCTGCCCACCGAGCGACTCGATTTCTTCCGCCGCACCTACTACCCGGTGGCCGGGCGTACCCTCGGCCGCCACCCGATGAAGGTGGAGACCCAGGCACGCGACCGCGACCACCGCGACTACGTCGAGAACGTGCTGTTCACCGAGAAGCGCGTCGTCTTCGCGACGGTGCACGTGGTGGGCAGCGCGAACAACCTGGCTCCGTGGGCCGAGCTGCCCGGCGGCGACCGGCCGGAGCTGCGGCTGGCGGAGTTCGAGGCGCGCCAGGCCGCCGCGCTCGACTGGATCGACAACGCCTTCGACACCGCCCGGCGCACCCACGCCCCCGGCGTCCTGCTCATGCTGCAGGCCGAGCCCACGCAGACCGCAGGGTTCGCCGCCATCCGCGAGCGCATCGTCGAGCGCTCCCGCGCGTACGGCAAGCCGGTCCTGCTCGTGCACGGGGACGAGCACGTCCAGGAGTCCGAGCCGAACTACGCCGGCGTGCCCAACCTGACCAGGCTGGAGACGTTCGGCGACACCGCGAGCCAGTGGCTGAGCGTCACCATCAAGCCGAAGTCGCCCGAGGTGTTCACCTGGGAGCAGCGGACCGTCCCGGCCGCCTGACGCGCGGAAACCCCCTGCCGCCGGTGGGCGGCAGGGGGGCCGGGGGTCGCTACCTCGCTGTGCAGGTCAAGGCGGGTACGGAGTTGGTCGCGCCGGCGTTGGCGAGGAAGCCGAACGTGGCGGTCGCGCCGGCCCCGAGGCTGCCGTTCCAGTCCAGGCTGCCGGCGGTGACACTGGCACCGCTACTGGTGACCGTGGCGTTCCACGACTGCGTGATCGCCTGGCCGTTGGCGTAGGTCCAGGTCACGGTCCACCCGGTGATCGCCGAGCTGCCGGCCCGGACGGTCACGTCGCCCTGGAAGCCACCCTGCCAGGCACTCGTGATCGCGTAGCTGGCCGAGCAGGTGCGCGCACCCCCGGAAGGGCTCGGTGAGGGCGAGGGAGAAGGGCTCGGTGAAGGGGAAGGGCTCGGCGAGGGTGACGGTGACGGACTGGGGCTTGGCGAAGGGCCGGAACTCAGCGCCAGATCGGCATCGGTGAATGTCCCGTGCGCCGGGTTCACGTCGGCCTCGCCGCCCGCGCCGTTGCAGCCCCGGTCGGGGTTGAACATCAGGTAGGTGCCCGAACCGCAGGCGATGGCCGGCTCGGCGTCGCCGCCGATGACCACGTTCCCGCTGAGGTTCGCGCCACCCTGCACCAGGGCGCTGTCGCGGACGATCGCGTTGCCGGTGACCGTGGCACCGCTGTTGACCCAGGCCATGCCCTCGATCCGGGCGTTGCCGCTGACCGTGCTGTTGCCGTAGACCGCCGCCCGTGGCCCCACGTACGCGCTGGCCGGCACGTTGGCGCGGCTGTCGACCCAGCCGCCGCCGTTGGAGTGCCACCGGCCGCCCGTGGGGGTGGGCCGGGTGTGCCCGGCCTCGTGCCCGTACGGGACGGCCCCCTCGATGCGGAACTCGTAGGGGTTGCGGTAGTTGCGCGGGTACCCGTCCAGGAACGCGTACTTGTGGACGACCCCCGGCGTGCCCGCCACGACGAGGTACACCTCCCGCTCACCGGCCTGTGTCTGGAAGCTGAGCGTGCTGTCGGTCGTCACGGTCACCGGGCTGTAGCGCGGCGTCCCGTTGCGTACGGCCACGAACCCGACCCCGAGACCGTTCTGCCCGGCGGCGCTGACGTGAGCCCGGATGCGTACCCGGATGAGGGCGCCGTCGCTGGCCGGGACGAGCCGGATCTTGTTGTATCCGTAGGTGGACGGCGCCAGCGCCTCGGGGATGCGGTAGTGCCCCGCCGCGGCGTTGACCGCCTCGGCCGGATGGCCGTTGTAGACGGTCACGAAGGGATACAGCCGGTTGATGAAGGGCATGATGTCGGCGCGATTGGCGTAGTCCCAGGTGACGTTGCGCTGGGCGTACTCGCCGATGCGCCGGTTGAGCTCGGCCTGGGTGATTCCGGCCAGCCGCCGGTAGACCTCAAGCGGGTGCTCGGTGTTGCGGGCCTCGTTCCACATCCGGTTGAACATGGCCAGGCCGTCGCGTTCCTTGATGTACTGCATCAGCATCCAGTTGCCGTAGTGGTGCCGGCTGCTGCTGTAGGCCAGGTGCTCGGTGCGGATGAACCGGGTCAGGTCGCCGGCGGCCACGGTGGGGTAGACCTGCATCGCCATGAACTCGGCGCTGGTCTCCCAGAAGGTGCCCGCGGAGGCGTGGGTGAAGCCCATCCCCGAGCGGCCGAGGAAGGTGTAGTTCTGGAACACGTGCGCCAGTTCGTGGGCCAGCCCCCAGGATCCGGGCGCCGCGGCGGCGGGCGCGATGTTGATGACCCCCACCAGGCCGTCCACCGAGCCCCCGGTGGCCCAGGCGTCCAGGGCCGTGCGGTTCCAGGTCCGGGTGACGATGACGATGATCTTGTACTGGGCCAGCAGGCCGGTCTCGGGCGTGAACCGCATCGTGTTCACGTAGAAGTTGTAGAGGCTCTCCAGCTGATTGAGGATGTTGTCCGGGTCGAACCGGACGTCCGCCGGCGCGGTCAGCGGGTTGGTGCCGGACCGCTCGCCCCACAGCAGGATGAAGTTGGCCGACTCCCTGGTGCGATTCTGGGCCCAGGGCACCTCGCCCGTGGTCACCCAGCGGCTGGGGATGTAGACCGTCTTGGCGACGGCCGCGGAATGGGGGAGGGGCGTCGCGGCGAAGGCGGCGAGCACCCGATCGGGAGGGCTGGGCAGCTCCTCTCGCCGCCGCCAGAGCGCACTGACCACGAGCAGAAGCTTTGTCGATCAGCTCCAGCCGGCATCGGCGGGTACGGCCTGAGCCATGTAAGTTTCGGACCGAACGGATGATCGCGCGGTGGGTTTACGGCAACGGCGCGGCCTGCTCTCCGGCGACCGGGCGCCATCGGCCGAGTTTCGGTCACAGCTGCTCGTACCCGCCGTAGTAGGACGCGCTGGCTCGCGCACCGCACCTGCCCGGACTCCACCTCACGGCGCCGCCTCGTGACTGCTGCCACGACCTGGGCTTCGCAGGGGAAATGGTCGAGTGCCGTTCGGACCTCGTTGACGGCTGTCTTGCGGGCACTGGCCTCAACATGGACGACTAAGCGACACCGATGGTGATCCCCGGATGGCGGCAACCCCTCGGTGGTGACGTACCATCGAGGCGCCGTTGGGGGCCCACTTTGAGGGACCGCGCAGACCCTGTGGGGGATGATGTTCCGTACGCTGATGAAGTCGAAGATCCACCGCGCCACCGTCACGCACGCGGACCTGCACTACGTCGGGTCGGTGACGATCAGCGCGGACCTGATGGCCGCGGCCAACCTGGTCGAGGGCGAGAAGGTCGACATCGTCGACATCGACAACGGCAACCGTCTGTCCACGTACGTGATCGAGGGCCCGGCGGGCTCCGGAGTGATCGGGATCAACGGGGCCGCGGCCCGGCTCATCGACGTGGGCGACCTCGTGATCATCATCGCGTACGCGCTGGTGGCCGAGGAGGAGATCGGTGCGCTGAAGCCGAGCGTCGTCTTCGTCGACCAGCGCAACCGGCCGGTCCATCTCGGCAGCGATCCGGCGGCCGTGCCGGACGGCGTGGGCCTGGTCCGGGGCGACCTGGCTCCCGGGATGCGCTGAACCAGCTTCAACGCTGCGGGGGAGCGGCGTGGCGGTCAGTTCTGGGTCATGCAGCGCGAGACGGCGCTGCCCCGGGTGGATCTCCAAGATGAGACATCGCGAGTCGGTGGATGAGCGGGACAAGCTCGGTTAGCCGACCAGGACTTTGACGGCGGCGGTCAGCCCCGTGAGGGCCTTCTTGGCATCGGCGAAGTACATGCCGGTCTTGGGGTCGGTGTAGAGCTCGTTGTCGATCCCGGCGTAGCCGTGGCCCATCGAGCGCTTGATGACGATCACGCTCTTGGCCCTGTCGACGTCCAGGATGGGCATCCCAGAGATGGCCGTGCCAGGGCGTCGTGCGGCGGGGTTGGTGACGTCGTTCGCGCCGACCACCAGGGCCACATCCACCTGACCGAACTCGGGGTTGATCTGGTCCATCTCCTTGAGCTGCCCATACGGCACGCCGGCCTCGGCGAGCAGCACGTTCATGTGCCCGGGCATCCGGCCGGCGACCGGGTGGACGGCGTAGGAAACCTCGACGCCTCGTGATTCCAGCAGTTCGGCGAGCTCGGCGAGCTCGTGTTGTGCCTGCGCGGCGGCCAGCCCGTAGCCGGGGACCACCGCCACCTTGGCGGCGTACGCCAGCTGGATGGCGGCGTCGTCGGCGGACAGTGACCGGATCCGCGCGTCGGGTCCGGCGGCGACCGGCGTGGCGCTGTCACCCGTGCCGAAGCCACCCACGATGATGGCGCCGATGGAGCGGTTCATGGCGTCGGCCATGAGTCTGGTAAGTATGGCGCCCGAGGCCCCGACCAGGGCGCCTGCGGTGATCAGCACGGTGTTGCCGATGACGAAGCCGGCCATCGCGACGGCGGTCCCGGTGAACGCGTTGAGCAGCGAGATGACCACGGGCATGTCGGCGCCGCCGATCGGCAGCACCATCACCACGCCGAACGCCAGCGCGCCCAGCGCGAGCACGGCCAGTGTGGCGGTGCCGCCGAATCCGGCGCCGAGCAGTACGGCCGCCGTGAGCGTCGCGACCACGAGGGCGACGGTGGTCGCCCGGCCGCCGCTGACCAGGATCGGCCGTCCCGGGATCCAGCCCTGCAGCTTGCCCGAGGCGATCAGGGATCCCGCCAGCGTGACCGCGCCGATCAGCACGTCCACGGCCAGCGGGATCGAGACCTGTGCGCTCAGCGCGCCCGAACGGACGAAGTCGTGTACACCGACCAGCGCGGCCGCGCCGCCGCCTACGGCGTTGAACAGGCTGACCAGCTGCGGCATCGCGGTCATCTTGACGCGGCGGGCGGCCAGCAGGCCGAGCCCGGCGCCGAACGCGGCTCCCGCCGCGAGCACGATCCGCGCGGTCATGGAAACGCTCTGCGCCCGGACGAGGACCGTAGCCGCGGCGACGACTCCGCCGACCATACCGGCCGCCGACAGCAGATTGCCGCGCCGCGCGGTCACCGGAGAGTTCATCAGGTGGAGTCCGAGCACGAAGCAGGTCGCGGCGGCGAGGTAGACGAGCCGGATCACGGTGTCGAAGGCGCTCATTTCCCGGTCTCCTTGCGCATCTGCGGCCGGAACATGTGCAGCATCCGGTCGGTGACCGCATAGCCGCCCACGACGTTCGCGGCGGCGAACGCCGTCGCGACGAAAAGGATCACGTAGCCGGTGAGGTCATGGGCGGTGAGTGCGATGAGCAGGGCCCCGGCGAGCACGATGCCGTGGATCGCGTTGGCCGCGGACATCAGCGGGGTGTGCAGGGTGGTGGGCACTTTGCTGATCACCTCGAAGCCGACGAGCAGGCTCAGCACGAACACGCTCAGGTCGGCGAGCAGCCCGGCGCTCATGACCTGCCTCGCGATGAGGTCCCCGCGAGTAGGGGGTGGACTACGGCGCCCGCGTGGGTGACGACGACTCCGGCTTGGATCTCGTCGGCCAGGTCGATGGTCAGGACCCCGTCCTGGACCAAATGCTTCAGCAGCGCACGGACGTTGCTAGAGTAGGCGGTCGAGGCGGCGACCGGCATCCGGGCGGCCAGCTCGTCGTCGCCGATCACGGTGACGCCGTTCTCGGTGACGATTGTCTGCCCCGGCTGGGACATCTCGACATTGCCGCCCAGCTCTCCGGCGGCCAGGTCGGCCACGATGGAACCTGCGGCCATGGCCTTCACGGCCGTCTCCGTCACCAGGAGCGGCGGTCGCCGCCCTGGGACGCGTGCGGTGGTGATGACCACGTCGTAGTCGCCGATGCGCGCGGCCAGCCCGTCCTGTTCGGATCGCTGCTCGCCGGTGTCGAGCGCTCTGGCGTAGCCGCCCGATCCCGCGCCCGCCGCCGGACCGCCGAGGTCCAGGAATGATGCGCCGAGGGAGGCGATCTCCTCTTGGGCTTCGAGGCGGATGTCGTACCCGGTGACGACCGCGCCGAGCCGCCGGACCGTACTGATCGCTTGGAGGCCGGCGACACCGGCACCCAGCACCAGCACCCGGGCGGGCCGTGCGGTGCCGGCCGCGGTGACCAGGAGCGGGAAGAACCGGTCGTAGCTGTCGGCGGTCAGGATGGCCGCCTTGTAGCCGGCGATGTTGTCCTGGGACGTAAGGGCGTCCATGGGCTGGGCGGCGCTGAGCCGGCGCGGCAGACCCTCGAAGGCGATCGCCGTGACGTGCAGGTCCGCCGCCTCCGCGGCGAACTTCGGATCCGCGAATGGCCGCAGCATGCCGATCACGACCTTGCCCGGCGCGAGGCCGGCTGTGGGCGGCCGCCGTACAGCCACGATGACATCGGACTGGTCGTACAGCTCGGCATGGGTGACGATCACAGCTCCGGCCTGAGCGTAGGCGGTGTCGGGGAACCAGGCGGCGGTGCCCGCGCGAGACTCCACCAGCACGTTGAACCCTTGATCACGAAGGCGGGCGACCGCGTCCGGGATCAGCGCCACCCTGCGCTCCCCTGCCGCGGCCTCCTTGACGACCCCTACCGTTAGCGCGTTCATGCGCGGCACCTTTCGTCCGGGACCCTTTCGCCAGGCTTCGCCGTCGCGGGCGCTTCGCCGAGAGGCCGAAGACCCTTAGATCAGGCCGTGTAGCCCTTTTCCATTCAGGACATTCGGCCCTGCCGGGTCCGCGGACCTAGGCGTAGACAGGGCTGAAGCGGGTTGAAGGGAGAAGGCCGTGTTCCAGGTACGGATCCACGGACGAGGCGGCCAAGGGGTCGTGACCGCGGCCGAGTTGCTGTCGATTGCCGCGTTCCTCGAAGGCCGGCAGGCACAGGCCTTTCCCACGTTCGGCTCCGAGCGGACAGGCGCGCCGGTGGTGGCGTTCTGCCGGATCGACGACCAGCCGATCCGCGTCCGGGAACCGATCACGCGCCCGGAGGCTTTGATCATCCAGGACGCGACGCTGCTGCATCAGGCCGACGTCTTCAACGGTTTGGCGGCGGACGGATACATGCTGATCAACTCCACGCGCGGGTTCACCGAGCTGGGGCTGCGCGAGTTCGTGACGAGGTTCCGCCCGGAGCGGCTGGTGACGGTGCCCGCGACCGAACTCGCGCTCAAGCACGTGGGCCGCCCGGTCCCGAACATGGTGCTGCTCGGCGGGTTCTCCGCCATCAGCGGACTCGTGTCGCTGGAGTCGGTGTGCAAGGCCATCGGCGAAAAGTTCTCCGGGCGTCTGGCGGAGGCCAACACGGCCGCCGCCGAGGAGGCGTTCGCGTACGTGCGGGGGCAGCTGAGGGAGGCCGTGGATGCTTAGGCAGATGGAGGGCTCTCAGGCCGTCGCGGAGACGGTGGGGTTCTGCCGTCCCGAGGTGATCTGCGCGTACCCGATCTCCCCGCAGACGCACATCGTCGAGGCGCTCAGCGCCCTGGTGAAGTCGGGGCGGCTGGCGCCGTGCGAGTTCGTCAACGTGGAGTCGGAGTTCGCGGCGATGTCGGTGGCGATCGGCGCTTCCGCGGCCGGCGCCCGCGCCTACACCGCCACCGCCAGCCAGGGCCTGCTGTACATGGTCGAGGCCCTCTACAACGCCTCCGGCCTCGGCCTGCCGATCGTGATGACGGTGGCCAACCGGGCGATCGGGGCACCGATCAACATCTGGAACGACCACAGCGACGCCATGTCCCAGCGCGACTCCGGCTGGATCCAGCTGTACGCCGAGACCAACCAGGAGGCGGCCGACCTGCACATCCAGGCCTTCAAGATCGCCGAGGAGCTGTCGCTGCCGGTAATGGTGTGCATGGACGGCTTCATCCTCACGCACGCCTACGAACGCGTGGACCTGCCCTCGCAGGAGCAGGTCGACGCGTTTCTGCCGCCCTTCGTCCCGCGCCAGGTGCTCGACCCGGCCGAGCCGGTCTCGATCGGCGCCATGGTCGGCCCGGAGGCGTTCACCGAGGTGCGCTATCTCGCGCACGCCCGGCAGATGGCGGCACTCGAGCTCATCCCCCTGATCGCGATCGACTTCGAGAAGGCGTTCGGCCGGGTCTCTGGCGGTCTTATCCGCACCTACCGCACCGAGGACGCGGAGACGATCGTCGTCGCACTCGGCTCGGTCCTGGGAACGATCAAGGATGTGGTGGACGAGCAGCGCGACCGCGGCGTGAAGATCGGCGTGGTCGGCATCACCTCGTTCCGCCCCTTTCCCCTGGACGCCGTACGGCAGGCGCTGGGCCACGCCAAGCGCGTCGTGGTGCTGGAGAAGGCGCTGGCCGTCGGCATCGGCGGAATCGTGTCCGCCAACGTGCGGATGGCCCTGTCGGGCATCCACCTGCACGGCTATACGGTGATCGCGGGACTGGGCGGCCGGCCGATCACCAAGGCGTCCCTGCACCGCCTGGTCGCAGACGCCACGGCCGACCGGCTCCACCCGCTGACCTTCCTCGACCTCAACCAGGACCTGATCGAGCGTGAGCTGCGGCGCGCCCAGCGGACCAGGCGTTCCGGGCCGAGCGCCGAGAACATGCTGCGTGACCTGGCGGCTGGAGGAGTGGTGTGACCATGCCCGCACAGCAGATCAAGTTCTACCAGATCGGCAGCTACGCGGCCGGCAACCGGCTCCTGGACCCCGGACAGCGATCTGTGCAATCCACCGCCGACCGCACCAACTCGCTGACCTTGGGCCACCGGGCCTGCCAGGGCTGCGGCGAGGCGCTCGGCGCACGGTACGCCCTGGACGCGGCCATGCGCGCCACCGATGGCCAGGTAATCGCCGTGAACGCCACCGGATGCCTGGAAGTGTTCTCCACGCCCTACCCGGAGACGTCCTGGCGGATCCCGTGGATCCACTCGCTGTTCGGCAACGCGCCCGCCGTGGCCACCGGAGTGGCGGCGGCGATGAAGGCCAAGGGCCGCACCGACGTCCGGGTGGTCGGCCAGGGCGGCGACGGCGGCACCGTCGACATCGGCTTCGCGTGCCTGTCCGGCATGTTCGAGCGTAACGACGACGTGCTGTACATCTGTTACGACAACGAGGCCTACATGAACACCGGGGTGCAGCGCTCCGGCGCCACCCCGCCGGCCGCGCGCACCATGACCACCCAGGCGGTCGGTCCCGAGCCGGGCAACGTGTTCGGCCAGGGCAAGAACGTGCCGCTGATCGCCATGGCCCACGAGATCTCGTACGTGGCGACCGCGACCGTCGCCGAGCTCCGCGACCTGGAGTGCAAGGTGCGGAAGGCGATGGAGTTCCGTGGCGCCCGCTACATCCACGTCATGGTGCCCTGTCCGCTGGGCTGGGGCAGCGCGTCCTGCGACACCATCCGGGTGGCGCGGCTGGCTAAGGAGTCCGGCCTGTTCCCGGTCTTCGAGGCCGAGCACGGCGAGGTCACCGATGTGGTGAAGATCCGTCACCAGGTGCCGGTGGAGGACTACCTGCGGCTGCAGAGGCGCTATGCCCACCTGTTCGGCGACCCGCCCCGCACCGATGTCATCGCCCGCATCCAGGCGATGGCCGACCGCAACATCCGCCGCTTCGGACTGGTGGACTGAGGATTGGTGGGATTGAAATGGACAAGCCGTTCGCGATCACCTTGGCCGTGGGTTCGAGCAAGGCCAACAAGACCGGTGCCTGGCGCACCGAACGCCCCGTCTACGTCGACCGCCTGCCGCCGTGCGCGCAGGCGTGCCCGGCCGGGGAGAACGTGCAGCGATGGCTGTACCTGGCCGAGGACGGCTCCTACGAGCGCGCCTGGCGCGAGATCATGGCCGACAACCCGTTCCCCGCGATCATGGGGAGGGTCTGCTACCACCCTTGCGAGACCTCCTGCAATCGCGCCCAGCTCGACGAGGCCGTCGGCATCAACTCGGTCGAGCGATTCCTCGGCGACGAGGCGATCCGGCGCGGCTGGACGGTCCCCGTAACCACCGAACCGACCGGCAAGCGGGTCATGGTGGTCGGGGCCGGACCTGCGGGCTTGTCAGCGGCGTACCAGCTGACCTTGCTGGGCCACGCCGTCACCGTCATGGACTCCGGCGCGTACGCAGGGGGCATGATGCGCTTCGGGATCCCCCGCTACCGGCTGCCACGTACCATCCTGTCCGCCGAGATCCAGCGCATCCTCGACATGGGCGTGACCCTCGAGCTCGGCCACACGGTCAAGAACCTGCCGGCCGCCATGCGGCACTTCGACGCCGCGTTCCTGGCGGTCGGGGCGCACATCGGCCGGCGTGCGTACATCCCCGCCGGAGACGCCGCCCGCATCCTGGACGCGGTCTCGGTGCTGCGCGGCATGGAGGGCGGAGTGCCGATGCTCGGCCGCAGGGTCGTGGTGTACGGCGGCGGGAACACCGCCATGGACACCGCCCGCACCGCCCGGAGGCTGGGTGCCACCGAAACGGTCGTGGTCTACCGCCGCACCCGCGACCGCATGCCCGCCCATGACTTCGAGGTCGAGGAGGCCATCGAAGAGGGCGTGACGATGAAGTGGCTGTCCACCATCGCCCACGCCGACGGCGGGAGCATCACCATCGAGAAGATGTGCCTGGACGAAACCGGCTTCCCCCAGCCCACCGGCGAGTTCGAGGAACTGGCCGCCGACACCGTGGTCCTCGCCCTTGGCCAACAGGCCGACCTGACCCTCCTGCGGGGCCTGCCCGGCGTCGAGGTGGAGGACGGCGTGGTGAAGGTCGGCGCCAACCTGATGACGGGCTATCCCGGCGTGTTCGCCGGCGGCGACATGGTCCCCTCGGAACGCACCGTCACCGTCGCCGTCGGCCACGGCAAGAACGCCGCCCGGCACATCGACGCCTGGCTGCGCGGCACGACCTACGGGCCCGCGCCACGGCCCGCACCAGCGGCCTTCGACATCCTGAACCCCTGGTACTACAGCGACGCCCCCGCCACGGTCCGTCCGACTCTGGAACTCGCCCGCCGCACCTCCACCTTCGACGAGGTGCAGGGCGGACTGGACGAGTCCACGGCGCTATTCGAGGCCCGTCGCTGCCTGTCGTGCGGCAACTGCTTCGAATGCGACAACTGCTACGGCGTCTGCCCCGACAACGCCGTCATCAAGCTCGGCCCCGGCGAGCGCTACGCCATCGACTACGACTACTGCAAAGGCTGCGGGCTGTGCGCCGCCGAATGCCCCTGCGGCGCCATCACCATGGAACCTGAACAGACTTGACCGCCAGGGGTCTTGGTCCTGAAGGCAGAGCCCGCGATGTCATCAGCGTGCAGCACTTCCTGCCGTACATGGAGAACAACGCTGCTGCGGGCTTCCGCTGGATGTGGTGAGCGCCGCCTACCGCGTGCTCGCGCACGAAGCCGTCCGGGCGGCATGCGCCAGGCTGAAGGTACCCGCCATACCGAGACGCGGCGGGCAGAAATGATCTCGATCACCGCCGGCGCTATTACCAGCTCGGCCGTTCTCGCAGGAGCGCCTCTGGGCGGGGGCTGGCGGTCAATTCCAGCGCACTGCACCTGGTACGGCCCCGGCCGATGGTGCCTGCGCGCGGAGCCGGGGGATGGGGTCAAGGATGCGGCCGTTTGCCGCTGGGTACCCCCCAGGGTATAGTGAGTGGCATGGAGATGAACGAGTCGATGGTCGGTGACGCGGCGCTCCGGTTGCGCCGGGCCTACGGGCAGTTGGGCGGTGTGATCGCGATGATCGAGGCCGGCGAAGACTGCACCAAGGTGCTCACCCAGTTGGCGGCCGTGTCCAAGGCACTCGATCGGGCCGGCTTCAAGATCGTGGCCAGCGGATTACGCCACTGCCAGGACGCGCAGGCGCGTGGGGAGGAGGCGCCGATGAGCGTGGAGGAGTTGGAGAAGCTGTTTCTGGCGCTCGCCTGAACCACCCGGCCAGGACCGGAGTCCCGCTTCGGCGACTCACGCTCATGTGGTCAGCGCCGATCGGCTCCGCATGCGCCCAGGGCGCGCCGAACATCGCTAGCGCGTCGCACCACCTGCCCTAATCGCCCGAGAGCACGGCGCGCGGACGCGATCGGGATCCGCCCGCACACCCGGGATGACGTGGCTCCCCGCATCCGGCACCGGAACCGCCAGGTGGCGCCGAACTCGGTGCCACCCGGCGCGTAGCCGGCTGAAGTTCCGTGAACATCGCTTCAGACCATGGCACACATTGGCCCGAGACATACCCTACGGGGTAGGGTATATGGCCGAAAGGATCACTAATGGAGATCATCTCTTTTCACACCCCCGGCTTGGGAGATCAGAGCCACCTGCTCACCCACCAGGGCCACGGCGTCCTGGTCGACCCCCAACGTGACATTGACCGCTTCCTGACCAGGGCCGCCGAGCTCGACGTGGAACTGCGGTTCGTGCTGGAGACCCACCTGCACAACGACTACGTCTCCGGCGGCGAGCAGGCCGCGCTGGCCACCGGCGCGCAGCTGGTGCTGCCCGCAGCCGCCGCCGCGGCCTACCCCCATATCCCGGCGTTCCACATGGAGGACATCTCCGGCGAGCGAGGGCTGAGCATCCGCCCGATCCACACCCCCGGCCACACGCCCGAGCACACCAGCTACCTGGTCCTCATCGACGGCGAGCCGGTCGCGGTGTTCTCCGGCGGCAGCCTGCTGGTGTCCTCCGCCGGCCGTCCCGACCTGCTCGGCATGCCGCGGGCCCGCACGCTCGCCAAGCTGCAGTACATCTCGCTGCACCGGCTGGCCGGCCTGCCCGGCGGGGTGGAGCTGTTGCCCACCCACGGCGAGGGATCGTTCTGCACCTCCAGCGGCGTCGGCCGCTACACCTCCACCATCGGCACCGAAACCGCGGAGAACCCGCTGCTGGCCATCGGCGACGCCGAGAAGTTCGCCGACGAGCTGCTCGCCGCGCCGATGCCGATCCCGGCGTTCTACCAGTACATGGGCCCGGCCAACACCCTGGGCGTGCCGCCGATGCCCTCACTGAGGGTGCCCGCCCTGACCGTCCAGGATCTGGCCGACCAGCCCGAGAGCACCCGCGTGGTGGACATCCGCCCGCGCGCCCGGCAGGCCACCGGCCTGCTCCCTGGCTCGATCGGGATCGAGCTGGACATCGACTTCGGCAGCTGGGCCGGCTGGCTGGTGCCCTACCAGAGCCCCCTGGTGCTGGTCGCCGATCCAAGCCAGGACGTCACCGAGGCTCTCACCCAGCTCGCCCAGATCGGCATCGACACCGTGCGCGGTGTCATCACCGACCTCGGACCGGCCGCCGACCAGACCTTCGAGCTGCTGGACCTGGACACCTTCGCCGCCCGCTTGGCCCAGCCCGGCGCCCAGCTGCTGGATGTGCGGATGCCCAGCGAGCACGCCGCCGCCGCGCTGCCCGAAGGAATCCACCGTTTCGTGCCCGACCTGATCACCGAAGGCATCCCCGTCGAGTTGGACGCATCCCGCCCGGTCCTGGTCGCCTGCGGTGCCGGCCGCCGGGCTGCCATCGCCGCGTCCCTTCTGCTGGCCGCCGGCCACCAGCCGGTCGTGCTGAACAGCGCCGGTGTCGCCGACCTGATCGGGCACCAGGCCGCCGCCTGACCCCGGCGGGTATCCGCCGTCCCCTCAACCGCTTTCGACCCATCCACCATGCGCTGAAGAACAGGAACCTTCCTCTCCATGACCGTCAAGACCAACGTCGATGTGCCCAGTGCCCGCGCTTTGATCTCGGCCAACCCCGACGTGCTCGTCGTCGACGTCCGCACTCCCGGCGAGTTCGCCTCCGCCCACATCCCCGGCGCCATCAACCTTCCTCTGGACCAGGTGGACAGGCACCTGCGCCGCATCGTCAGCGACGCTGGCGGGACGATGCTGCTGATCTGCCAGTCCGGTAGCCGCGCCACCCAGGCGCGCACCGCTCTGACCCGCGAGGGCCTGGCGGGCGTGGTGGTGCTGGACGGCGGGATGAACGCCTGGACCGCCGCCGGCGCCCCCACCACCTCCACCGCCGGTGGCCGGGTCCGCTGGGGACTGGAGCGGCAGGTGCGGCTGGTGGCCGGAAGCATCGTGGCCGTCTCGGTCCTGGCCAGCATCTGGTGGGCCCCGGCTCGATTCATCGCCGGGTTCATCGGAGCCGGGCTGACGATCGCCGCCGTGACCAACACCTGCGCGATGGGCATGGCCCTGGCCAAGCTGCCCTACAACCGCGGCCCCCGCTTCGACATCGACGCCGCCATCACCCGGCTGCGCGGCAGTGAGACCGCAGCGTGATCACCACGGCCCTCATCGCGACGGTGCTCGCCGCCGTCGTGGTCGGCGTCACCCTCGGCCTGTTCGGCGGCGGTGGCTCCATCCTCATGGTGCCCATGCTGATGTACATCGCCGGCGTGCCCGGCAAGACCGCCATCGCGATGTCGCTGCTGGTGGTCGCCGCCACCAGCGCCGGCAGCCTCATCTCCCACGCCCGCGCCGGCCGGGTCCGCTGGCGCACCGGACTGCTGTTCGGCGCCGCAGGGATGGCCGGCGCCTACACCGGAGGCCTGATCGGCCCGCTCCTGCCCGAAGCCCTCCTGATCGGCGGATTCGCCGTCATGATGGTGCTCACCGCCACCGCCATGATCAAGGGCCGCCACCGCACAACCGCCACGACGCATGCCGACCTCCCGATCGGCAAAATCCTCATCGAAGGCGTCATCGTCGGCATCGTCACCGGACTCGTCGGGGCCGGCGGCGGCTTCCTGGTCGTGCCCGCCCTGGTACTGCTCGGCGGCATGCCGATGGCCGCCGCCGTCGGCACCTCCCTACTGGTCATCGCGATGAAGTCGCTGGCCGGGCTGTTCGGCTACCTGCACTCCGTCACCATCGACTGGCGTCTGGCGGCGATCGTGACCGTGGCCGCCGTCATCGGCGGCCTGATAGGCGGACGGCTGGCCGGTCACCTCAACCCTGACCGGCTACGCCGGGCCTTCGGCTGGTTCGTCCTAGCCATGGGGGTGTTCGTCCTCGCCCAGCAGATCCCCGCGCTCATGTGAACGGCAGAGCGCCTCCGGCAAGGGAGCAGTGCCCGTCCGGCTGCCGGTCTTGCTCATTTCAGCGCTTGATGGTCGCGCACCAGCCTCCTCCGCCCCACCACCTGCCGAGACAGGTTCTCCTCTCCGCCAGCGTTCCACGAGGACGTCGGAGTAGTTGACGTACGTCCCCGGCCCTTCGATCGCCCGCCGGCGCTCCCCGAGCGCGAGAGCGATGGGTGCCGCCCGCCGGCCCCCCTGCACCGGATGGGCCGGAGTCCTGGCACGACAGGGCTTTCGTCCCTTCCTGCCCCTTCTCGCCAGGCGTTACATATGGGTTGTGGCTAGGACAGTGATAGTCGTGGAGGATGAGAAGGACATCCGGGAACTGCTGCGCCGTTACCTGGAGCGAGCCGGGTACGGAGTGGTGACGACCGGTTCGGGAGCCGAGGCGCTGCGCCTGATAGACGCGGGCGGTATCGATCTGGCCGTGCTCGATCTGGGGCTGCCAGATGTCGACGGTACTGAGGTGCTGCGCGCCGCGCGCGGCGAGGGGCGGGTGCCGGTGGTGGTGCTGACGGCGCGCAGCGCGGTCGAGGATCGGATCTACGGGCTCGAACTCGGCGCCGACGACTACGTGGTCAAGCCGTTCAGCCCGATGGAGGTGACGCTGCGGGTGCAGGCGGTGCTGAACCGAACCTGCGGCGACGCCGGCCCGGCCAAGGCCGCCTCCTACAGCGGCGGCCGGCTGCTCATCGACGAGGCCCGGCATGAGGCCAGCTTGGACGGGGACCGGCTCGATCTCACACTGACCGAATGGGGGCTGCTCACCGCCCTGGCCTCGATTCCCGGTCGGGTCTTCTCCCGCTATGAGCTGATCAACCGGGTCAGGGGATACGAGTTCGCCGGCTACGAGCGCACGATCGATTCGCACGTGAAGAATCTGCGCCACAAGCTCGGCCTGTCCGGGGCCGACATCGTTCAGACCGTCCTCGGCGTGGGCTACCGGCTGGGAGTCGGCCGTGACCGTTGAACGGCCGGCCGGTCTCGGACCGCTGGGCTGGCGGCTGCTGGCGGCGTTCCTGCTGGTCGCCCTCTCGTCGGTGGTCCTGCTTAGCCTCGCGGCGCTGGTCGGCACCGACCGCGGGATCACCGCGGCACGCGAGGCCGACCGGGCGGAGGCCGCGCGCGCGACCGCCGCGGCGGCCGGGGCCGCCTACACTTCGGCGGGCGGTTGGGTCTCAGCCGATCTCGGACCGGCGCGCGCCATCGCGGCGGGCGCCGACGCCCGGCTGTTCGTCCTGGACCGGAACGAGCAGGTGGTCCTCTCCCCCGGAGGCGCCTTCCCGCAGGACGGGATGACAGGGCCCGGCATGCACTCCGGGGTGGGCGCCACGATGGCCGCGGTGATCGTCGATGGCGTCACGGTGGGATGGGCGCAGTTGCGGTTCGGCACACCGACGACCCAGGCGGCGCGCAGCGTGGCCTGGGGGTGGATCGCCGCAGCGGCCCTGGCTGCGCTGGCGGTCGCGTCGGCGGCGAGCCTGCTGGTGACCCGCAGGCTGACCAGGCCGCTCTCCGGTGTGACTCGCGCCGCCCATGCCTTCGCCGCCGGGGACCGCGCCGCCCGCACCGGGGTGACCGGCCCGGGAGAGCTGGGAGAGCTGGGGCGCGCCTTCGACGAGATGGCTGGCCGGGTCGCCCAGGCCGAGCGATCACGAAGACACCTGGCCGCTGACGTCGCCCACGAGCTGCGCACCCCGCTCAGCGCGCTCCAGGCAGGGCTGGAGGAGCTTCGCGACGGGCTTTCCGCGCCCGATCCGGACCGTCTGGCCGCCCTGCACGACCAGACGCTGCGGCTGGGCCGGATCGTCGGCGACCTCGCCGAGCTGTCGGCCGCCGAATCGGCGGCCCTGTCGCTGCATCGGTGCGAGGTGGACCTGGCCGAACTCGCCGCGACGGTGCTCAGGAGCAGGGAGCCGCGGCTTCGGGCGGCCGGCCTCGACATGCGTGCCGACCTGGCCGAAGGCGTCACCGTGCAGGCCGATCCCGACCGACTGCACCAGGCCGTCGGCAACCTGCTGGACAACGCCGCCCGCTACTGCCGCCCCGGCGACACGGTCATGGTCACCGTCGGCGCCGCCGGCGGCCAGGCCACCGTGGAGGTCGCCGACACCGGCCCCGGAGTCCCCGCCGAGGACCTGCCCCACATCTTCGACCGGCTCTGGCGCGGCCCGGCCAGCACCGGCATCGCCGGTTCGGGCATCGGGCTGGCCGTGGTGCGCGAACTGATCACCGCCCACCACGGCACGGTGACGGCCACCCCGAGGGCGGCCGGCGGCCTGGCCTTCGCCATCCACCTGCCATCGAGCACGCCCCCGGCCGGCCGTCGCAACGCGCTATGACCATCTGTAGGTCGTGGTCGAACTCGGTCAGCAGCATCTTGTCCCGGGCGGTGACCACCGGACAGTGCTGCGTGCCGCCGGTGTTTGTCGGCGATGGTCAGCTCGTCGCGCTGGTTGCGGCGGGTCACCTGGTAGGCGCGCCTGGCCTGCGGGAACACCCCCACGTCGACGCACTTGACAGTCGACGCTCTTGACATAGGTGCGGGTGACCGAGAGAGCACCTCGTTCTCGGACTTGCACGCGGTGGTACACGCGTGGCAGCCGATGCATTTGTCTTGATCTATAAGTTTCAGCCACCAGCTCGGCGGCTCGGCGTCGCTGGCACGACCGAGCGAGGAACCGGAGGCGCCCGGCCTCCGGTTCCTCGGGTGCTCAGCTGATCCAGCGTTCGAAGGCGACCTGGTGCATCCGCGACGCGTTCAGCAGCTGGGTGTAGACGCGCTGCACGTCGGGGGCGTCGAGTCCGGTCAGGGCCTTCTTCAGGGCCGCGATGTCGTCCTTCTCCACGGTCTGGCCGACCCGCAACGCCGCCTGCTCGCTCGTCTTGCCCTGAGCGAGCAGCCGGTCATAGGTGGCCTGGACCGGGGCGGTGGCGAACTTGCCCTGCGCCTTGCCCGCCGTGAGGTCGGCGAGCTGGTAGCGCGACAGCAGCGTCCGGACGGCGGCCAGGTGCTGGGTCTCAGCGGTGGCGACGCGGTTGAAGACAGGGCTGTCGTAGCGGCCAGCGAAGGCGGTGTAGAGGTCGTGGGCGAGCTTCTCCTCCTCGGCCATCGACGCGAGGGCGGTCTTCTGGGCGCTGGTCAGCGTCCCGCTAGGCACTGTCGAGATGTCCGACAGGTAGCAGCCGCCGATCCCGCCACCCATCCCGCCGCCCGGGCCCCACTGCCGGCTCTGCGACGTGCCTCCCGAGAAGTATCCGTTGTCGAAGGCCGCGACGGCCGGTCCGGCGATCAACGCGCCACCGGTGACCGCTCCGGCCGCGAGGGCGAGGGCAATCTTCTGCGTGCGCTTCATGACTCCTCCTGGAGTCTCCTTGTTCTTTTGCTGTCCCCTTCACACTCCATCGTCGGCACGCAGGCGCCGTGTGGCGCATGTGGAGATGCCGTGGAGACCTGCTGGCGACCCGGGTCAGGGACGCAGTGCGTCGAGCGCGAGAGTCAGTCTCCGGGTGGCTTCGTCGGCGACGGACTGGAGCGTCGGCTCGCCCGCCACGGAGACCATGACCTGCGCGTCGAGCACCTCGACGATCGTCTCCTCTCCCTCCACGCGTACGACCACGTTGCAGGGGAGCAGCAGGCCGATCCGCCGGTCGGCCTGCAGAGCCCGGTGGGCCAGCGCAGGATTGCAGGCGCCGAGGATGAGATAGTCCTCCATTTCCGCGCCGATCTTCTCCCGCAAGGTGGCCCGCACGTCGATCTCAGTGAGCACGCCGAAACCCTGCTCCTTGAGGGCCGCTCGGACCTGCTTCACGGCGTCGGCGAACGGTGTCGGCAGCTTGACGGTCATGCCGTAGTCCATGGTCTTCTCCCCAGATCTCGTCGTTGTACCTGTGGTGCCTGCGAGGCCGTTGACGCGGTGCTCGTCTGAACCGGTTCGGTTTCCTCTCCGGCCCGCCGTCCCCGCAGGTATTCGGTGTCGCCCAGCACTTCGAGGCGGTAGCCGGACGGCTTCCTGACGCAAGGTGAACTCCCCTCATCGCACGCGTTCATTATACCCCAGGGGGTATAGGCGGCATGTGCGGCTCGGCCGAACCCCCTTCCTCAACTCGGTATGAGGAGCCGGGGCTCGTCGTGGTGCGTGTCCGCCGCCGGAATCAGGAGGTCAGGCAGATGCGAGGCAGGTGGAACCAGCAACCTTTCGAAGTCGTCGGGGAGTCCCGGATGGCGGTCGTCGATCTCGTCGGGCCTGCCGTCCAGAAGAGTGCGGGCCCGGTCGAGGTAGCCGGCCAGGGCCTCCTCGCCGACGCGGGCACAGGTCTGCGGAGGATGCCGGTCACGTTCGAGGCCGCCGAGAAGCTGCCGATGAGCAGCGGGCGGCCGGCGTGCCGGACGAGCTGCGCCTCCAGCTCGGGCAGATCGATGTGGCCGTCGTGGTCCTCGCTGATGACGACGACCTCGGCGATGGACTCGCGCCAGGGCAACTCGTTGGAGTGGTGCTCGTACGGGCCGACGAACACCACCGGCCGCTCCTCCGGCGGAATCCGGTCGAGCAGCCGGTACCGGTCGGCCAGGCCGCGAGGGATCCGCAGCTCCAGGATGCCGATGAGCTTGTTGATCGCGGCGGTGGCGCCGGATCCACAGAAGATGACCAGGTCGTCGGGGCCGCCGCCGACCGCCTGGTGGACGATCGCACGGGCCTGCTCGCGCAACCTGGTCGTCTGCAACCCGGTGCCGGAGCCGGATGCGCTCCACCAGGGGTGAGGTCGGCGCCCGGCGGCCGTCGGCGGCCCGCGCAGGGCCGGCTTCTCGCGTCGCCATGTCGTGGCTTGCTTTCTCGCCGGTGGTCAGGTGTAGATGATCTGGCCGCCGGCGGCCAGGGCGTAGAAGTCGCCGACGGTGATGATGTCCTGGACCTGGGGGACGAGGTCGTCCTTGTCCATGTCGAACAGGTCGACCGAGGCCTTGCAGGCGTACAGGCCGGCGCCGGTGTCGGCGATCATCTCGATGAACTCGGGGATGGAGGGGATGTCGAGCTTGTCCATCTTGCGTTCGAGGTAACGGGTCATCAGGCTCGGCATTCCGGGCAGTCCGCCGAGGAGCGTGGCCAGGTGCAGTCCGGGGTTGCCGACGGTGGCGACCTTGATGTGCTCGTGGTACTTCTTGGCGACGGCGTCCAGGCCGAAGAAAGTGAAGAACAGGTTGGCCTCGATGCCTTCGGCCCGGGCGCCGTTGGCCATGATCAGAGCCGGGTAGATGCCTTCCAGAGATCCTTTGGAAACGATGATCGAGACCTTTTCGATGCTCTCGCCCATGACGAGACCCTCCTTGGTGAATGGCGCCGGGGCGGTGCGAGGTCGCTCAGATGCAGCCGTGCGGCTTGGGGATGCCCGCGATCTTGGCGGCGATCTTCGCCGGGCCTTTGGGGAACAGCTGGTACAGCTCCTTGACCGACACCCCGGACGTCTTGCCCAGGGCCCGCACGGTGGGGCCGGTGCCCTTGGCCGCGAACTCGGCCCGGACGAAGTGGATGACCTGCCAGTGCCGCGGTGTGAGCTCGTCGATCCCCTGAGCCTCGGCGATCTCGGTCGCCATGTCCTCGGTCCACTGGGCGGGGTCCTGGAAGAACCCCTCGTCGTTGAGGGCGACGGGCGTCCCGGCGTAGGTTGTGGTGGTCATGGTCGGCACCTTCCTTGGTGTGCGGGGCTGGTCACGCGGACCGGCGGTTCTTACCGTGCTCGGGCATCGCCGAGCCGATACCGGGGATGTCGCGGCCGGGGAGCAGGCCGTGCCAGTAGAACCACTGGAACATGAGCTTGCCGAGGTGGTTCAGGCGTGACTGCTTGAGCAGCGGCAGCCCCACCGCCGCCGGGTAGTGGCCGGGCAGCGGCTCGGTGTCGTAGTTGAAGTCGATCAGCAGTGCCTTGCCGAAACCGGTCTCGATGAAGCAGTTGGTGTGCCCGTCGAAGGACGCCTCCAGCGGCCGGCCGTCCAGAAGGCGGCGGATGTTCTCCACCAGCACCTCGCCCTCGAAGTGCGTGACCGAACCGGCCTTGGAGGTGGGCACGCCAGCCGCGTCGCCGATGGCGAACACGTTCCGCTTGGCCTTGGACTGCAGGGTGTGCTCGTCCACGGGCACGAACCCCAGCTCGTCGCCCAGGCCCGCGGAGCGGCCAACGTAAGCGGCGCCGGCGTGCGGCGGGATGACCACCGCCAGGTCGAAGGGGACCTCGCGTTCGTCGTAGGAGATCAGGCGGTCCGCCGCGACGGTGCCAGTGTTGAATTCGGTCACCAGCTCGATGCCCTTGCTCTGCAGCAGGCCGCCGAGCGTCTTGGCCGCCACCGGCTTGGTGAAGGCCGCGTCCAGCGGGGTCACGTAGGTCAGCTCGACCCGGTCGCGGATCCCCCGCTGCCGGAAGTACCAGTCGGCCAGGAAGCAGAACTCCAGCGGGGCGACCGGGCACTTGATCGGCATGTCGACCACGTTGACCACAAGGCGCCCCCCGTCGAAGCGCTCCAGCGCGTTCCGCAGGCCGGCCGCACCCTCACGGTCGTAGAAGGTGAAGACCTTGTCCATCCATCCCGGATCGGTCAGCCCTTCGGTCTCGTCCAGAGCCAGTACCGAGCCGGTGGCGACGACCAGGACGTCGTAGCCGAGCGCCGCCCCGTCCGCCAGGCGCACCACGTCGGCGGCGAGATCGACGCGATCGACGGCCGCGCGGTGGAACGTGATCCCGTCGTCAAGCTGGCGGTGCCGGGGACGGACGATCTCATCCGGATCGGCGAGCCCGAACGGCACGAACAGCAGGCCCGGCTGGTATACATGGTCGTCGTCCTGGTCGACGACGACGATCTCCGCCTCCTGCTCGCTGTACAGGCGTCGCAGGCGGTTGGCCGTCAATGTTCCGCCGGTGCCCGCGCCCAAAATCACAATCCGCTTCCGCATGACTCCACAGTGACCCGTTACGCTCACGGCCCTTAGTGGCTTTGGACCCTACTTACCGGCACCAAAGCCCACGATCGCGATGGTGGAAGTGGGACTCGCAAGCAATAGGCACTTTCAGTGGCCCGGGTTCGTGGGTGAGGCCGCCTGGAGAGCGTTTCTTTAGGCGGTGCTGTTCGGCCTGGTCAGCGGGGGGCGGGCTGGAGGTCGATGACCTGCTTGGGGCAGGGATGCCGAGCTTGGCGAGCGGGTCGCGTTGTGGCTTGGTGAGGTTGGTGGTCTGCCGGTACAGGCCTGCAAGGCCGGTGAAGGTGCCTGCGTGGAGCCGGTCGAGTTCACGGCGAGCCGTCTGCCAGATGCTGCCGGTGCTGTCTCGACGAGACTGATCAGGAGCAGGGCGGGCCAGCAGAGGATGACGTGGGCGTGGATGCGTTCTTTGAGCCGGTGATAGACCGGCCGCAGGTCGATGATCTGTTTCATGTCCTGCCAGCCTCGTTCGACCTCCAGGAGCTGCCTGTAGCCCAGGGCAATGTCCTCGGCGGGCAGGTGGGGGCGCTGCAGCGAAGCAGCTACTCGCCGTCGATGTTCTCCTCGGCTTTGATTTCACGGTATCGAGGCGGAGCTTCCCGGCAGGTGTCGCTGTGGCGGTTCAGGCCGGGCCTGCCCGCGATCTTCCCGTGCGGCTCACCCCGCTTGAAGTCCGACAACGGGTCGGTGCCGTCGATCAGCTGCTGCAGTTGGGCGACGAGCTGCTCGCGTATGTGCTTGTCCCGCTCTGCGGCTTGGGGGTTGCGGCAGATCACGAACCGTTCGGGTCTCGCTGATTCGCACCTCTTTGCCCGCATGTTGTCGGAGATCTCGGTGTAGCGGCCCTGGCGGGACTGGGCTGATTCTGTGGGGCTCAGGAATAGGATGTGATGTCTAACCTGCCGGTTCTCGGTGGTGTCAGCTGGCGATCTGGTGCTCGTTGATAAGTCCGCCGAGGATCGCTCTGCGATGGACTCGGTGGTTGGCCAGGTCGATTGGGGTTGGCGGTCCGGTTTCGGCTTGCGATGGGGATAACTGTCCGATGCCGCGGTGAGGTCGGGCCGTGTTGTAGTGCTGCAGTTAGCGGGTGAGTGTCCGGTGTAGATGGTGCTCGTTGAGGATGAGCATGCGGTCGAGGACTTCGCGGCGTAGGGTGCCGATGATCCTTTCGCAGTGTGCGTTCGCTTTCGGGGCTTGCGGTGGGCTCTTGAGGACTCGAAGGCCGGCGTCGGCGAACACCGCGTCGAAGGCACCGGTGAACTGGCCGGCACGATCGCGAATCAAGAACTTCACGTCCGTCGCGTTGGTGGCGGAGTTCATAAGGAAGTTGCGGGTGGCTTGGGTAGCCCATTGGCCCGTGGGGTTGGCGGTGACGCCGAGCAGATGGGTACGGCGGCTGCCGTGTTCGAGCATGACCAGGGCGTGGAGGCGTTTGAGGTTGACGGTGTCCACGTGCAGGAAGTCGACGGCGACGATGTGCTCGGCCTGGGCGGTCAGGAACTGCTTCCACGTTGGGCCGCCGCGGCGCGGGGCGGGGTCGATTCCGGCCCGGTTCAGGATGTTCCAGACGGTCGAGGCGGCGATCGCGTGTCCCAGGCGGGTCAGTTCACCGTGAATGCGCCGGTGGCCCCATCTCGGGTTCTCCGCGGCCATGCGCAGGATGAGGACCTTGACCGCAGCCGCGGTGGGCGGGCGTCCGGGACGGCGATGCTTGCTGTAGTCCCACTTCTTCGCCACGAACTTGCGGTGCCAGGCCAGAAGGGTGGTCGGCGTGATCGGGAAGATCTTCTCCCATAGGCGGCGGGGTATCAGCTGCGAGAGCGCCGCCAACCACAAGCGGTCGGCTGGTTCGTACCGCACTCGCGGGACCTGACGGCGTAGGACCGCGTTTTGATGCCGAAGCATCAGCAGTTCCGCCTCCTTGGAGATATCGCTCCGTAACAGCAGTGCGGGCAAGACAGCAGGCGCCAGGTGACGGCGTACACCGTGGATAAGATCACGAAACATGATCCCAGGGGCCCGGACCAGCCGCTCGGCACCCCTCAACTCTTCCGTCCCACCAGACGAAGGGCTCTGCGCTGGAAGTGATTCGAGTTCTTGAGCCCCATAGGTCGCGCGCCCGCTGCTACCGGGACAGATCTAGAAGAGCGAGCCGAGGCGGAGGAACCGCGACATTCCAGCCCGGGTGGTCTGGATCATCAGATGGTTCATCTGCATCGGTCCTGGGTGGTGGAGCACCCCTGCTCCCGGTTGCTCCCCGACCACTACCCGGTGACCACTACCGAGTCGGGTAGCGGTCTCGATCATGGTGGAGCAGTGTGCTCCCGATTTGCTCCCGATTCCATGATCAACAATCTTGGAAACGGCAAACCCCAGGCCGTTGGCCTGGGGTTTCTTGGGTGGACGATACTGGGATTGAACCAGTGACCTCTTCCGTGTCAGGGAAGCGCTCTCCCGCTGAGCTAATCGTCCGGGGACTGCGAGCGGAAGACGGGATTCGAACCCGCGACCCTCACCTTGGCAAGGTGATGCTCTACCACTGAGCCACTTCCGCGTGATCTTGCCGGGCGGGGCCCGGCTCACGGAGAGAACACTAGCGAATCCTGGCTGACTCCCCAAATCAATTGTCGTGTAAGGAGCTACCATGCTTGACGATGGTTACCTCCGGAGGGTGATTATGGACGTTGAGGTTGGGCCTGGGCCGTTGGGCTTTGCGGATGTCGTGCGGGTGGCCAGGTACGGGGCCGGGGTGCGGCTGAGTGAGGTGGCCGTCGCGGAGATGTTCGCCTCGCGGGGGAGGATCGAGGAGCTCGCTGAGGGAGATACTCCGGCCTATGGGGTTTCGACCGGGTTCGGGGCGCTGGCGACCAGGCATATCGATCCGGGGCTGCGGGCGCAGTTGCAGCGGAGCCTGGTGCGGTCGCATGCGGCGGGGTCGGGGGCCGAGGTCGAGGACGAGGTCACGCGGGCGCTGATGTTGTTGCGGCTCAGGACGCTGGCGTCGGGGCATACGGGGATCCGGCCGAAGACGGCGCGGGTGCTGGAGAGCCTGCTCAACGCGGGGATCACGCCGGTTGTGCATGAGTACGGCAGTCTGGGCTGTTCCGGGGACCTCGCTCCGCTTTCCCACGTGGCGTTGACGATCATGGGGGAGGGGGTCGTCCGGGATGCGGATGGTGTGCTCATGGACGCGCCCGAGGCGCTCAAGCGGGCCGGGATCGAGCCGGTCGAGCTGGCGGCCAAGGAAGGGCTCGCGCTGATCAACGGGACCGACGGGATGCTGGGGATGCTGGTCCTCGCCATCGAGGACCTGACCCGGTTGCTGAAGGTCGCGGACATCAGCGCGGCGATGAGCGTGGAAGGGCTGCTGGGGACCGATCGGGTGTTCTCGGCTGATCTGCAGGCGTTGCGCCCGCATCCGGGGCAGGCGGCGAGCGCGGGCAATCTGCGGCGGTTGCTGAGCGGTTCGGGAATCATGGAGTCGCATCGGGACGGGACCTGCACGCGGGTGCAGGACGCCTACTCGTTGCGGTGCGCGCCCCAGGTGGCGGGGGCCGCGCGGGACACGGTCGCGCACGCGGCGGCGGTGGCGGAGCGGGAGCTGGCCAGCGCGATCGACAATCCGGTCGTGCTCGCGGACGGGCGGGTGGAGTCCAACGGGAACTTCCATGGTGCGCCGGTGGGATATGTCCTCGATTTCCTGGCCATCGCGGTGGCGGATGTGGCTTCCATGTCCGAAAGGCGTACCGACCGGATGCTCGATGTGGCGCGGAACCATGGGCTTCCGGCGTTTCTGGCGGACGACCCGGGAGTGGACTCGGGGCACATGATCGCCCAATACACCCAGGCGGCGATCGTTTCCGAGCTCAAGCGGCTGGCCGTTCCGGCGAGTGTGGACTCGATTCCGAGTTCGGCCATGCAGGAAGATCATGTGTCGATGGGGTGGTCGGCGGGGCGGAAGCTGCGGCGGGCGATCGACGGGCTCACCCGGGTGCTCGCCGTCGAGGTGCTGACCGCGGCGCGGGCGATCGAGTTGCGGCAGCCGTACCGGCCGGCGGCGGGGACGGGCGCGGTCGTGGCGCTGCTGCGCGAGTCCGTCTCGGGGCCGGGGCCGGACCGGTTCCTCGCGCCCGAGATCGAGGCGATGGTACGGCTAGTCGCGGACGGATCCCTCGTCGCGGCAGTCGAGGCCGCAACCGGCCAGTTGTCCTGAAATTTCGGGACGCTGAGCCGAATGCCGCCAGGGGCGGAGGGCTGGGAGAATGGGGGGATGCACGACGCATTCGCCCATATCGGCGGCCGGCTGGCCGTCGGCCTGCGGGATGTGACCACCGACCTCGCGGCGTTGGACTCCGAGGGCTGGTGGGCGGTCGTCGTGGATTTCGAGGGCAAGGTCACCTGCGCCCGCTTCGACCAGGTACGGCCTTCCCCGCTCCCCACGCCCACCCGCCCCTGGCGAGGACCTGCCCAGGATTCCTGGCGTTCCTCCCTCGACCAGAAGGGCTACGAGCACGCCGCCCAGGAGATTCGCGACGAGATCGAACGAGGTGAGGTCTACCAGGCCAACCTCTGCCGAATCATGTCCGCCCCCCTCGAAGGCCCGCAGGACCCCCTTGCCCTCGCCGTCCGCCTGGCCGAGGGCAACCCCGCCCCGTACGAGGCCGTGATCAGCGTCCCCGGCCTGGCCGTGATCTCCGCCTCCCCGGAGCTCTATCTCGGTAAAAATGGCGACATAGTTGAGTCACGCCCGATCAAAGGCACCGGCGTGACCCCGGACGACCTTCTCGAAAAGGACTACGCCGAGAATGTGATGATCGTCGACCTGGTGCGCAACGATCTCGGCCGGGTCGCCGAGGTCGGAACCGTCAGCGTTCCCGCGCTGTGCGAAGTCGAGGAACATCCCGGTCTCGTGCATCTTGTCTCGACCGTCCGGGCGCGTACCACCGCGGGCTGGCCGCAGCTGTTCGGCGCGACCTTTCCGCCCGGTTCCGTCACCGGGGCCCCCAAGTCTTCGGCGCTTCGCATCATCAATCGGCTCGAACCAGAGCCGCGCGGGCCCTACTGTGGGGCGGTGGGCTGGGTGGATGCCGATCGGCGCGAAGCGGCGCTGGCCGTTGGCATCCGCACCTTCTGGATCTCCGGCGAAGAGATCCATTTCGGCACCGGAGCGGGCATAACCTGGGGCTCCGATCCCCGGCTTGAGTGGCGGGAAACCGAACTGAAGGCCGAACGGCTCATCGGTCTGGCGTCCTTTGGAGGTTAGGTAATGAGTGTCCCCATCTGGGTCAACGGCGACCTGCTGGCACCGGAGCAGGCGGTCGTGTCCGTCTTCGACCACGGCCTGATGGTCGGCGACGGCGTCTTCGAGACGATCAAATGCATGGACGGGAAATCGTTCGCGCTCACCCGCCACCTCGACCGGCTGGCGCTCTCCGCGAAGCGGGTCGATCTCCCCGAACCCGACCTGGCCGCCATCGCCGACGGGGTCCGGCGCTGCCTGGAAGCCGCCCCGGCCTGGGCGCTCGGCCGCATCCGCGTCACCTACACCAGCGGCCCGGGCCCGCTCGGTTCCGACCGGGGCGCCGAGGGCACCAACACGATCATCATCGTGGGCGAGCAGAAGCCGTTCCCCGCAGCGGCCGAGGTCGTCGTCGTGCCCTGGTCGCGCAACGAGCGCGGCGCCCTCGCCGGCGTGAAGTCCACCTCGTACGGCGACAACGCCAAAGCCCTCGCCTACGCCAAGGAACGCGGCGGCGGCGAGGCCATCTTCGAGAATCTGGCCGGCAACCTGTGCGAGGGCACCGGCAGCAACGTGTTCCTGGTGACCAAGGGGCGGCTGATCACGCCGACCCTCGCGTCCGGCTGCCTGGCCGGGGTGACCAGGGCGCTGACCCTCGAATGGTGCGACGGCGCCGAGCAGGACGTTCCGCTTTCCGCGCTTTACGACGCGGAAGAGGCCTTCCTCACCTCGACCACCCGCGACATCCAGCCCATCGGCTGGGTCGACGGCAAGCCCCTGCCGCAGGCGCCGGGCCCGGTGACGCTGGCCGCCATGCGGACCTTCGCCGCGCGCTCGGCGGACGATCTCGATCCGTGAGAGCGGCCGTCGCCCTCGCCGCCGTGCTCGTGGCCGCCTGCTCGGCGGCCACGCCGGAAACGCCGCTGGTCGCCGGGTCCGGCGCGCCGGTGGTCGTGCCGGGCGGGCCCGGCGGCGTGGGCCGTACGGCGACGCCGGGGGAGCGGATCGGGACGGGGGAGTCCCGCTCGACCGGCGCGGATGTCCGGTTCGCGGAGATGATGATCCCGCATCACCGGCAGGCCCTGGAGATGGCCGGGCTCGTCCCGGACCGTACCACGAATGCCCAGGTCACGGCCTTGGCACGCCGCATCGAGGTGGCGCAGCGCCCCGAGATCGCGGTCATGACCTCCTGGCTGGCCGCTCTCGGCCGCGCGCCCGCCCACGATCACCCGGATGGGTACGGCATGGCCAGCCTGCCCGAAATGAACAACCTCCGCACGGCCAGGAACGCGGCCTTCGACCGGCTTTTCCTCACCCTGATGATCAGGCACCACGAAGGCGCGCTGACGATGGCGGCCGAGGAGCTCCGCGACGGCCGCGACCGCATGATGCGCACCCTGGCCACCGACGTGGCGCGCGGTCAGCGGATCGAGATCGCCCGCATGCGGGAGATGCTCTAGTACGACCGCTGGGTCTGCACGTTCAGCTCGGTCATTTTCACGGCTTTGGCGGGATCGGTCAGCGGATCGGTGATTTCCAGGACGTCCAAGCCCTTGGTGATGTCACTGGAGTAGATGTAACCGTTGTAGTAGTACGCCGACCATGACCCGCCGAGCTGCTTGCCCGGCGGCAGCGGGCCGCGCTCGAAGAACCCGATCTCGCGAGGATTGTCGGAATCGGTGAAGTCCCAGACCGAGACGCCGCCCTGGTACCAGCCCTGGACCATGACGTCCTTGCCTGGCACCGGGATCAGCGAACCGTTGTGCGCGACGCAGTTCTCCTCCGGACTCTGCGCCCGCGGAATCTTGAAATATCCCCGTTTCTGGAGCTTCGGACCGGCGACGAGGTCGTAGATGGCGTTCGCGCCCTGGGTCTCGTCCACGTTCGCGTCGCAGGTCGGAGCCATGCCGCCGCCCAGCTCGTCCCCGAAGACGACCTTGGTGCCCGCGTTGTTGAACGTCGCGGAATGCCAGATCGCGAAATTCTCGTCCTGGACGACCTGCAGCGTCTTCGGCCGCAAAGGATCGGTGATGTCCAGCAGGAAACCGTCCCCGAAGCACGCGGCCGCCGCCAGTTTCCGCTCCGGATAGACGGTGATGTCATGACATCCGGCCGGATTGAACTCGGACTCCCCGTCCCCGCCCGGCCGATCCTGGAAGACGTCGGGTTTCGCGGCCACCCGGGCGGCCTTGGGGTTCTGCACCGGTACGTCGACGATCGTCAGGTTCTGATGCGGTGGCGGGCAGTTCCGCTCGTCCGGTACGGAAGCCGGCGACGACACGTACACATATATCGACGTCTCACCGGGAACGAGCGCGTGCGTGTGGGATCCGCAGTCGGTCCGCACCGAGGTCACGTACTCCGGCTTGGCCTTGTCGGAAATGTCGAACACGCGGATGCCCTCCCAGGCCGTCGGCGCGCCCGGATCCGACGCCTGACCCTGGCAGGTGTCATCGCTCCTGGGCGAATCCACCGACAGAAAGAGCAAATTCCCAGATACCGAAATATCGTTCTGCCCACCCAGGCACACGGTCCGCGACACCACCGCGGGTTCCGCCGGATCCGCTATATCAACAACCGTAAAACCCTCATAATTGCCGACATATGCGTACGTGCCTTGGAACGCGAGATCCGTCCCCCAGGCCTGCGGTCCGTCGAACGGCGCTTCCAGCGGCACGTTGGCGACCAGCCTGACGTTGTCACTGTGCTTGATCTCGTCGACGCCGGGCATGCCCCCCGTCTCCGGGGGGATCGTGGTGGCGACCGGGGGCCGGGTTTGCGGCGGTTCCTCCACCGTCGGCGACGCGCACGCCCCCAGCAGCAAGACCCCCGCGAGCAGCGACGCTCCCGTCCCACGCCCCATCTCGGCGCCCCCTATCTCCAGACAGGACGCTATGTCAGGAAAGCATGGGCTGTGTCGGGAATAGGTAACAGTTCAGGAGCTCCAGAGCATATTCGTCAACTCTTCGTCCAGGTCCATGAAGTCGACTTCACGCCCAGCCGGCACCAGCTCATACGTACGGTGCAGGAACTCGGTCAGCGGCGCCAGCGGCACCTCGAACAGGGCTTGCCCGAACGGCGACGTCAGGCTGATGTTGAGCGTGCGCTCACCGTCCGACCGCGCCGGCCAGACCTGGACATCCCCGTCACCCACCCGCCGGACGATGCCGACGGTCAGCAACTCGCGCGCGAAGATCCACTCGACCGGCTCGTCGTTCCCCACGTGGAAGGCCATCCGGATGGCGTACGGATCCTCGGCCGTGTAGCTGAGTCCGGCGAGCAGGGGGACGGTAGTACGGTCAGGGACCACAAGCCGAAGGCCCAGCTCGGCAGAGACGGTGGTGCTGTTCATCGTCAGCCAAACCTTTTCGTCGTCGGGTCCCCTCAACGGGGCTTTCACTGCTCACACGGACTACGTCCCGTGCTATGACGCGGAACGAAGAAACCTGTAGGAAAGATTCCGCTCTCAGGCCCTTCTGTAACGCAGTTCACAGCAAGACATTTAGGCGACTACCTGCGCAAACGTCACCAACAGGTGCATGTTTGCAAGGGTTTTGCGTGTCGTCGGGAGGGGTGTATCGGTCTCAGGTGGTGCGTATTGGTCGAGTGTGGGGCATCACGATGCTATGACAACACACCGCCACGCCGCCGCACTCCAGAGAACCTTTCGGTGACGATGCGCCCCAACTTGCGGTGCGCTGCCCCTCACACCACCAGAACACCCCGGAATCCACCGCTCCGCACTCACTCGCTCACCCATCGCATCCTCACCCGCCCGTCCCCAAGCCCTTCGCGCACCACCCCCCGAGTGCGGTATGGTTTTCCACGTCGGGCCAACGCCCGGCCATCCCGGGCGATTAGCTCAGCGGGAGAGCGCTTCGTTCACACCGAAGAGGTCACTGGTTCGATCCCAGTATCGCCCACCAAGAGAATCCCCTGGTGAAGCCCCCTCTGGCGTGTCGCTGAGCGGGGCTTCTGTCGTTCCTGAGGCCACCTGCCGCCACGCACGTCATACACGGCACCCCGGCCTGCTCCGTCGGCCAGCAGCCGCCCTACGGCTATCCTCAGCCCATCTACGTCCACATGCCGCCCACATCCGGCGCGGCCACGGCATCCATGGTCTTCGGGATCCTCGCCTTTTCGCCGGGTGGTGCTCCTTCGGCGTGCCGTGCATTATCGCGGTCATCTGCGGGCACGTCGGGCTGAGCGAGACCAAGTACGGCCAGAAGGGCGGCCGGGGCATGGCCGTGACCGGGTTGATCCTGGGCTACCTGCTCGTCGCACCTATGATCTTCCTGGCGATCGGGTTCGTGGGCAGCAGCATCGACCAGTAGAGGGGGCCGAAATCGCGCCCGGCCAGCAGCCCCCCAGCGAACCCGAACTTGTGCGCGAGCTCGGGATCGCCCGGACCACCGTCCGCCCGGCCACGCGCCCGCTCCAGGACGAAGGCCTGATCAACACCGTTCCCGATGAGGGCACCTTCGCCCGGCGCGATCCCGAGTCGGCCCACCGAACCAACCGCGCTGCCGCCGTACCGCCAGATCGCCGCCGATCTGGCCGACCGGATTCGGGTGGGGGAGTGGCGCCACCGAAGGGAGCGTGAAGCACCTTTCAGTTCTTAATACGCACTTTGCCTAGGGAGATAATATTGCCCGGATCTAAGCCGAGGTCCCGGATTCGTTGAGACTTCCCGGTTTGCACGTTGACCGCGTAATAACCGAAGGATCCGCCACCCTCTGGGGCATTAGCCTGAACGATGTACTCCTGGGCATTGATCCAGTCATATCCACTGGCATAGCTTGGCTCGGACAGAAGCCGAAGTTCGAGCTTCTTGGAAGTTTTTCCGGTCTTGGTGTCATAGGTGACAAGGTAGTCTTTGTTGTCCTCGTTAATATCGGGAAGTGCCTCTACCAGCAGGCGGCCGTCCGGGGAAAGAACACCACTGAAATAACCTCCCACCCATTCGCTGGTAACTATGCCTTGCCGGTTCAGCATGGTTACAGTGTTACTAGCAGAGTTATCCTCTTCGAGTTCCGGGCAAGTCCGCTTGACTGCGATGGCAGTGGCGCTTTCGCTGATACCAAGAACGCGGCAGAAGCCCGGGAAGGTTGAAGTCTGTCCGGTGGCTAACTCGGTGAGAAGTACTTGGGGTTGGGTGCCAGAAAATGCGACTGCGAAGAACCGGCCATCGGGCGATATCTCCAGACTGCGTACACGATCGAGCGCCTTACCGTCGAGTCGTGGTGAGATGGGCTTGAGCTGTGCGGCGGGCAGATCCCATCCGACGAACTGCATACGCGTCTTACTGAAGTATGCAATGTGGTGGCCGTCAGGGCTGACACGGAGTGGTACGCCTCGGCTGAAGGATTCTTCTACTTGGGCTTGGCTTGCCGCATCAAAGAGGGGGATGTCGGACGTGCAGTCGTCCTCGCTAAAATCAGCCCCATATCCGCCACAGCCCGCGCCGTAAGTGATCCCTATCTCCTGTTTTCCTTCACCTGTTTTGTAGTGCACGCGCAGCCGCCATTCGCTACACCTGACTACTTTTGGTGGGGCATCCTCTTCTTCGGCGGTAAGTGGACCGGGGCAATCTGAATCATCCGGAATGAATGCGTACTGCACCGGCGGATCATATGGTCCTGGCTTCCATTCCGGTATCGCCTGGGGTTTATTGCCGGGATTCAGATAGAGGTAGCCTGCTCCTAATACGCCCATGAGAAGGAGGAAAAATCCAATGCGCCGACCAGGCCCAGGCCGGACAATGTATCCTTCGGCATCAGGCATGGAACCGATCCCGGCCGACTCGCTAGAAGCAGATCCATTCGTCTCGACAGATGACGTCAAGCTCCCCACGCCTCCCCGTTTTATCGAAGGACACCCTAGGTCAATCCAGTCACGGGGGGATAACGGGTGGGCGATCATGAGAGTTCCGGGTGACCGAGAGAGGCGCTTCACAACGCGATCGATGGGCGCAACAGAAAGCCAGCAGTACCACCGACAGGGGAATGGCAGCATCAGGCCAGCGGCCGAACCGGCCTTCTTGATTAGCTGACCCCGATTCTTCGAGCGCTGGACATAGATCGGCTGTCATCGGGACTTGCCCTGGCGGTGGTAGCCGCCCTTCCCGGACGGGCGGAGGATGAGCGTGACGCCTAGGGTGTAGAGCGCGGCGGAGAGCAGGGCGGCGGGGATGGCGGCCGTGATGTAGTCGTAGGGCGGGTGGGATGTGTAGGTGAGCGGGTTGAGCAGGTAGAAGTAGCCGGCGAAGCCTGCGGCCAGCGCGGCGAAGCCGACCGGGTTGATGCCGTTCCAGAAGTAGTAGGCGGAGTGGCGCGAGTTGTCGAACGCCGCCGCGATGTCGAGGCGCCGGCCGCGCAGCAGGTAGTAGTCGGCGATCTGGATTCCCGCCATCGGGCCGAACAGGACGCCGCAGAACGCGAGGAATGTGCGGAAGTGCTCGGCGGAGGGGACGGCGAAGAACGCCGAGGCGATCACGGCCGGGATGATGGCGGCGAGGGTGCTGACGTTCCAGTGGGCGCGGTTCAGGGGAGGGACCTGGCTCAGCGCGAGGGCGGCCACGTAGCTGCCCACGACGATGGTGGCGACGTTGGCGAGCACGATGAACGCCAGGCCCGCCAGGGCGACCCACAGGCCGCCGAGCGCGAGGAGGTGCCGGGTCGGGTCGCCGCCGGAGCCCGGCACGGCCAGGCCGGTGTAGAGGCCGATCAGTGAGACCAGGCCCACGGACAGGCCCAGGCCGAACACCGCCGGCCAGAGCGTGGCCCGGACGCTGGGGGAGAGCCTGATGATCGCGCCGGCGTACGGCCACCAGGACAGGTTGCTCGATACCAGCAGTTCCACGCTCGTGGCGTAGTTGTACCGCGGGTCGGGGCGGGCGGCGACCGGCTCGGCGGCGGCGATCTCGTGCCATCCGATCCGCTGGATCAGCAGGCCCAGCACGACGAGCCCGAGCATGATCACTCCGGGGGCCATGAAGGTTGTCGCGCTCCGCAGTGAGTCCGCCCCTTTGCGCAGGGCGTACCAGACGACGGCCGCGCCGATAAGAGACATGGCCGTCTCCAGCAGGGTACGCGCCGACCGCGGCGCGCTCCCCGTCGCGATGAGGATCTCGGCGCCCGCACGGCTGAAGGAGATCATCAGGAGGACGTTCCAGCCGACGACGGAGACGTAGATGAGCGCGATGGCGAAGATCGAGCCGCGCGTACCGAGCTGGGCCTTGCTGGTGACGACGGAGTCGACGCCGTACTTCCCGCATGGGGGCAGGCAGGCGAGGATCACGGGCAGGATGCCGAGGAGTGACCCGCAGATGATGGTCAGGGTGCCCGCCGTGGCGTTCAGATAATCCGCGACCTGCCCTCCGATGAAGAAGCACCAGGTGGCGATGGCGGTCGAGGCCGAGGCGAAGAACACGGGCAGGCCACTCCACGGACGCTCCGAGCGGGGAATCGGCCACCCGCTCTCGCCCTGCTCGATCACATCGCCGCCCCGGCCCAGAGCGCGATGAGCGGCACCACCAAGGTCACCAGCAACAGCAGGACATAGTCGCCCCGGGTGAAGGGCACGCCCTGCTCCGCGGGATCGTCGATCTGCTCGATCCGCTCGATGAGCTGCTTTGGCACGACGCCCTCCAGGAGCTTTACCCCACTCTAGAAACCGGTCATTATTATGACAAACGGGACAAGTGTTCGGACGAATCGGCCCAGCGTCATGCCTCTGGCATGACCGCCAGGGGGGTGAGAACGGCGATGGACGAACCCTGGGCCGTGGCTTCCGAAGAGGACGAGCGGCTGCGCGTTCTCGCGCTCGCGTCCGCCGGCCTCGGTGAGATCGAAGTGCTGAAGTACGCGCTGGACCAGGCGGTCGCCGACCTGGGCGCGCTGAGCGGGATGGTGCACTGGTCCGGCGCCCCCGCCAGCAGCGGCGAGCCGCGCCTGGTGGTCGCCACCGGACTGCCCCCGGCGGAACTGCGGGAGTGGGGGGAGATCAGGGAGGTCATCGTCCGGGCGCTGCGCGACGGGGCGCCCGTGTGCGCGTCCGCTGCCCTGCGGGTCCGGCGCGACAAGAGGGACGAGGCGGTCACGGCGCCCGCCGTGACGCTGACGGCCGTGCCACTGCCCGGCCGTGCCGCACCGATCGGCGTGCTGTCGGTGCTCTCCCTCGGGTCCGCCAAGCCGACCGGCCGCCAGCAGGCGTTCCTCCAGTCGCTGGCCGACTGGCTGGCCCAGCGGCTGGCGAGATCCAGCGCCGACTCGGACACCAGGCGCCCGTGGTGGCATGCCGCCGACTCCCATCTCCGGCAGGCGCTGAAGGCGACCAGGATCGGATCCTGGGACTGGAACATCCTGACCGGAGAGCTGTACTGGGACGAGCCCGCGCTGACCGTCCTGGGCATCGATCCCGGCACCGCCCCCCACAACACGGACTCCTGGGTCAGCCTCATCCACCCGGAGGACCATCCCAGGGTGATGATCGCGACCGAGGAGGCCCTCCGCACCAGGGGCCTGTACGACGTCGAGTACCGCGCCTGCCGCCCGGACGGGACGATGGGCTGGGTGCAGGAGCGCGGCCACCTGGTGCTGGACGACGCGGGTGAGCCGGTACGCATGATCGGCACGGTCTGGGACACCACGGAGAGCCGCGCCGCGCGCGAATCGGTCAGCTGTGCGCTCCGCTACATGAGCGACGCCTTCCTCGCGGTGGACCGTGACTGGCGGGTCACATTCGTCAACCTCGACGCCGAACGCCTCCTGGGGGTCGTGGACCCCTACGGTCAGGTGTTGTGGGACCTGCCCGCGGGGAAGCTGCACGAGCTGCAGGCGTCGTGCCGCAGGGCCGCCGCCGAGCGCGTGCCCGTCGGCCTCGAGGTGCAGTGGCCGACCGATCAGCGCTGGTACCAGGTGCGGCTGGTGCCGGTGCCCGACGGCCTGACCCTCTACCTCGCCGATGTCACGGAGAAGCGGCTGCGCGACGCCGAGCGTGCGGCGGCCGAACGCGCCGCCGCCGAGCGGGCCGCCTGGATCCAGGAGCTGACCCGCGCCTTCGGCGACGCCGTGACCGCCTGTGACCTGGTGCGGGTCATCGCCGAGCGGGCGCTGCCGGCGTTCGGCGCGGCGGGGCTGGCCATCCTCACCATCGACCGCGGCCGTCTGCACGTGGCCGGAGCCTTCAACTACCCCGCGGACATCCTCCGCCGTCTGGACAACCAGACGCTGCCGGAGCGCTCCGCCCTCTCCGACGCGCTTCGATCACGCACTCCGCTCTTCATCACCTCGAAGACCGAGTATCCGGACGGCCCCGACCTGGGCGCCTCGGCGATCCTCCCGCTGCTCGTGCCCGGCCAGTACACCGGGTGGTGCCTGATCTCCTTCGACCGGCCCCGCCGCCTTTCCAGCGAGGAGCGCACCGCGCTCACCGGGCTCAGCGGGCTGGTCTCCCAGGCCCTGGCGCGGGCCCGCCTGTACGACATGGAGCGCACCCGCGTCCAGGAGTTGGAGCGCCTGGAGGCGTGGCTGACGGAGTCCCTCGATCGGGAGCGGCGCTTCACCACCGACGCCTCACACGAACTGCGCACCCCGCTGGCCGGGCTGCGCGCCCAGCTCGAGGAGGCCCAGCTCCACCCCGATGAGACCGACCTCGACGAGCTGCTCGAACACGCGCTCGGCGACGTGGACCGGCTGCAGGACATCGCCGCCGACCTGCTCCTGCTGGCCAGGCTGGGGGCCGACCTGTCGGCCACGCCGGAGCGGGTCGACCTGGCCCGGCTGATCGAGACCGAGGTCTCCCGCCGCGGGCGCGACCGGCACCCGGTACGGCTCCGGCTCGAACCCGGCGTGATGATCGACGCCGTCCCCCAGCAACTCGGCCGGGTGCTGACCAATCTGCTCGACAACGCCCAGCGCCACGCGGAGCGCGACGTCGAGGTCGGCCTGCGCCGCAACGGCGGCAGCGCCGAGCTCACGGTCACCGACGACGGTCTTGGCGTCCCCGAAGCCGAACGCGAGCACATCTTCGAGCGCTTCGCCCGCCTGGACACCGCCCGCAGCCGCGGCGCGGGAGGCACCGGCCTCGGCCTGGCGATCGCCCGTGACATCGCCCGCGCCCACCGCGGGACCCTCCACGTCGAACACCCGCCCACCTCCGGCGCGCGCTTCGTCCTCCGCCTGCCGCTCACGGATCCGGGGTGAGCAGCTGGAGCTGGAGTATCGCGGCGAAGCGGGCCGATGGCACGAAGTCCGTCCGCGCGGACGAACGGCTTCAGCCGAGGGCGGCCATGGCGGCGTTGTGGCCGGGGATTCCGCTCACGCCGCCGCCGCGGCGGGCGCTCGCGCCGCAGCGCAGGATTCGGGGGTGTTCTGTTTCCACGCCCCACGGGCCGTGATCGTCCTCCGCGTACGGCCAGGAGAGGTCGCCGTGGAAGATGTGCCCACCGGGTAGGGCTACGTCCCGTTCCAGGTCGAGGGGCGTCTTGGCTTCCAGGCAGGGCTGCCCGTCCGGGGTGGTGAGCAGGCAGTTCTCGATCGGCTCGGCCAGGACGGTGTTGATTGAGGCGATTGCCCTGGCCACCGCGAGTTCCTTGGCCTCGGGGGTGGTGAACAGGCGGGCGGGCATGCACAGGCCGAACAGGGTCAGCGTCTGGGCGCCGGTCTCGCGCAGGGAAGGGCCGAAGATGGAGTCGTCGGTCAGGGAGTGGCAGTAGATCTCCGACGGGGGCAGGTCGGGGATGAGCCCGCGCGAGGCCCGGTCGAAGGCGGTGGCGAGCTGGGAGGCGCTCTCGTTGACGCGGAAGGTGCCGGTGAAGGCGGTGGTCAGCGCGTCGGTGAGGACGATGCCGCGGATCAGGTCGCTGCCGAAGCGGTCGTCGATCACCTGGCCGATGGGGCGTTCGAACAGGTCGTGCCAGGCCGTGTCGTCGTCGATCGTCTTGCGCAGGGCCGTACGGGATGGGAGGGGTTCGAGCAGCGTGGGGGCGACGCGGGCGGCGAGCCGGGAGAGGGCGGTGTGGAAGTCGTTCCAGGCGTTCAGGTCGGACGAGCCGGTCCGGGTGAACGAGGCGGCGGTGCGGGCGGGGTCCGCGTTGTCGATCAGCAGGCCGGTGTCGCCGATCGGGGTGTAGGACGCCACCCGGCGGCGGCGGAGTTCGAGCGAGAGTCCCAGGTCTTTGACGATCTTCGTGGGGAGCAGGCTGACGAGGTAGGAGTAGCGGGAGAGGCGGGCGTCCACGCCGGGGAAGGCCTTGGCCGAGACGGTGAGGCCGCCGATGTGGTCCAGCCGTTCCAGGACCAGCACCCGCCGCCCGGCACGGGCCAGATAGGCCGCCGCGACCAGGCCGTTGTGCCCGCCACCGGCGATGACGACGTCGTAACGCATGGAAAAGGGTCCTCTCCTGAGATTTCCGAAGGCGAGATCACCGGAGCCGGGTCAAAGGCCGGTCTGCCAGTGGCACTCAGGGGACGTCATGCCGGGGACAGCATCGCGTCCGATGTCGCATTCCAAGCACGTCATCTAGGGCAAGCCTGACTGAGCGCTCAATTCGGATATTGACGGCGGGGACTTCCGGGGAGATCGTCTGGAGGTATGTCCCCCTTGCGTGTGGTCGCGCTCGTAGCGGCCATCGTCGCCGGCCTCGGCACCGCTACCCCACTGGTCCAGGCGGCCGGGCGCGCGCCGATCACGGTCGGGTCGCTGACCCTGGAACCGTGCGAGACCTCGGCGCTGGCCTGGTGCGCGACCGTTCAGGTGCCGTTCTCGTACGCCGACCCGCAAGCCGGGACCACCGGCCTCTATTTCGAGTGGTTCCCCGCGACCGAGAACGCCCAGGGGACCGTGCTGGCGGTCGAGGGCGGCCCCGGATACTCCTCGACGTCCTCCCGCGACTACTACCTGGACATGCTCGGCCCGCTGACCAGGACCCGGAACGTCCTGATCGCCGACCTGCGCGGAACCGGCCGCTCCGACCCGGTCCGCTGCCCCCGGTTGCAGAACGCGACCACGGCCGACGGCAACCAGGCCTACATCGACGCCGTCGGCGCCTGCGGCCGCCGTCTCAACCACACCCGGCAGCGGCCCGACGGCTCGTACGTGCGCGGCAGCGACCTCTACACCACGGCCAACGCCGCCCGCGACATCGCCCGCCTGCTCGACCTGCTGGCCCCCGGCCGCGTCGACCTGTACGGCGACTCCTACGGCACCTACTTCGCCCAGGTCTTCACCTCGACCGGGGCGACAAGCAGCCGATCCTCCGCCTGACCGCCCGGACGGTCTTCCCCGATGAGGACTCCGGCCCCGCCGCCGAATTCTCCGCCGGCCTCTACTCCGCCGTCTTCTGCAACGACTACCCCCAGGCGTTCGCCTACACCGGCGACCGCGCCGCCCAATACCGGCAGGCCGTCGCCGCCCTCCCCGCCGACATGTTCGCCCCCTTCACCGTCGAGGAATGGACGACCAGCGGCGCCGAGGAATTCGACTCCTGCCTGAAGTGGCCGAAACCCGCCGCGGACGACCCGCCCATCGTGTCCGGCACCCCGATCGCGCCCCCGTCCCTGCCGGTGCTCGTCCTCTCCGGCGAGCTGGACTCGCTCACCACCCCCGCCGATGGCGAGCGGGTCGCCAGCACATGGGCCCACACGCCCAGTGGGTCCAGGTCAGCAACATGATCCACGTCTCCGCGCTAGCCGACTACGTCGGCTGCGCCGAAGGTCTGGTACGCACGTTCATCCGCCATCCGGCTCAACCCTTGGACGCTTCCTGCGCGACCGAGATGCCTGAAGTCCGCCTGGTCGACGCGTTCCCCGCGAAGCGCGCCCAAGTCGTCCCGGCCGTGCCCGGGCCCGGGAATCAGGCCGGTGCGCACGCGCTCCGGCTCGCCACCATCGGCGCGGCCGTCGTCGAGGACGCGATCTGGCAGTGGTACTACGTCTCAGTTGACCGCGGCGTCGGCCTCCGCGGCGGAACATTCCGCACAGAAGGCGACGGCCCGGTCTACGCCTTCACCTTCCGCAACATCCGCTGGACCAGCGACGTGAAAGTCTCCGGATCCGGCAAATGGAACCGCGAAACCGGCCACGTCACCGCGACCCTGGACGTCATCGACAACCAAGGCCTCACCGCAACCCTCAACGTGGTGTACGACGACTACGACCCCAACGCGGTGATCAACCTCACCGGCTTCTCCAACGGAAATCCGGCCGACAGCACGGTGGCCTCGATGAGGGTTCGGGCCATCCGGATGGACAGGCCGAGCCGGTGCAGGCCGGTCATGACGCCGTCGCGGGGGCCCGGCCCCAGGCCCGCGCTGATGTACAGGCCGGTGGCGGCGGCCGCTAGCACGACCGCTACCAGCAGGTACGCCCAGCGGACGGCCAGGTGGTCGGGTGCTGGAACGAGCCAAATGGTCGCGTCGGTGAACACGCCGAGCAGGACGACGTTGCTGATGGTGCCCAGCCCGGGCTTCTGGCGCAGCGGGATCCACACCAGCATGACCAGTGCGCCGACAATGACGAGCCAGGTCCCGACCGACCATCCGGTCCGCACCGACAGGCCCTGGTGGAAGGTGTTCCACGGATCGTTGCCCAGGGTGGACTCGATCTGGAGCCCCATGCCGACGCCGTATGCGGCCAGGCCGGCGTAGAGGCGGGCCAGCCGTGCCGGAAGGGATAAGACGGGGATCGCGAGCTCTGTCGTTGCGGTCATAATGCGTCGATGGTCGCCGACGCCTCCCGAAGTAATAAAGAGCCAATTCTGGAAAATGGCTTTATCGTGGGGGATGGAGCGGTATGTCAGCCCGGGGCAGCTGGCCCGGCTGGTCGAGGTGCCGGCCGACGCCCAGCCGTACTATCGGGCGCTGGCGGAAGCGGTACGGGATCGGATTCTGGACGGGCGGCTGCCGGCGCGGGTGCGGGATGCCCGCCGAGCGGCATCTGGCCGGAGCGCTGGGCGTGAGCCGTACCAGGGTGACGGCAGCCTACGACCGGCTGCGCGAGCAGGGCTATCTGGACAGCCGCCAGGGGGCGGGCAGCTGGACGGCGGTGCCGGATCCGAGCACCAGCACGGGAAATCCGTGGATATCGGCGGACGACGACGGGCTTCTTCCGCTGCACCATGCCGCTCCGGCGGCCAGTGGCTTGCTGGGGGAGGCGTTCGCGCACGCGGGGGAGAGCTACCACCGCTTCACGCTCGGCATGGGATACGACCCGATCGGGCTGCCCATCCTGCGGGAGGCCCCGCCGGTTATTCCCCCGCCGGCTGTGGCCCTGCACCCAGGGTCGCGGGGTGGTTGCCGATGCGGTCCGATGGCGATGAAGGAGGGATTCCACGATGTTGACCGCGGTCTTGGTCCCTTCTTCGTCGCGGACGGCGCCGGCGAGCTGGCCGGCGCGCGTGGTGACGGCCGGGTCTGTGACGGCCTGGCGGATCGCGTCGGCGAGCTGCTGGGCGGTGAGGTGGCGTTGCGGCAGCGGCGCGGTGGCGGCGCCGATGGCGTGGGCGCGGGCGGCCCAGAACGGCTGGTCGGCGACGAAGGGGCAGATGACCTGGGGTCGGCCGGATGCCAGCGCCGCGCCGGTGGTGCCGCTGCCGCCGTGGTGGACGATGGCGGTGCGGTGGCCGGGGATGCTGGGCCCGTGGATGACCAGGTCGGCCCCTGTGGCGGCGACGGCGGCCAGCAGCCACCAGCGTTCATCGGCGAAGGCCCGCGTGCTCTGGGCCCAGGCCAGCGGCGACAGCCAGGACACTGCCTCCGCCCCGGCCGTCGGTAGCCCCTGCCCGGCGGCCAGGCGGCGGGTGCGTGCGGCCAGCTATTGGTCGTCGGCCAGGCCCAGCCCGTGCGGGATGCGGGTGAGGGACAGCAGCAGGTTGGCGCGGCGGACGGGTCCAGCACCTGCCGCGCGTCCTGGCCCTTGGGTTCGGTTGTCCGGAGGGCCTCGGCGCGCTGCTCGCGGTGTGCCCCGCGATCCGGATCGCGGGCTGGTTCGCCGGACACGCCCTGACCCTCGCCAGCGGGGGTGGCGATCGGATCGGGCTCGGGGATGAGCAGCCGGTCGGCCCGGTCGCCTTCCAGGGCGGCGGCGTAGGCGGCCAGGGCGCGCTGCAGCTCTTCGCTGGGGGTGCGGGCCTGGCCGTGGCGGGCCCGGTCGGCGTCGGATTCCAGCAGGTCGCGGGGGAGGTAGAGGCGGGCGGTCTGCCGGTCGCGGGTCATCGCGGCGTACAAGGGGTGCGGGTCCAGGCCCGGCCCGTAGATCAGGGCGTGCTCGGCGGTCAAGCCCTGGGCGGCCGCCACCGTCATGGCGGTGCCGTGGGTCAGGCCACCGGCCGCGATGTAGTCCGGGCTGATCCACTCGCGGACCAGCCGCGGGCCGTCCGCCGTACGGGAGCGCCACTCCACCTCCACCCGCCGGTCAGCACCGATGGCGGTGATGCGGCCCCGGTAGCCGTTCAGCACGTCCAGGCCCTCACCGCGCCGGGCCCGGTAATCGTTGCGGCGTACGCGGACGTGTTCGCCGACCGCCAGCGGCAGCGTCTTTCCGCCGGGGAGAAGGTAAAGGCGGTCCGGGCCATCCAGCTCGCCGCGGGCGCGGCGGATCGCTCGGGCGGCTGCGTTCAGCCGGTCGGCGGCCTCATTGGTGCCCGCGAGCAGCAGCACCTCGGCGAGCTCGTCATGAACGCGTTCAGCATCCTGCCGCGCGGACTCCGCTGGCCAGCCGAGTTCACCCGGACGCCAGGCTCGCCCAAGCCCACGCCGGCGACCTCGGCCCCCTGGACTTCCTGCAAGTCCTCTGCCAAGACGAGATCAGCCTGCACATCGAGGGGATGACTTCGTCCGCGGTAGGCCGCCGCCTTCCGGAGCGGCGTCGGTGGTCAGGGCTGCCCAGGACGACAAGTTAATGACGATAAGGCTGGCATTGCAAGCTCGCTCGGCCGCGTCACAACGGGTCGGGCTCGACGGTTGCGTTTCTGCAACCTAGTGATGTATCACTAGAATCCGTGAGCTGGATCACATGCTGCTGGACCAGCGTCGGGATTCGGTCCAGGGCATGCCTCGATGAGAGGACAACGTCGTGCTGGTCAGTGACCTCACCCGCAGGAACGCCGAGTACTACGCCGACCGCGACGCCGTGGTCGTCCCCGGGGTGCGCACCGAGACGTGGGGGAGCCTCCACGAGCGCACCGAACGTTGGGCTAACGCCATGACCCGACTGGGCCTCGGCCGCGGGGACCGGGTCGCGATGCTCGCGGAGAACTGTGCCGAGTTCGTCGAGTTCTTCTTCGGCTGCGCCCGCAGTGGCATCGTGGGCGCCCCGCTCAACCTGCGGCACTCGACGCACGAGCAGATCGACTACGTCAACTACGTCGAGCCCACTGCCCTGCTCGTGCACGCCCACCAGGCGGAGGCGGCCCGGCGCTGGCTGGGGAAAACGCCGTCGGTGCGGCATGTGATCGGGTTCGGCGGACCTCATCCGTTCGACCTGGACCTCGAACGGATCCTGGCCGCTGAGGACGGGGTGCCGCCCGCGCCGCTCCCGCCCTCCGACGCCCCGTACATGCTGTGCCCGACCTCCGGCACGACCGGCCGGCTCAAGGCCGCAGTGCTCACCCAGGACAACGCGATGTCTGCGATCTTCGCCTGGGCCGCAGAGTATCCGGTCCTCGAATGGGACACGAATCTGCAGTGCATCCCCCAGTACCTCAACGCGGGCGGGCCCGCGCACCTCTCACCGGTGTTCCTCAAGGGCGGCCGCACCGTGGTGCTGCCCGGTTTCGACCCGGACTCCTTCGTGCGCTCGGTCGCCGAGTACCGGGTCACCCACACCGTGGCCGTCCCGACGATGGTGTCAGCGGTGCTCGCGCATCCGCGGATCGACGAGCTGGACACGTCGAGCCTGCGGGCGGTGGTCCTCGGCGGTGCCCCAGTGACCCGCGAACTCGTGCTTGCGGCGCGGGCCTCGCTGGGGGACTGCCTGTACCCGACCCTCGGCATGGCCGAGACCTTCTCCTGCGGGCTTGTCCTCAGCCCGCAGAACCAGCACCCGGACGGGACCCCGGAGCAGCGCAGGCAGCTCGGCTCGCTGGGCAGGCCGCACTGCCACCTCGACGCTCGGATCGTCGCCGCAGGGGGTGCGGATGTCCCGCGGGACGGCAGCACTCCTGGTGAGCTGTGGTTCCGCGGCGGCTCGGTCTCCTCGGGGTACTACGCGATGCCCGAGGAGACCGCCGCGTCCAGGGCCGGGGACTGGCTGCGCACCGGGGACCTCGCGGTGATCGATGCGGACGGGTTCGTCACCGTCGTCGACCGGTTGAAGGACATCATCATCTCGGGCGGCATGAACGTCGCGTGCGGCGAGGTCGAAACGCAGCTCGCCAGTCATCCGGGGGTCGCGGAGTGCGCCGTAGTCGGCCGCCAGGACGAGCGCTGGGGTGAAGCCGTGCACGCGGTCGTCGTCCGGACCCCGGGCTCGACCGTGACCGAGGCGGAACTGCTCGAGCACGTGGCCGAGCGACTCGCCCGGTACAAGCAGCCACGCTCGTTCGCCTTCGTCGACCAGCTTCCCCGCAACTCCACCGGCAAGGTGCTCAAGCGCGTACTGCGCGCCGAGCTCGCGGACACCGCGCGTTCGACGGTTTGACCCACGCTCTTCAGGAAGGGAAGTCTCGCATGGCGCACGACACGATCGTCGTCGGGGGCGGCATCGGTGGCCTGATCACCGGTGCGCTGCTCGCCGCCAAGGACCGCCGCTCGGTCCTGGTGCTGGAGAAGGAGAACACGATCGGGGGCCGGGTGATGTCGTTCGGCGGCCACCACGGTAGCCCGTCCGCCGAGGAGTACCGGCGAACACTCAAGGGCGCGGCGAACGTCAGGATCGTGCACACCGAGCCCGCGCTCGAGGAGATCGTCGACGACCACAAGATCTTCGACCGGTTCATCCTCGATCCCGGCTGGCACACCGTCGGCGCCACCGGGCGCAACCGGTTCTCGCTGTTGGCCAAGGCCCTCGGCAAGTCCATCCCGGTGGCGCCGCAGATCGGCTTCTACTTCGATTCCGGCGACGGGTTCGTCGACCTTAAGGACGTCAGCGCCACCTGGCCGGAGGAGTCCCGCCGCGAGCACCGGCGGGTGGCCGCCGAGCGCGTCGCGATCTCCCCGGCGGAGTCCGCCCGCTACGACCACATCGACCTGCTGTCGTACGTGAACATGGTGACCGAGGACCAGCTCGTCCGTGACTACTACCTGTGGCTCGGCCGGTTCGTGCTCGCCCTGAACGACCCCACCGAGGGCTCGGCGGGGGAGTTCATCCGGACGAACAACCTGCCGATCGCGGCCGGGATGCACCTGTCGCACGGCGGCGGCAACGGTGAGGTCTGTCGCGGGTTCAAGACCATCGCGGACGTGTTCGCCGAGATCATCCGGGAGAACGGCGGCGAGATCCGGACAGGCACCCCGGTGCGTCAGGTCCTGCTCGACCGCAACCGGGCCACCGGCGTGGAGATCGACGGCCCGGCGGGGCCCGAGCGGATCGACGCCCAGGCCGTGATCGTCAACTTGCCGATGGACGCGATCGGACGCGTGGTACCGATCGAGTCCTTCCCGGCGGAGCTGCGCGAGCGGATCGCGAAAATCTACTCGGCTGTCGGAATGACCGGGTTCATCGGGGTCAAGGAACTGATCGAGCCGGCCCGGCCGACCGGTGTGTTCCTCATCGACCCGCTGCCCCAGCGCATCCCCCTCAAGGGCGGGGACGCCTGGTTGGCCTTCGAACAGACCACCGCGCTGGACCCGACGCGGCGGGTGGGCGCAGCGGAGGGGCACTACCTGCAGACCTGGACCGTGCTCCACGCGAAGGGCGAGGCGACGGACGACGAGCTGCTCCGCCGGATCTCCGAGGCCCACCTGGACTTTTTCCGCAGCCGCTACCCCGGCTTCGACGAGAACATGGAATGGGCGATCTTCACCCAGGCCGACCGGATCTACGGGGCCGCTCCCGCGCCGGGTATCGGGGGCGACCGGCGGCCGCCCGTGCAGCATCCGCTGGTGCCCAACCTGTTCTTCACCGGGGACACGGTCACCCAGACCGACGTCGGGACCAACGGGGCCGCGCACGGGGCGATCCTGTGCGCCAACGCGGTCGCCGGACGGGACTTCCTGCCGCTGCTCCCGGACTATCTCCGCTGACGTCTAGCAACCTAGTGAATTATCACTAGAATCATGACAGCGACGGCACGAAGGAGTACCGATGACCCAAGATCGTTTTGACGTACTGGTAGCGGGCGCGGGCCTGGGCGGGCTGAGCGTTGCCGCCCTGCTCGCGAAGGACGAGGGCAAGCGCGTCCTGGTGGTGGAGAGGGAGACGGGCACGGGCGGCCGCATCCATCACTACAAGGGCGACGAGATCGCCACGGCCGAGGACTATCTCGGTCCGCTGCGGGCCTCTCGCGGCCGACTGGGGCACAGTATCCCGGACCTCGATACGATCATCGACCGGAAGCTCCTGGCCGGGTACAGCTTCGAACTGGGCATGCACGACATCGTCAACGGCGCCCACTCCCGGATGGCGCACGTGCTGGAGCACCTGGGCGTACCCGTGGAGATCGTGCCGCTGAAGGCGTGCGGCTTCTGGCACGACGGCGTGCTGCACGAGCTCAAGCGGGGCTCCTTCCCGTGGTTCGAGGAGCAGGACCACCGGGAGATGAAGCAGATCCTCGGCGAGATGCTGCGCATGCCGATCGAGCAGATCCGCGAGGCCAACCGCATCTCGCTGCTGGACTTCGTCGAGCCGCGCACGCAGAACCCGACCGTGCTGGAGTTCTTCGACATCCTCGGCGCATTCACCGTCGGGATGAACTCGGCGCGCGACCTGTCCGCCGGGGAGTTCATCCTCGCCACCCGGATGCCGATGAACGCCGGTCTGCACTTCGCGGACGGCACGCTCGGTCAGATGGGCGGCGAGAGCTTCATGCAGATGGCGTTCAACCTGGCGGACGTCATCCGGGAGCACGGTGGCGACGTCAAGACGGGCCAGACGGTGCAGACCGTGCTGGTCGACGACGGCGTGGCGAAAGGCCTGCGGGTCACGGACTCGGCGGGGGAGACCCGGGACCTGCTGGCGGACACCGTGATCCTCAACGTGCCCGCCGTGCTGGCGGTGGAGCGGCTGATCCCGCAGCAGGCGCTGCCCGGAGAGTTCGTGGAGCACGTCCGCGGGCTGAAGTCCGGCGGGGCGTTCGTGCCGATCTTCGGGCTGAGCCGGTCGGTGATCGACATCCCGGGGATGCTGTTCACGAAGGTACCGATCGACGACCCGGCCCTGCCGGACGGCGTCATGCTCGGGTACGAGGCGCACTCCCTGTTCGTCGAGGGCAAAGCCCCGACCGGCAAGGAGATCATCGAATGCTGGATCGGGTTGTCCACCGAGGAGCTCGGTGAGCTGGAGAAGGCCGGGAAGCTGGTCATGCTCGCCGAGGCGATCACCGACTTCATGAAGGCGAGCCACCCCGGCTTCGCCGAGGCACTGGAGTGGGCGCTCTTCCCGGCGATCGACGGGGTCACCTCGGTGCAGCCGACGCCGGACCAGGCCTGGGACGGCATGCTGGACCCGCAGTGCCCCGGGATCGGAGGGGCTGTTCTTCGTCGGCGACTCGGTGAAGAACTACGGGCAGTTCATGGACGGCGTCGCCTACACCGCCCTCCTGACGGCGGACGCCGTCACCGGAAAGAACTACATGGAGCAGATCCTGCCTCCGTACCAGCGGGAAGTCTGAGCGGAGTCGATGGTGATGCCCGGATGGACACCGCACGACTATGGGGCGGTCAGGGTACTCAAGGCGGCGAACGGCGGCGGGTACCCCTACGGCAACTCGCTCATGGTCCGCGGCCGCGCTGGCACACTCCTCGTCGACCCCTCTCTTGCCCTGGCCGAGGGCGGTGTGCCCGGGGCGGACGCCGTGCTGGTCAGCCACGCGCACGAGGACCACCTGGCCGGGATCGACCTCGTCGCGGCGCCGGTCCACGTGCACGAGGCCGACCTGGCCGCGGTCCGCTCCAGCGAGGTCCTGCTCGCGGGATACGGGCTGCCGGAGGAGGCCGCCGCGGCCTTCCGCGAGACCCTGGCCTCGCAGTTCGGCGTGCGCGGCAGGCCCGACGCGGTCGGCGTGCCGGACGGACACCGCTTCGACCTCGGCGACCGCACGGCCACCGTCGTGCACCTGCCGGGGCACACGGCGGGTCACAGCGGGCTGCTGGTCGAGCCAGACGGGTTCTTCTTCGTCGCCGACATCGACCTCACCTCCTTCGGGCCGTTCTACGGGGACCTGGGCAGCAGTCTTGAGGGCTTCGAGAGGTCGATCGAGACCTGCGCCGAAATCGAGGCCCGGTGGTACGGGACGTACCACCAGAAGGGCGTCGTGGAGGGGGCGGAGGAGTTCCGCGACAGGCTCCGGGCCTACCGGGAGGTCGTGGTGCGGCGGGACGCCGCGCTGACCGGCTTCCTCGCCGAACCGCGGTCGCTCGCCGACGTCGTCGGGCACCGGTTCGTCTACCGCGCCCATGTCGACGAGCCGTACGTCCCGACCGTCGAGGCGCGCACCGCGGAGCAGCACATCGCCCGGCTCATCCGAACCGGCGCCGTCGCGGAGATCGAGCCCGGCCGCTACCAAGCCGTCGCCGGGTGAGCCATCCGACTGAGGCTCATCCGACGTAGAACAAGGAGCCACCCATGTCTTTCCTCACCGACCCGCGCTCCGCGCGCTACCGGGACCTCGGTCTGTGGACCGAGCAGCGCATCGGGCTGCTGCTCGACTCCGCCGCCGCGACCTGGCCGGATCGCGAGTACCTGCTCTTCGAGGGCCGCAGACTCACCTATGCCGAGTTGGCGGACTGGGTGCGGTCGGTGGGGTCGGACCTCGTGCGGCGCGGAGTCGGGCGAGGCGACCGGGTGCTGGTGTACCTGCCCAACACGCTGGAGTCGATCGTCGCCCAGCTCGCCGCCTGGCGGATCGGCGCGGTGGCCGTCCCGGTGATCACGATCTACCGCGAGCACGAGATGCGCCAGATCGTCGCGGACTGCAGGCCCGCGGCCGTCGTCACTGCGGCGGTCTTCGGCGGACGGGAGCCGGTCGCGGAGATCGACCGCGTGCTGGCCGACACCGGGGTGGAGCCGCGAGCCAGGTACGTCGTCGACGGCGGGGCGCCGGGCTGGGAGGCAGTGCCGACGGCCGCGGCAGGCGCGGTCACGCTGCCCGAGCCCGCGGCGGCGGAGGAGTGCTGCACGATCCTCTACACTTCCGGCACCACCGCGGCCCCGAAGGGCGCCCAGCTCAGCGGCCGCGGTGTGCTGGCGACGGTGCACTCGATGCGCCGGGTCCAGGGTTTTCACCGCGGTGAAGTGATCGTCAACGGCGCGCCCGTATCCCACCTGTCCGGATTCCTCTGCGCTTGCGTGATCCCGCTGGTCACCGGCTGCCGGGTCGTGCTGCTGCGCAAGTGGGACGCGAAGGCGGTCGTCGACGTCGCGGAGCGGGAGGGCGGCACCTACTCGCACGGCGTGCCGGTCTTCCTGCAGGACATGGTCGATCTCTACGAGGCGGGGCGATCGCCGAGCCACCGGCTGACGACCTATGTCAGCGGTGGTTCGTCGACGCCGGGGCACCTGCTCGAACGGGCCGCGGCCCTGGGTGTCTCCGCCGCGCGCGGCTACGGAATGACCGAGATGTCCGGCACGGTGGTCGTGGTGCCACCGGGCACCCCGCCGGCCCGGGCGGGCGAGTTCGAGGGCCGGATCTTCCCCGGCTCCGAGATCGAGGCGCGGGACGCAGGCGGTGCCGCGCTTCCGCCCGGAAAGCCTGGCGAGCTGTGGATCCGCAGCCCCCAGCTGATGATCGGCTACACCGATCCCGCCCTCACGGCGGAGCAGGTCGACGCCGAGGGCTGGTTCCGCACCGGCGACGTCGGGATCGTCGACGCCGAGGGCTGGGTCCGGATCGACGGGCGGATCAAGGACATCATCAACCGCGGCGGGGAGAAACTGCCCTGCAAGGACATAGAGGACGCACTCACCTCCTTCCCGGGCGTGGCCCGGGCGGCCGTGGTCGGGGTGCCGGAGCCCCGGCTGGGCGAGAAGGTCTGCGCATTCGTGGTGCCCGCCGACGGGGTGCCGTGGTCCGGGCCTGAGGCGGTCGTCGCGTATCTGGAGTCGGTGCGGTTGGCGAAGCAGAAGATCCCCGTGGAGTGGCACGTGGTGGACGCCCTGCCGATGACGGCGTCGGGAAAGGTCCGCAAGCACGAGCTGCAGGCGTGGCGGGAGAAGACGGTGGCCGATGTCAGATGACACCGGCCTGACCGGGGAGGAATGCATGAGTGATGGAGAAAGACCGCCCACCGGGTACGCGATCGGAGTCGACGTCGGCGGCACGAACACCGATGTGGTCGTCGTCGCGTCGGACTGCGTGGTCCGCGGGAAGGCGCTGACCACCTACGACGACTTCAGCCGCGGCATCCTCGCGGGGATCGAGCTGTGCGCCGAGCAGTTGGAGACGACCCGCACGGACCTGCTCGCCGCGACCTCACTCTGCATGAACGCCACCACCGTGGTGACCAACATGATCACCGAGCTGCGCGGGGCGAAGGTGGGCGCGCTGGTCACCGCGGGTTTCAGGGACACCTTCCGCCTCGCCGGCGGTCCGCGGCTGAACGAGACGGACGACCATCTCCAGGTGAACGTGCCGGACCTGGTGCTCCGCCGGGCCATCGTCGAGATCGACGAGCGGGTCGACCACAGCGGAGCGGTCGTGGTGCCGCTGGACGAGTCGGCCGTCGCGCTGTCCGCCAAACGCCTCGTGGAGGAAGAGGGGGTGGAGGCCATCGCGCTCTGCTTCCTCAACAGCCACCTCAATCCCGCGCACGAGAAACGCGCCCGGGAGATCATCGGGGAGCAGTACCCGGACCTCTTCACCTGCATGGGCTCGAACGTCTTCCCGGTCCGCGGGGAAACCCGGCGGTGGACGACCGCCGTTCTCAACTGCTTCGTGCACAAAGAGGCCCGCGTGTATCTCGATTCCGTCTCCCGCGAGCTGCGGCGGGAGGGGCTGCGCTCGGAGCCGGTGTTCTTTCAGGGCATCGGCGGCGGGATCAGCCGGGAACGGGCGGAGTCCTCGCCGCTCGCACTGCTCGCCTCGGGGCCCGCTGCGGGCGCCAGCGGAGCGAAGGCCCTCGCTCAGCGGATGGGCATCGACCGGGTCCTGGTCGGCGACATGGGCGGGACCAGCTTCGACACCGGCGTGATCATCGGCAACGAGGTCAGGACGACCAAGAACATCGAGATCGGTCCGTTCCTCACCGGTGTCAACGTCGTCGACATCATCTCCGTCGGGGCTGGCGGCGGCAGCATCGCCTGGGTTGGCGAGCGCGGAACCCCGCAGGTCGGGCCGCGCAGCGCGTCCTCGACGCCGGGCCCCGCGGCGCTGGGGCGTGGAGGCACCGAGCCGACGGTGACCGACGCGTTGATCGTGCTCGGTCTGATCGACCCCGCGAACTACCTCCGCGGCAGGCAGCCCGTCGATCCCGAGCTGGCGCGCCGGGCCATCATGGACCAGGTCGGATCGGTTCTCGGCTGGGATGTCAACGTCGCCGCTTCGGCCATCCACGACATCGTCGTGGCGAACATGTCGAACGCGGTGCGGCAGGTCAGTGTGGGGCGGGGCTTGGACCCGCGGTCGTTCACGTTCATGGCTTACGGCGGCACGCTGCCGCTGCTCGCCGGGCAGATCGCCGACCGGCTCGGCATCCCCGAGGTGGTCATCCCGGAGAACAGCTCGGCGTTCTCGGCCCTCGGTCTGCACGGCGCGGACTTCGTCCTGAAGCTGGACCGGACCGTCGGCTGGCCGCTCGACCAGGCCGACGGGCTGGCCGAGGTCAACACGATCGCCGACGCGATGGTGGCGCAGGCACACTCCGCGATCCGGGCCGAGGGCTTCGCGGACTCCGAGATCACGGTGCGGCGCAGCGCGGACCTGCGCTTCCAGGGACAGATCTTCGAGCTGACGCTGCCGCTGCCGGACCGCCCGCTGAATCCGGACGACCTGCCGAAACTGGCCGCGGACTTCCACCGGCTGTACGAGGACACCTACGGCGCCGGGACGGTGTGGCGGGGCGCGGACGTCCTGCTGCTCAACCTGTCGGTGACCGCCGGCGGCAGGCAGGCACACCGCAGCCCGTTCCGGGAGGAGCAGGAGGCGGAGCCGTTCACCCCGGAACCGGTCGGCGCCAGGCTGGTCCACCTGCCGATGGCCGGCACGGTCGAGGAGGTCCCGGTCCACGCCGCGGCCGACTTCGGTCCCGGCGCGCACACGGTGGGTCCGGCGATCGTCGACGAGGGCGACACCACGATCTTCGCCCCGCCCGGTCACCGGCTGCGGCGTGACGGGCACTTCACCTACATTCTGTCCCGGGAGGGCGGCCGATGACGATCACAACCTCCGGCGTCGACCTGGTCGCCGCGGAACTGCACCGCAAGGCGCTCGAGCACCTCACCGAGGAGATGGCCACCGCGATGGTGCGTACCTCGGGCTCGCCGATCGTCTACGAGGCCAAGGACTTCTGCACGTCGCTGTTCGACGCCGTGCCGGAGCAACTGGGCTTCTCCGGATATGTGCTCATGCACCTGGCGTCGTCGCTCGGCGGGGTGCGGGCGATCAACGATGTCGTCGACATGGACGCGCTGCGGCCCGGGGACGCGTTCCTGACCAACGACCCGCGCTTCGGCGGCGCCATGCACCAGGCCGACGTCGCGACGATCACGCCGATGTTCTACCGAGACGAGCTCGTCGGCTGGAGCTTCTCCAACATGCACGTTCTCGACATCGGCGGGGTCGGCGTGTCTGGGTTCGCCCCCGGTGCGCACGACGTGTTCGAGGAGGGACTGCGCTTTCCTCCGATCAAGGTCATCCGCAACGGTCGGCTGGACTCGGAGTGGGAGCGTTTCATCGCGGCCAACGTCCGTACGCCGGACCCGGTGCTCAACGACATCCGTGGCATGATCGCGGCGAATACCGGGGTCGCCGCCGAGCGGTTGACGGCGATCATCGACGAGTTCGGCCTCGACACGTTCCGCGAGCTCAACCTGGTGAACAAGGCGCTGTCGGAGAAGGTGATGCGCCAGCGGGTGGCGCGGATGCCGGATGGCGTCTACCGGGTGACCGACTGGCACGAGTTCGACGGCCACGAGGGCCCGGACCACCTGCTCGAGGTCACCGGCACGATGACCGTCTCCGGCAGCGACCTGCGCTTCGACTTCACCGGGGCGCCGCAGGTCGGGGCGTTCGTCAACTCCGCGCCGGCGGCGATGGAGGCCAACATCATGGACGCGGTGATGACCATGATGGTGTACGGGGACTTCCCGGTGAACGCCGGTCTCTGGCGGCCCGTGACGATCTCGGTCGGTGAGCCCGGCACCGTCGTCAACTCGATCGACCCCGCCCCGTGCAGCAACGCGCACGCGGAGATCGGAACCCGCGCCTGCAAGATCACCCGTGCGCTGCTGGCCCAGGCGTTCTCACTCTCCGACGATCGCGAGCTGCGCGGCCGGGTCGCGGGGCAGAACCACGACGGATTCGCGGGTGCGGCACTGTTCGGCGGCAACCAGCACGGCGGCGTGTCGGTCATGTTCTACACCGACAACGCCTCCGGCGCCGGGGGCGCCGCCCAGTCCATCGGCGACGGGCTCGACGCCTACGGGGCCACCGCGCAGACCGGCTGTGGCATCGGCGAAGTGGAGACCCACGAATCACTTGACCCCATCCTGATGCTGTGGCGCCGCGTGGTTCCCAACTCCGGCGGTCCGGGGTACCACCGCGGCGGACAGGGCCTCGAACAGGCGTGGGAGCTGCGCTTCAGCGATGGCGTCGCGGGCCCGGCGTTCAACAGCAGCGCGGAGATCCCCGCGCGCGGTTTCGGTGGGGGATATCCGGGCGCCAGCAGCAACCACGCCCCGCTGGACGACCACCACGCCGCACGGGCGATCGCGGAGGGTAAGGCTCCCAAGCTGGAGGCGATCGGCGGGACGCAGCGCCGGGTCCGGTCGGCGATCGGCCGGATGCGGGTCGGCCGGGGCGACGTGGAAGTCTGGACCAGCGGAGGCGGAGGGGGGCTGGGCGACCCGCTGCTCCGTCCGGCGCACCGGGTCGAGCAGGACGTGCGGGACGGCTACATCACCACCCGGCACGCGGAAGCCGCCTACGGTGTGGTCGTCGGGCCCGACAACGGCTGCGACGCCGAGGCGACGGCCAGGACCCGGGCCGAGGTCCGGGAGGCGCGGATCGGTCGCGCACCCACGGCGGAGCAAGGGGTTCCCGCGGACGTCGGCATCGCGGTCGTACAGGCGGGTGCGGACTGGGGCTGCGGGTACTGCGGGGCAACCCTCGCGCCGTCGGCGGAGAACTGGCGGACCGCCGGCAGTGTCGTGCTGCGCGAGACGCCTGTCCATGAGCGGTTCCGTGAGCTGGACATGTACGTGAAGGAGCGGTTGGAGGAGCCCGTGGTGAACATGCGTGAGTACTTCTGCGGCTCCTGCGCGGGAGCGCTGACGGTCGATGTCGGGATCGCCGGCTCGCCGCCGGACACTCAGCCCGAGCTCGCCTGACGGCACTCATAGGCGGCACGATGCGGACCGTGTGTGTGCAGGTCCCCGACCTGCACACACACGGACATCGTTGGGCGTCCCGTTCCTCTCTTCGATGGAGAAGAAACGGTCAGAAGTCGTCCGGGGGCGGGACGAGGGCGGTCAGCAGGGCGCCGGAGATGCCACCGTCAGCCACGATGGCGGTTCCGTTGATCCAGCGGGATTCCCGGGACGCGAGGAAGACGACGGCGGGGGCGATGTCCTCGACGGTGGCGTGCCTGCCCAGGAACGCCTTCACGCCGTCGAGGGTGTCCTTGCCCATCGACTGCTCGAAGTCGGCGAGGATCGGGGTCTCGACGGGCCCCGGCAGGACGGCGTTGATCCGCAGTTCGTTGATGTCCCGGACCGCGCCGCCCATGGCCAGGGTGTAGAAGGTGGCCGCCTCCTTGGAGTAGTTGTAGGCGTTGCCCGGCGGCGGGTGCTCGTTGAACCAGGCCACGCCCTCGTCGAAGGTCTCCCTGCCGAGGAGGTCCTTGTACAGCGACGTGCCGCGCGACCTCGGCGGTCGGCTTGCTGCGGTCGAGGCTCACAACCTCGGCACCTCCCGCGGTCAGCTGACGCACCACCGCGTCGCCGATCCCGGAGGCACTACCGGTCACAAGGCACCTCAGGCCCTGTACGTCCATGGCATCCTTCCCGCGCGAACGACGCGGTTTCTCGTCCGTCGGCAGCGCCGCTCGGTGTGCGAGGACGTCGGCACGGCTCGTCGCCTAACGGGTATGACTCGATCAGTCCACCGCAACATAGACTGTTCTATGTAGACGGTCAAGGGGCTCCGGGTCACCCACCCCTACTGAACGTGACGAGACTCATGTGGAATCGTCAGCCTAGTCATGATTAACTAACGCGGAATTGCCCATGAAGGAGCGGAGGAGAGCATGACGGACGGCGCCACTGGATCGGTGCGGGACATGGTCGTGGTGGGGGCCTCGCTCGCGGGGCTCCGCGCGGTCGAGTCCGCCCGGCGGACCGGGTACGACGGGCGGATCACGCTGGTCGGCTCCGAGCCGCACCTGCCCTACGACCGGCCGCCGCTGTCGAAGGCCTACCTGGACGACGCCGAGCCCCCCTCCGTGCTCTACCGGGAGCGGGAGAAGCTGGCGGAGCTGGACGTGGACCTGGCCCTGGGCGAGCCCGCGACCGCCCTCGACCCGGAGCGGCGGGTCCTGCGGGTGGGCGGGCGCGAGCTGCCCTACGACGCCGCGGTCCTCGCCACCGGAGCCCGCGCACGCGTTCTGCCGGGGACCGAGCACCTCAAGGGCGTCCACACGCTCCGCACACTGGACGACGCGATCGCGGTGCGGGAGGCGCTCGACGCGGGCGCCCGCACCGTGGTCATCGGCGCGGGGTTCATCGGATCGGAGGTCGCCTCCGCCGCCCGCAAGCGCGGCCTGTCGGCGACGATCGTGGAGGCGATGCCCACCCCGCTGGTCCGCTCGATCGGGACCGAGATGGGCGCGGCTCTCACCGGGCTCCACAGCGCCCACGGCACCGAGATGCGGTGCGGCACCTCGGTCGACGGGCTGGAGAGCACCTCCCCTGAGGGGGCAGGAGGCACCGCCCGGGTGTCCGGCGTCCGGCTCGTGGACGGCACGGTGATCCCCGCGGACCTCGTGGTGGTCGGTATCGGCGCGACTCCGGAGACCGGCTGGCTGGAGTCCTCCGGGCTCTCGCTGGACAACGGCGTCGTCTGCGACGAGACACTGTGGACCGGATTCCCCGGCGTCTACGCCGCGGGCGACGTGGTGCGCTGGCACAACCCGCTGTTCGGCGCCGCGATGCGGATCGAGCACTGGACCTGCGCGGCCGAGCAGGGCGCGATCGCGGCCCGCAACGCGCTGGACCCGGGGGCGGCCACGCCGTACGAGACCGTCCCGTACTTCTGGTCGGACTGGTACGGCTGCCGGATCCAGTTCGTGGGCGTTCCAGGCGGTGACCAGGTCGAGGTGGTCTCGGGCTCGGTCGAAACCGGCGCGTTCGTGGCGCTCTACCGCACCGGGGACCGGCTCACGGGGGCGCTGACCGTGGACCGGCAGTCGGACGTCATGAAGTACCGCAAGCAGATCGCCAAGCGGGCCAGCTGGAGCGAAGCTCTGGACTTCGCGCGCACCCGCGAGGCCGCTTGGGCGAAGGCCTGATCCGTGCCCGAGGCCCCCGCCCGCGCCGCAGACACTTGCCTAGTTAATATTCGCTAGGTTATGGTACGGCACGCCTCGACGATGCGCCGCACCGCGAATCCCGGCATGAACGGAGCAATGATGTCCGCATCCTCCTCGGAAGCAGTGATCTACGACGCCCTTCGAACCCCGCGCGGCCGCGGCAAGAGTTCCGGCTCCCTGCACACGGTCAAGCCGGTGTCGCTGGTGGTCGGCCTCGTCGAGGAGCTGCGGCGCCGGCATCCCGGCCTGGACCCTGCCCTCATTGACGACATCGTGCTGGGCATCGTCACCCCGGTCGGCGACCAGGGCTCGGTACTCCCGCGCACCGTGGCGTTGGCGGCGGGGCTCCCGGACACCGTGGGCGGGCTCCAGCTCAACCGCTTCTGCGGCTCGGGCCTGGAGGCGGTCAACACCTCGGCGCAGAAGGTCCGGTCGGGGTGGGACGACCTGGTCCTCGCGGGCGGAGTCGAGTCGATGTCCCGGTGCCCGCTCGGCGCGGACGGCGGGGCCTGGATGAACGACCCGGCGACGAACTACGCGACCTCGTTCATTCCCCAGGGGGTGAGCGCGGACCTGATCGCGACGATCGAGGGTTTCAGCCGCGAGGACGTCGACCGGTACGCCGAGCAGTCCCAGCAGCGGGCCGCCGCCGCCTGGTCAGGCGGGTACTTCGAGAAGTCGATCGTGCCGGTGCGTGATCAGAACGGGTTCGTTGTGCTGGACCGCGACGAGTACATGCGGCCGGGCACCACCGTGGAGTCGCTGGCGGGGCTGAAGCCCTCGTTCGAGGCGATGGGCTCCCTGGGCGGCTTCGACGCCGTCGCGCTGCAGAACTACCACTGGATCGAGCGGGTCGAGCACGTGCACCACGCGGGCAACTCCTCGGGAATCGTCGACGGGGCGGCTCTCGTGCTGGTCGGCAGCGAGGAGATCGGCGCCCGGCTCGGCATGGCGCCGCGCGGGCGGATCGCGGCAACGGCGACGTCCGGCGCCGACTCGACGATCATGCTGACCGGTCCGACGCCGGCCACGCGCAAGCTGCTCGACCGCACCGGGCTGACCGTCGACGACATCGACCTGTTCGAGATCAACGAGGCCTTCGCGTCCGTCGTGCTCAAGTACATGAAGGATCTCCATCTGCCCGCGGAGAAGGTCAACGTCAACGGTGGCGCCATCGCGATGGGCCATCCGCTCGGCGCGACCGGCGCGATGCTGGTCGGCACCGTGCTCGACGAGTTGGAGCGGCGGCAGGCCCGCCGCGCGGTCGTCACCCTCTGCATCGGCGGCGGGATGGGCGTGGCGACGCTCGTCGAGCGCCTCTGACCATCCTCGAACACGACACCCAAGGGGCTGACTCTCACGATGAGCGACTTCAACCACGCGATGTTCGGCTGGGAGCTCGACGGCGACGGCGTCGTCACCGTCACCATGGACGATCCCGACCAGTCGGCCAACACCATGAACGACCGGTTCCGCGCAGAACTGTCCGAGCTCGTCGACCACTTGTACGCGGAGCGCGACCGGATCACCGGCGTGATCCTGACCTCGGCGAAGAAGACCTTCCTGGCCGGCGGCGACCTCGCCATGATGATGCGGGCGACGGAGGACGACCGTCCCGCGATCCGGTCCATGCTGGACACCTCCAAGGCGCAGCTTCGGCGGCTCGAGACGCTCGGCCGTCCCGTCGTCGCGGTCATCGCGGGCGCGGCGCTGGGCGGCGGTTACGAGCTCGCTCTCGCCTCCCATCACCGCGTCGCCGTCGACGTACCCGGTATGACCGTGGGTCTCCCCGAGGTGACGCTGGGCCTGCTCCCGGGTGGTGGCGGCGTGGTCCGCACCGTTCGCCTCTTCGGTCTGCTCCCGGCGCTGCAGGACATCCTGATGACGGGCACGAGGTTCCGTCCCGCCGCCGCCCTGGAGAAGGGCCTGGTGGACGCGGTTGTGCCGGATGTCGATGCCGGGCTGACCGCGGCGCGCGCGTGGATCGCCGCCAACCCCGAGCCGTCCCAGCCGTGGGACCGCAAGGGGTTTTCGATCCCCGGCGGTGGCCCCGCCTCGCCCAAGATCGCCGCAGTGCTGCCCAGCCTTCCCGCGACCCTGCGCAAGCGGACCCGCGGCGCCCCCGCCACGGCGCAGGCCGCGGTGCTGTCGGCGGCCGTCGAGGGGGCGCAGGTCGACTTCGACAACGCACTCGTCATCGAGTCCCGCTACATCACCGACCTGATCTGCGGCAAGGAGTCGGGGAACATCATCAAGGCGATGTTCTACGACATGCAGGCGATCAACCGCGGTGCGAGCAGGCCCGAGGGAGTGCCGCCCCATCGGGCGTCGAAGATCGTCGTGGTCGGGGCCGGGATGATGGGGGCGGGGATCGCCTACGTCAGTGCCAAGGCCGGACTGGACGTCGTACTCAAGGACGTCACCGTCGAGGCCGCCGAGCGGGGCAAGGCCTACAGCGTGGTCATCCTGGACAAGGAGGTGGCGAAGGGCAGGAGTACGCCGGAGAAGCGGGACGAGGTGCTCGCCCGCATCCACCCCACGGCCGACCCGGCGGACGCCGCGGGGGCCGACCTGGTGATCGAGGCGGTGTTCGAAGACCCGGAGCTCAAGAAGAAGGTTTTCGCCGAGATCCTGCCGTACCTCGCCCCGGACGCGGTCCTGGCCAGCAACACCTCCACACTGCCCATCACCGGCCTGGCCGGCGGCGTGCCGCGGCCGGACGCCTTCATCGGCACCCACTTCTTCTCGCCTGTCGACAAGATGGCGCTGCTCGAGATCGTGGTCGGAGCCAAGACCAGCGACGCCACCCTGGCGAGGACCATCGACATCGCGCGGCAGATCGGCAAGACGCCGATCGTCGTCAACGACAGCCGGAGCTTCTTCACCAGCCGGGTCATCGGCGAGTTCATCAACGAGGCCATCGCGCTGGTCGGCGAGGGAGTCCCCGCCGCATCGGTCGAGCAGGCCGCCACCCAGGCCGGTTACCCGGTCGGCGCGCTGGCCCTGATCGACGAGATCAGCCTGACGCTGAGCCGCAGGATCCGCGAGGAGACGATCGCGGGCCTGGCCGCGGAGGGCGTGGACAAGCCCCAGCACCCGTCGGCGGCGGTCGTGGACCGGATGGTGGACGAGTTCGCCCGGGGCGGAAGGCTCGCGGGCGGCGGGTTCTACGCGTACCGCGAAGGCCGCAGAGCGGGCCTGTGGCCCGGCCTCGCGGAGTGGTTCGGCGCGTCGAACACCGAGATCCCCCTGGTCGACATGCAGGAGCGGATGCTGTTCGCCGAGGCGGCCGAAACCGTCCGATGCCTGGACGAGGGGGTCCTGCGCTCCGTGGCGGACGCCAACGTCGGCTCGATCCTGGGCATCGGCTTCCCGGCCTGGACCGGCGGTGTCCTGCAGTACATCAACCAGTACGACGGCGGCCTGGCGGGTTTCGTCGCGCGGGCCCGTCAACTGGCGGAGCGCTACGGCGACCGGTTCACCCCGCCGGAGTCGCTGGTGCGCCGGGCCGAGGCGAAGGAGGAGTACGTCTGAGCGGCGATGACCATGCTCACCGGGGCTCTACCGGGGGCTCACCGCGGCGGTCGCCCCGGCTCGCCGACGACCATCTTGATGAACCGTTCGAGATGGTCGTCGAGCACGTCGATATCGACCGGTCGGGAGAACTGCTGGGCGCCGACCACGAGCGACAGGCAGAAGCGGGCGAGGTCCTCGGCGTCCGTCTCATGGCCCCGTACCTCGGCGACCGCCAGGCGGATCAGGGCCAGTCGGCGCCGGTCGACTTCGGCCTGCACCTCCGCGACGGCGGGATCCATGGTGCTCCAGATCCGGATCGCCGCCTCGGCGTCGTGGGGGACGGTTCGCGAGAGCTTGCGCAACAGCTCCAGCCGGTCGAGCGCGTTGCTGGGCGCCGCGGCCTGTTCGGCGATCTGGTCGGTGCGGCCGACCCAGTGCTCGAGGAACTGCCCGACGAAGTCGGGCCAGTTGCGGAAGTAGTTGTAGAACGAACCGCTGCTGACGCCGAGGCGCTGGTGGAGCGCGGTCATCTTCAGGCCCTTGACGCCGACCTCGGAAAGGATCGCGGTCGCCGCCTCGAAGTAGTCGTCTCGGCTGACGTAGTGCGGCAAGGGATGACCTCCATCGGACTGCGCGCTGAATCGTACCAGCATGATATCGGCTGGTCTTTAATGATAGAGTGTTCTATGTTACCGTCTTGAAACGCCGTTCGAGACCCTTTTGATCATTTGTACTTCATTCGTCATCGGGATGCGCGGAACGGAATTCGACGCGGCGATTAACCCGCTCATTTCCAATTCTCCGACGTTCTTTGTCAGGAGTGGAAGACATGCAGGACACCACTTATCCGGAGCTCGGCTGCTATCTACTCGCGGGCGCGCCCCGCTCACCGCGCGACCTGATCGACGAGGTCGTGCAGGCGGAGCGACTCGGGCTGGGCTCTGCCTTCATCTCGGAGCGGTGGAACATCAAGGAGGCGGCCACGCTGTGCGGCGCCGCCGGTGCCGTGAGCAGTTCGCTGCGGATCGTCACCGGCGACGAACAGCAACACCCGCCATCCCTGGTCACGGCCTCTTTCGCGACGACGATGCACCGGCTCACGGGAGGACGGTTCACGCTCGGTCTCGGGCGCGGCTCGAAGGTCATGTTCGACATGTTCGGCCTGCCGGCGATCACCACGGCGGAGCTGGAGGACTTCGCGGGCCTGATGCGCAGGCTGTGGCGTGGCGAGACCATCGTCGGCCATTCCGGCCCAGCAGGAGATCACCAGCTGCTCGCGCTCGATCCGGCCTTCGACGAGGTCATCCCGCTCGGCCTCGTGGCATTGGGCCCGCGCACGCTGGAACTCGCCGGCAGGGCGTTCGACACCGTCGTGCTGCACACCTTCTTCACCGACGAGACGACCAGCCGCTGCGTCGACCTGGTCAAACGGTCCGCGGAACGGGCGGGCCGCGATCCGGACGCGGTGAAGGTCTGGGCCTGCCTGGCCACCGTCGGCGACTACCTGCCGAGGCCGAGCGGCGGCGCAAACTAGTTCGTCGCCGCAAGCAAGGTTGGAGTCCGGCCCGCGGGCCGGAGGAAGGAGCATCCATTATGAAGATCGTCGTCGACCGTGCCCTGTGCACATCCCTGGGGGTGTGCGAGTCACTCGCGTCTGATCACTTCGAGGTCGACGACGACGGCGAGCTCGCGGTGCTGCAGGAGAACGTGTCCGAAGCGGATCTGGCCGCGGTCGAGGCCGCCGTCAGCGGCTGCCCGACGGCCGCGCTGAAGCTCATGGACTGAACCCTCGAAGCCCACCCCCGGTTGGGTCGGGAGCAGGCGAGGTGAGTGATGCTCAACGGTAGGGCCCAGGGCTTTTCTTCCGCCGGTTCCCGGTCGGCTCTTCCCTTCTCCTGCTCCCGCCGCCTCGAACCGTGCATGCGGTTCTCCCGCACGCGGCTCACCGACGCCGTTCACCGGCGGCATTCGGTTTCTCCCGCCAGGGCTTGCCCGCCCTGGTGTTCCCGCAAGGCGGATCAGGCCGTACTGGTCAGCCGACAGGTAGGCAACGGCTGGCAGGCCGAAGCGGTATCCCCGCTTGTGCCTCTTGCCGACGAATCCGGCCAGCCGGTTGAACGCGTAGTTCCTGATCTTGTCGAAGCGGATGGCGGAGTGGCCGTAGCGGAAATATCCCGTCCAGCTTCTGGACACACAGGAGATCCGATGATGAGTTCCCCGACCCCGGTCTACAGCGCGGAGACCATGACCCCCCAGTGGCTCACGGACGTGCTGCGCCGCTCGGTCCTGCCTCCCGACGGAGCGGTCGCCGACCTGCGCACCGAGAAGATCGGAACCGGGCAGCTCGGCGAATGCCACCGCCTCGTTCCCACCTACGACGGCGACCGGGGCGAGGCCCCGCCGAGCCTGGTGGCCAAACTTCTGTCGAAGGACCCCGCAAGTCTGGAGTTCGCCCGCGGCGCGCGTCTCCACGCGGTCGAGGTCGACTTCTACCGGGACGTCGCGGACAGGCTCGCCGTCCGGACGCCCAGGTGCTACCACGCCGACGTGTCCGCGGACGAGCGGGATTTCGTTCTGCTCCTGGAGGACATCGACCCGGCCGAGATCCAGGATCAGCTCACCGGGACGACGACGGCGTGCGCCGCACTGGCCGTGCGGCAGGCCGCGGCTCTGCACGCGTCTTCGTGGGGGCGGAAGGACCTCCTCGGGCTCACCTGGCAACGGGACCCCTTCGCGTTCTTCGCAAAGCTCGGTGCGAATCTCGCCGCCCTGCAGGCGATGTTCCGGGCCCGGTACTCCGACCTGGTGGAGCCCGAACACCTGGACATCGGGGATCGCTTCGTCGAGGCGTTCCCGCGCTGGCTGTCCTCGCTCCGGCCGCGGTGCCTGTGGCACTGCGACTTCCGGCTGGACAACATGCTGTTCCGGCCCGACGACCGGGACCCGCTCGTCGTGGTGGACTGGCAGGGGATCATGCCCGGGCCGCCGGTCGCGGACGTCAGCTACTTCCTGGGCAACGGCCTGACCGAGTCGGATCGCCGGACACACGAACGGGATCTGCTCCGTGAGTACCACGATGCCCTCCGGGCGGGCGGAGTGGAGGGGTTCTCCTGGGAGGACTGCCTCACCACCTACCGCGCGCAGGCCTTCGCGGGGTTCGTCGTCACGCTGATCTCCGCGGTCCAGGTCGAGCAGACCGAGCGCGGCGAACAGATGTTCTCGACGATGCTGCGCAGGCACGCCTACCAGGTCCTGGAGAACGACTCCTTCGACGCCCTGCCCGCATGATCACCCTCGGACGAAGCCTTTGGAGGGACCACTGATTTATCCCGGCACCCATGCGGCCGCCGCACCCGATCGGATCGCCGCCCTGATGCTTGAAACCGGCGAGTCGCTGACCTTCGGCAGGCTCGAGGACCAGTCTGTCAGGCTCTCGCACGTCCTCCGGGACGCGGGCCTGCGACGGGGCGACGTGGTGGCCCTGCTCACGGACAACGACCTCCGCGCCTTCGAGATCTTCTGGGCCGCGCTCCGGACCGGCTGCTACATCACGTCGATCAATCATCATCTCTCGCCCGAAGAGACCGCCTACATCGTCGACGACTCCGGCGCGACCGCGCTGATCGTGAACTCGGCCATGGCCGAGACGGTGGAGAAGGTTCTGCCCGCGATCCGTCACCGCCTTCGTGCACCCGGCGGCGGGCGTGCGGCCCGGCCGGGAGCTCGAGGTGGAGATCATCGCCTTCGTGAAGTCGAAGATCGCGTCCTACAAGGCGCCGAAGTCCGTGCGCTTCGTCGACTCCCTGCCGCGGACCGAAACGGGCAAGTTGATGAAGGGCGAGCTGAGGAAGAGCGTGCTCGACGAGGGTGCCTGAGTTTCACGGGCATGCCATTCTCGACGCGCCACCTTTCTTCATAGACTGCTCTATGTTACTTTCGACTAGGGCGGTGTTCGCGCATTCATATCCGAGACACCGAAACCTTCAAAGGAGAAATCATGGTAAACATTCACGCCAGTGACTCTGGGTGTTCGTGAGCCTCGTGTGGCGAGCAAGGTTCATGGGTTGCCGGGCGACACGCCGAGCCGGGTGCGTGCTTTGTCCCTGATGAGGTGATCCGCTTGGTG
>NZ_JBDPLV010000004.1:0-238640 GCF_039871605.1 Acrocarpospora sp. B8E8 | reverse complement strand
TTGAGATGAGGTCTCCCACCCTGTGAGGGGGTAAGGCTCCCGGTAGATGACCGGGTTGATAGGCCGGGTGTGGAAGCGCGGTAACGTGTGGAGCTGACCGGTACTAATAGGCCGAGGACTTGACCATAAATGCTCGCGTCCACTATGTAACTCTCAGACTGCAAGCATGTCTGATGGAGTTACGGCGGTTTTAGCGGTGGGGAAACACCCGGTTACATTCCGAACCCGGAAGTTAAGCCCTCCAGCGCCGATGGTACTGCACCGGGGACGGTGTGGGAGAGTAGGACGCCGCCGGACAATCTTTAACGAAAGCCCCAGCCAGAACGGCTGGGGCTTTCGTATTTTCTGGGGGTTGCCGGGGTTGGTGGGCCGGGTTAGTCGCCGTTATCCGGCGCCGTTTGCGTGGGTGCTGCTTCTCGCCGTCCCGGCGCCAAAACCGCGCTGGTGCAGCGTGAGTGCTGGTGTTGAGCAGTTCGGGGGCTGGGGCAGGTTGTCTATTACGTTCTTGCTGTTGGCAGGGGTTTGCCTTTATAGGCCGTACCGGAGTACGGCGGGTCAGTTTGCGGGTGGGCGGGCGGACACGTAGGCCGACATAAGACCGTGCCCGAGACCACCGCGCCCGCGATGGCCGCTGACCAGCGGCTCACTAGAGGCCCGCTATCACGGTCGGCCGGAGTGTTCGCCCGCCCACCCGCTACGGCGCTCAGCCTTCACAGCATGGACGTACGGCCAAGGGCTCAATGGGCCTACGGGCCAACAATTCAGACGTGGAGGTTGCCTGACCAGATTGTGATCGCTTGGCCTGCGAGGTCGACTCGGTCGTCGCGGAGGGTGGTGCGGACCAGTCCTCCTCGGGCGGAGAGCTGCCGGCCGGTCAGCGAGTGAACTGCGAGACGCTGAGACCAATAGGGAGCCAGGACACAATGCGCGGATCCGGTTACTGGATCCTCATCGACCCCCGCCCTCGGAGCAAAGAATCGGGAGACGAAGTCCGCGTCCGAATCCGGTGAGACAGCCGTGACGATCACCCCGCGGACGTCGATCGAGGCGATCGCCGCCATATCGGGAACCAGCGTTCGGACGGTCTCCGGCGAGTTCAGTTCTACCAGGAGGTCGAACTGGCTGTTTCCCACCCAGACAGGCTCAGCCCCCAAAGCGTCTGTGAGACCTTCCGGTACAGGACATTCCGTCGGCTGCTTGACCGGAAAATCCATGGTGATAAGTCCGGACGAGTCGCGGTCAACCGAAAGAATCCCACTCTGGGTAGAGAATTCGATCCGTCCGGTTTCCTGCCCAGTTTCATAAAGGATATGTGCCGCCGCAAGCGTGGCATGCCCGCAGAGCGCGACCTCGACCAGCGGTGTGAACCATCGCAGCGAATAGGTCTCCCCCTCCCTCGGCATCAGAAATGCGGTTTCCGAATGCCGCATTTCCGCCGCTACTCCCTGCATCCACGAAGCGGTTGCTGGACCTTCCAGCAGACAGACGGCGGCGGGGTTACCCTTGAACGGCCGGTCGGTGAAGGAATCGACGGTGAAGATACGCATGTTATGCACCCTACAAAAAGAATGCCATGCTGTGGCGTGTCGGCTCGCCCATGGGTAATGGTCGGTTAGCGTCCCAAGTGTCGGGACAAACCCGGAAAGGACGAAGCCGATGGGGGCAGTGCGCAAGGTAGCGAGCTACCTTGGCCTGGGCGGGGCCGAGCAGTATGACGAGCCCTATGGCGAAGCAGAGTACGAAGACGACTGGATTCCAGCGTCTGAGCGGGCGGCCCGCCGGTGGCAGACGGAGGGCGAGCCCGCGCGCATCGTCATGGTCCGTCCAAAGAAGTACGACGACGCTCTCACCGTGGGCCGCCACTTTCGGGAGGGCCACAGCGTCGTGATGGACGTAGGAACGATGTCAACGATTGAGGCTACGCGCATGGTCGACTTCGCGGCCGGCTTGGCTTACGGCTGCGAGGGCCGCATCGAGCGTATCGCCGAGAAGGTCTTCCTCTTGACCCCGTCCCACGTCGAGGTCTCCTCCGTGTAACAAGGAAACCAGGCACCACGAACGCAACGCCGCTGGGTCACTCGTCGCTATCCTCTCGCCGCCCCGAGCGCCGGAAGGGTACCCAGCGGCGTTGCGTTCGAGCGCAAGGGCTGATTTTCGCCCCAGACGGACGAGGGGTTAGCCGGCGCGGGGGCCGCGGCGCAGGAGGCGGGTGAGGGCGGTTAGGTCGGTGGTGGCGGATTCGCGGCGGGATTTGGATTCGCGGGCGTATTCGTGGAGGGCCCAGATGGCGCCGTCTGCGAGTCTGTGGAGTTCGGCGAGCTGGGTTTCGATGCGGGCGAGCTCCACGAGTGCCCGTCGCCGGTTGCGCCGCAGGAGGTAGCCCCCCCACCCGGCCAGCCCGGCCCCGGCGATCGCGGTCGGCCAGAACAGCAGTCCCAGCAGCATCAGGCTCAGCCCGAGGCCAAGCAACACATATCCGCCAAGCCGATCAGGACGACGTGGCGAGTTCCGGGCAATGATGAGGCGTTCGGCTTCGGCCAGGGTCGACTGGTCCGGGCCGTCCGGCCGGAGGATGATCGCGTTCCCGAGGACCGGCACGGTCACCGCCCCCGGCGTCTCCCCAAGCGTGCTCTCCGCGAGACGCTCAGCCGCCGCCCTGACGGCGGGCGCGGCCACGTGGAGCGCCAACGCGGCCAGATGAGGATCAGCCCCGGGCTGCACATCATGCAACAAGTGCCCGCTCAACGAGCTCAACGGCCCATCCATCTCACCGTCCCCGATGAGCGCCCGCAACACCGCCAATGGTTCCATCTCCGGCCAGGCCGCACTCGACGACACCACCGCGCCATCAGCCTGCCGTACCGAAAGGATCTCCTCGCATCGCGCGCGCAACCGGGCGAGCCGGTCGGCGGCCAGCACCGGCCCGCCAAGGGCGGGAATCTCCGCGAGTTCCGGATAATCGGCCAGCGACGGCGGCACCAAAGGCTCAGGCTGCCCCGGGACGAGCGCTTTCAGCCAGAGTTCGTCTTCGGGTGGTACGGCGATCGCGTCCAGCTTCCGCAGCACGAAGATCTTCCCCGCAGGTCCGTACGCCCCCCGCGCGGCGGCCAGCCACAGCGCCCGCTGCCCGGATGTGACGGGCTGGTCCTCGGAGAGGTCACCGAACGCGGTCCCCAGCCAGGACGCGTGGATACGATCCCCGTGCCCGCACACCGCCAGCGCCAGGCACAGGAACAGCGACGTACGAGCCCCATCGAGCCGAGCGGCCCGCGCCAGCGGTTCGAGCGCGTCCTCCCCGTTCATGATGTGGACCAGCGCCTGCACGGCCGGTGACAGCCAGTATCCTGGCACGTCGACATCCGGATAGGGCGGCGCGGTGCCGTCGGCCGAAAGATGGGTCAGCAGCGCCTCGGCATAGCGGTGCAACCCCGAGGTGTCGGCGTGCCCTGTGCTGACGTCCATGCTCAAGCGTTCGCTCCCCGACGGCCGGCGGCCCGACATGTTCAACGGGCGACCAAGTGGCCAGACACTCCCTTGACCGCGCCAAGACTAGACGTCATTGACCCACCTTTACCCGAAGGCGCGCCGTCACATCCGCTCCGGGACCTCGATTCCGAGCAGGTCGAGCCCCTGGGTGAGCACGCGCAGCGTCAACGCGGCCAGCGCGAGCCGGGACTGCCGGTCCTCCTCGCTGTCGGCTTTGAGCACCGGGCAGTTCTCATAGAACGTGGTGAAAGCGCTGGCCGTGTCGAAAAGGAACGCGCAGAGCCGGTGAGGCGTGCTGGCCGCCCCGACCTCGCTGACGATCGCCCCGAACCCGAGCAGCTGCAACGCCAGCGCCCGCTCGGCGGGATGCCCGATCCGGATGGGCCCCCGGGCCGAGGCGGGATCGTATTCGCCCCGCCGGAAAATGGAGCGGATCCGGGCGGTCGCATACTGCAGGTAAGGCCCGGTGTTCCCGGTCAGGGCCAGCATCCGGTCGAAGTCGAAGACGTATTCGCTGTCGTGGCTGACGGACAGGTCGGCATACTTGACCGCGCCCATGCCGACGGCCTGGCCGATCTCGGCCTGGGTGGCGGCGTCGTAGTCGCGGTCGGCGAGCACGGCGGCGGCCCGGGATTCGCCCTCCTCCAGCAGTTCGAGCAGCTTGATGGACTTGCCCGCCCGGGTTTTGAACATCTTGCCGTCGCTGCCGAGCACGCTGCCGATCTGCACGTGTTCAGCTTGGACGTGGTCGGGCAGCCAGCCGGCCATACGCGCGGAGGCGAACAACATCTGCATGTGCAGGGCCTGGGTGGCGCCGATCACGTAGAGCAGCCGGTCGGCCTTCAGGTCCTGGACCCGGTAGCGGATGGTGGCCAGGTCGGTGGTGGCGTAGCCGTACCCCCCATCGCTTTTGCGGATCATGAACGGGAGGGGCTGGCCCTCGCGCCCGGTGAAGCCGGGCGGGAAGACGCACAGCGCGCCGTCGCTGATCACGGCGACGCCGCGTTCCTGCAGGTCGTCGCAGACCTGGGCGAGCACCGCGTTGTACATGCTCTCGCCGGCGATGTCGTCGTCGGTGAGGGTCACGTTCAGCTGGGTGTAGACCTTGTTGAAGTAGCGGATGGTGGCGCCCATGAAAATGTGCCACAGCCGCATGGTCTCCGGGTCCTCCGCCTGGAGGGTGACCACCCGGGCCCTGGCGCGCTCGCCGAACGCGGGGTCGTTGTCGAACTTGGCCCGCGCGGCCTGGTAGTAGTCGTTGCCCGCGCCGGCGGACAGCTGCGCGACCGCGGCTTCCTCGCCGATGTCGAGCAGGTGCTCGATGAGCATGCCGAACGGGGTGCCCCAGTCGCCGAGGTGGTTTTGCCGGATGACCCGGTGGCCGAGGTGCTCCTGCACCCGGACCAGGGCGTCGCCGACGACGGTGGTACGCAGGTGGCCGACGTGCATCTCCTTGGCCGCGTTGGGCGCGGAGTAGTCGACGATGACGGTCTGCTGCGCCTCGGTGGCGACGCCGAGCCGCTCGTCGGCGAGCTGCTCGCCGGACTGCGCGGCCAGCCAGCCGTCGGACAGGGTCAGGTTGATGAAGCCAGGGCCGCTGACCTCGACCTGGCCGGGGATGTCGATGTGACCGGCGATCTCCTGGGCGACCTCCCGCGGCGAGCGCCCGAGCCGTCGCGCCAGGCTCATCGCGACGTTCGCCTGGTAGTCGGCGAACTGGGACGGCCTGATCAGCGGGTCTTCGGCGGCATACTCCTGGCCGAAGGCGGCGGCCAGCGCCCGCTGGACCCCTTCGGTGAGTACGAGCTGCGGGTCGGTCATGGCTCCAAGCCTAGCGACGCGCGGTCTCTCCCGTCGCCAGGGTTATCCCCAGAGGCGATGCGAGCGCGGGATGGCGCCCACCCGGTCGCCGACCCTGGTGACGATCTTGCCGGCGGCCAGCCGGGCGGCCAGTTCGCAGGCCGAGGCGATCCCCCTGGCCTGGGACGAGCCGTGCGCGATCACGACGGTTCCGTTCAGCCCGAGCAGTACGGCTCCGCCGTGCGCCTCCGGGTCGAGCCGCCGGTAGAGCTCGCGCATCCGGGAACGTTGGAGGAGCCCGCCGAGCTTGGCGACGCGGCTTTCCGCGACGGTGTCGCGGAGCTGGCCGAAGGCGTACCGGACGCTGCCCTCCATGGTTTTGAGGGCGATGTTTCCGGTGAACCCGTCGGTGACGATGACGTCGACCTTGCCGGTGAGCAGGTCGTGGCCTTCGATGTTTCCGCTGAAGTCCAGGCCGGGGCTGGCCTGGAGCAGTTCGTGCGCGCGTTTCGCCAGTTTGTTGCCCTTTTCTGGCTCGGCGCCGATGGTGAGCAGGCCAACTCGGGGGGTCTTCACGTCGAGAGCGGATTCGACGTAGGCCGCGCCCAGGTGGGCGAACTGCACCAGCATTTCGGGCTTGACGTCGGCGTTCGCGCCCGCGTCGACCAGGATGGTCGGATGGGGCAGGGTCGGCAGGGCGACCGCGATGGCGGGGCGGAGCACGCCGTGCTGGGCGCGTAGCCGGAGCTTGCCGGTGGCGACCACCCCGGCGGTGGAGCCGGCCGAGACGACGGCGGCGGCGTCGCCGCGGCGGAGCAGGTGGCAGGCGACGGCGATGCTGGAGCGCGGGCGGCGCAGGCTGGCCAGCGCGCCCTCGTCCATGGCCAGGGTCTCCTCGGCGCGGACGATCGGCACCTCGCCGGTGGCGTCGTGCGCGGACAGCGCCTCGTAGAGCACCCGGGGCTGGCCGACCAGGACGACCGGCACGCCGAGCTCGCGCACCGCGAGGACGGCTCCCGCGACGATCTCCAGCGGGGCGTGATCGCCCCCCATCGCGTCCAGCGCGACGGGCAGGGTTTCACTCGCCATGAGTGGCCATCGAGAACACAGCGCCGTCCAATCGGTGACTCTTGTTAACCAGAAACCCGTCCCATAGACAGCCGCATAGCCGCCGACCGGGCGATTCGCCGCCGCGGCTGTCCAGATCACGACTTTCTGATTAATACAGCCGCCGACCAGGCGATTCACCGCGGCGAGAGTCTCACTAATCTGAATGGTAGGTCCGGCGCCGGGGTGCCTAGCTCCGCATGTTCCAGTCGGTGATCTTGCGGGACACGATCACTTTCCCGAATCTGGAGCTTCCGGTCACCCGGATGAGCGGCCCGTCCTCGGTCTTGCCGCCCGTGACGTGGCGTTTGGAGAACAGCGCGCTGCCCTCGTCGACCACGTTCGCGTGCTCGGGGACCCGGACGATGAGCTTCCCACAGAACGAGTTGAGCTCCAGGGTGATCTCGCGGCCGGGCAGCACGCTCTCGGTGAGGTCGATGATGAGCGCGCCGAAGACGGCGCTGAACGTGGTGTGCCGTCCGGGCACCCAGCGGCCGCCCCGGATGACCTTGCTGAAGACGGCGGAAACCCGCTGTTTCTCCGTTCCGGTAGGGACGTTTGAACGGAGCGTGTCGGGTAGATCCCGGGTGATCGGGACGAGATCGCCGACCGTCACGGCCGTGTAGGTGGCCTCAAGACGGTCGGCGTGCTCGGCACTGGTCAGGCGGCCGGTGGCTAGCCCCTCAGCGATGACCCCAGCGACGCGGTCACGGTCGGCGTCGGAGGCGCGCTGACCTGGATCGTTGACTGTCACAACCGCCAGAGTACCGCGTTTCGAGATATGTCGCGAGTGGGCCAACTTCATGACAGGGATCTTTGCTAAATCGTGGAAGTGCCGGTTAAGTCGCCCGACACCCGGTATATGAGTTGCATAGACGCCTGACAGACACAGTTGGTTTACACGAGTGCGGAAAAACCTACCGAGAAGGGAAGGCCGAGTGATCTTTACCGAAGGGACCCGAGGCTTCCGCGCCTATACGAGCAAGCACCTCGACGGACTCCTGCGCCGAGCCGGGTTCGACGACGAGGCGCGGCTGCGCGCCGCCGCGGTCGCCACCGTGCTGCCGTTTCGCACCAACGCGTACGTGGTGGACGAGCTGATCGACTGGTCAGCCGTGCCCGACGACCCGATCTACCGGCTGGTCTTCCCGCAGGACGACATGCTGCCCGCCGCCGACGTGACCCGCCTGGCCGGGCTGCTGCGGGACGGCGCCCCGGCCGCGCGGGTGAACGAGGCCGCGAACGAGGTACGGCGGCGGCTCAACCCGCATCCGGCCGGGCAGCTGGCGCTCAACGTGCCGAAGGTGGGCGCGGAGCCGGTGCCGGGCATGCAGCACAAATACCCGGAGACCGTGCTCTTCTTTCCGAAGCAGGGGCAGACGTGTCACGCGTACTGCACGTACTGCTTCCGGTGGGCGCAGTTCATCGGGGACGCGGATCTGAAGTTCGCCTCCGGCGATGTGGAGAGTCTGGTGCGCTATCTGGAGGCGCATCCGGAGGTGACCAGCGTGCTGTTCACCGGCGGGGATCCCATGATCATGGGGGAGCCGGTGTTGCGGCGGTATCTGGAGCCGTTACTGAAGGTGGAGCAGATCGAGTCCATCCGGATCGGGACCAAGTCGCTGGCGTACTGGCCGGGGCGGTTCGTCACCGATCCGGACGCCGACGCGACCCTGCGGCTGTTCGAGGAGGTGGTGTCCGCCGGGAAGAACCTCGCGTTCATGGCGCACTTCTCGCATTCGCGCGAGCTGGAGCCTCCGGTGGTGGCGGAGGCCGTCCGGCGGGTCAGGGGCACCGGGGCCGTGATCCGGACGCAGGCGCCGCTGATCAGGTCGATCAACGACGACGCGGCGGTGTGGGCGGGGATGTGGCGGCGGCAGAGCACGCTCGGCATGATCCCCTACTACATGTTCGTGGAGCGGGACACCGGGCCGCAGGACTACTTCGCGGTGCCGCTGGCGCGCGCGTACGAGCTGTTCCGGGACGCGTACGCCCAGGTCTCCGGGGTGTGCCGGACCGTCAGAGGGCCCTCCATGTCGGCTACGCCCGGCAAGGTGTGCCTGGACGGGGTGGCCGAGATCGCGGGACAGCGGGTCTTCGTGCTGCACCTCATCCAGGCCAGAGAGCCGGAACTCGTCGGGCGTCCGTTCTTCGCGCGGTACGACCCGCGAGCCGTCTGGCTGGACGACCTGCGCCCGGCCTTCGCCGACCGGTTTCCGTTCGAACCGGCGGTGCCGGTCGCACGGCTCAGCGCCTGATCCGATTCAAGGCGGCGGAAAATATGTTCCCCAGGCTCGGGAGGCGGGTTTACCGTGCCTTTCTCCCGGGCCGGGGAGCATCTCAGAGCATGTCTCGCCAAAACGGGCTCTATGCCGATGACCAGAGGGTGGTCCTTAGCGCTTCCATTTCCGGAATTACCGGGCGTTGGTGCTTGCCCGGCCCTGATGAGCTGCGGATTCTCCTTCCGGCTCCGTGATGATAGAAATTCGGCTCAGTAGCCAATCAGCCGGCGTGCTGCGCCGGTGCACGGGGGTTCTTAGCTCTTATCCCGAGATTCGGAATAAGACCGGGAAGGCAAATCATGAAGCGAATGATCAAGGCCGTCATCGCGGTGGCGACTTTCGGTGTCGCCGCGGCCATGGCCGCGCCCGCCGTGGCGCAGTCGCACGACGTCAAGCCGGCGGTGGTCGCGGGCGGCGACCCGGTCAGCGATCTGCTGGGCGGTCTGCTCGGCGGTGCTGGTGGCGGCGACCCGATCAGCGGTCTGCTCGGTGGTCTGCTCGGCGGCAGTGGTGGCGGGGGCGGTCTGGTCGATGGTCTCCTGGGCGGCGGCGGTAGCCCGCTCGACCAGGTCACCGGCACGCTCGGCGGCCTCACCGGCGGCTTGGGCGGCGTCACCGGTAGCCTTCCTGGCGTCAGCACGGGCAAGCGCATGATGGCCGCCGAGCCGGTCGGCGTGAACACGCTGCTCGACACGCTCCAGGCCTCGCTCGGCTCGGTGCCCGTCGACCTGAACGGGTCCGTCTCCTCGCTCGGCGAGTCGGTCGAGGACGTGACCGGGGCCGCGGCCAGCCTCACCGGGGCCGCCGAAGACCTCGTCGGCACGGTCGAGAACGTCGTCGGCAGCGCCGAGGCCACGGTCGAGAACGTGGCTCGCGTGACCGAGTTCGGCAACCTCGTCACCGGGGCGCCCGCGATGGGCGGGCTGAACCTCGGCGGCACGCTGGCCCCGATCACCGGGAAGGTCGCCGGCGCCGACCTGGCCCCCGCCGTCGCGCCGGCCGTCGACACGGTCTCCGCCGAGCAGCTCGCGAGCACCAGCGAGGGTGCGGCCACGCTGGTCAAGAGCGTCACCGACACCGCCACCAACCTCGTCGGCGGCCTCGCGCCCGCGCTGACCCCCGCCAACTAGCCGATCTCGTGGCGGCCGGCGCTGGTCCCGCTTTCGCGCGTGGTCACCGCTGCCGCACGAATCTCCCCAGCGATCTTCCGGACACGTTGGCGTGGCCACGTCAACGTAGCCGTACATCCAGACATCTGTGCAGAAGGCCGGGCATCCCCTGGGGGGAGGCCCGGCCTTCGTGTTCGTGTTCAGTTGTACTCGCGCTCGCCTCCCGGAGGGCGCACCGAAGTGCGGCGGGCGATCTGGGCCTGTAGTCGGGCCATCTGCCAGTGCAGTTCGACGAGTTGCTCGGCGAGGAGGCCTCGCGGTAGTTCGGACGGATCCTCGGCGGCCAAATGATCGATGGCCGTCACCAGCTCACTCATCCCGCCCTCCCAGCGCATCGCGGTCTTCCCTCAGATCGAATCTCCGTTCGAATCATAAGGGAACAGCGGGCGCTGGCGCATCAGCTTTCGTATATAGGTGCGATAAAACCGCGGGCGAGGGTGTTGCCTGTGACGTTGAAGCCGACCACGGCGGGCGGGGTGTCCGAGTCGACCCCGAGTGACTCCACGCTCAGGGCGTGTACCGCGAACAGGTACCGGTGCGGCCATCCGGGCGGGGGCGCGGCGCCCCCGTAATCCTTGGTCGAGAAGTCGTTGCGCGCGTGCTTGGCCCCTTCGGGCAGCCCTTTGAAGTCCGGCGCCGTGCCCGCTCCCGTCGGGAGTTCTGTCACGTTCGCCGGGATGTCGAACAGCACCCAGTGCCAGAATCCCGACCCCGTCGGCGCGTCCGGATCGAAGCAGGTGACCGCGTAGCTCAGCGTCCCCTCGGGCGCTCCGGACCACCGCAACTGCGGCGACAGGTTCTGCCCCGTGAAGCCCCACCCGCTGAACACGTGCGCGTTGGGCAGCGTCACGGCATCGCTGACATCGTCACTCTCGACGTCCAGTTCCGGAACTTCGGGCAGGTGATCGTAAGGAATAGGCGGCGGCGTAGGCACAGTCTTCTCCGATGGCCGGGGTTACTGATCTCTTCACCCCCATCCTGGTACGTCTTACCACCTCGCGCCAAGCCCGCCGATCCGAAGGATCGTCACGCCTTGTTGTAGGCCGAGATGACTTCTTTGGGGTCGCCGTCCATCTTGATTTTGCCCTTGTGGAGCCAGATCACCCGGTTGCAGGTCTCCTCGATGACGTCCAGGTTGTGGGCGACGAGGAAGACGGTGCCTGCGGATTTGCGCATCTGCATGATGCGTTCCTGGGACTTGCGTTTGAATTCGCGGTCGCCGGTGGCGAGGGCCTCGTCGATGAGGAGGACGTCGTGGGTTTTGGCGGAGGCGATGGCGAAGCGGAGGCGGGCGCCCATGCCGGAGGAGTAGGTGGACATGGGGAACTGGACGAACTCGCCGATGCCGGAGAAGTCGACGATGTCGTCGTACTGGGCGCGGACTTCGGCGGGGCTCATGCCCATGGCGTAGCAGCCGAGGACGATGTTGCGCTCGCCGGTGAGTTCCTTCATGAGGGCCGCGTTGACGCCCAGCAGGGACGGCTGGCCGTCGGTGAAGACGGCGCCCTTGTGCGGGGGGAGCAGGCCGGCGATGGCGCGCAGCAGGGTGGACTTGCCGGAGCCGTTGCGGCCGATGATGCCGATGGCGTCGCCGTGCCGGGCCACGAAGGAGACGCCCTTGACGGCGTGGATCTCCTTCATCTGCGGGCGGCCCTGGCGCTTGACCAGGCGGAGCAGGGCGTTGACGGCGTTGCCCTTCTCGGCTTCGCTGGCCGCGCCGTACACCTTGTAGACGATGTGGAGGTCGTCCACGATGACGGTGGGAGTGCCGACAGGTGACGCCTGGGCTTCCTCGGCGGACACCGGCCACACCCTTTCCATCGCCTGGGCGCTTTCTCGAGCCTTGGCAGCCTGAGCCACCACCTCTGCCTCAGCCACGGCCGTACCTCTCCTCGGCCCGCCAGAAGTACCAGAAGCCGACAACTAGCGCGAACACCGCCCAGAATATGGCAGTCGTCCAAGCCCATTGTGGCGGGGTGTGCTCGTGAATGAGTAGGTCCCGCATCAGCTCGATGTAGGCCGCCACCGGGTTGAGCTCCAGGACGTAGCGGACGAAGCTCAGCGATTCCGGCAGGTCGTCCACCCGGGCCGGAATGCTGAAGAAGACTCCCGACGCGTACAGCCAGGTGCGCATGATGAACGGCAGTAGCTGGTTCATGTCGCGCGCGAACGCGCCGACCCGGGCCATGAACAGGCTGGCCCCGACGTTGAAGATCAGCTGGAGCAGCAGTGCGACCGGCACGAGCAGCCAGCGTATGGTGGGTGACTCCCCGGTGAGCAGCACGATGGCCGTCAGCACCCCCATCGACCAGGCCAGCTGCTGCAGCTCCTGCACCGCGTAGGCCAGCGGCAGCGCGGCCCGCGGGAAGTGCAGCGCCCGGATCATGGACAGGTTCCCGGAGATCGACTTCGCTCCGCCGGTCACCGTGCGCTGGGTGAAGGTGAAGATGAAGACGCCGGTGATGAGGAACGCGGTGTAGTTCGGGATGTCCTTCTGCTGGCCCAGGATCACGCCGAACATCAGGAAGTAGACGCCGGCGTTCAGCAGCGGCGTGAGCAGCTGCCACAGCTGCCCCAGCGCCGAGTCGGAATATTTCGAGACATTCCGCGAGGTCGCGTACTTGAGCACGAAGTGCCGGCGCGCCCACAACTGGCGAACGTAGGACGGCAGGCTCGGCCGTGCGATGGCACGGCGAAGCCCATGGCGCCGGGCGAGCTCGGCCAGCGAATCCGTCGCTGGGCCGCCCGCCTGGGCGTCCGCGACGGCGGATTCCGGCTGGCTCATGGCATGGACTCTATTGGATGCTGGTGAACGAGAAGCCTGCGATGGTCATCCGTTGGCTCCTCACATGGGTTCCGTACGACCGCCGCGGCACACTACGCCACAGCTTGGTCAACCGTAGCCCAAGCGATCCTGATATGGGGACCAACGCCACGACCCTCCCCCCAAAGCCTGCCTCCGGGCTTGACCACCGAGAGGCCATGTGTACCTTATTGAGTGGTTTGACCCCCTGTTAGACATTTGGGGCAAGCTTGTTGGAATGCGTGTGACGCCCGACTGACGCACGTGTGACCGAACTGCAACGCAGCAGAGACAAGTCTGCAGCAGGTGGTGAGGGATGCTCGCGGACGACTGGCAGGGCGTCAGCTGTTTTGACCGTGCTTGCAAATCCGGGCCCCCATAAGGGGCCAGGTGGCGCTTGGCAAGGACATTTCGCAGCTCAGCGCCGTAGCCCATCCTTTGAGGGAGGATCAACTTACTATGCGCGTAACCAAGGGCGCACAGATCATCGCCGGCTCCGCGCTGCTCGCGCTCGCGGTCGCCGCCTGTGGCGGCAGCGACGCCCCGGAGGCCGGTGGCAGTGCCCCCGCCACTCAGCCGGTGCGGGTCGAGATCGCCGAACCCCAGCACGAACTCGTCCCGGGCAACACCGCTGAGACCAGCGGCGCCGAGGTGCTCAATGCGCTCTTCATCGGCCTGGTGAACTACGACGCCGAGAAGAAGCCGATCAACCAGATCGCCGAGTCGATCACTTCGGACGACCAGACCAACTGGACCATCAAACTCAAGGATGGCTACAAGTTCCACGACGGCACCCCCGTCGACGCGCAGAGCTTCGTGGACTCCTGGAACTACACCGCCAACGGCGCCAACGCGTACGAAGGCAACTATTTCATGGGCAGCATCCAGGGCTATGCCGAGATGAACCCGGTCGACCCGGACGGCGAGGGCGAGCAGGTCGCGCCCGCGGCCACCGCCACCACGCTTTCCGGCCTCAAGGTCGTGGACAACCTGACCTTCACGGTCGCGCTGACCAACCCGTTCTCCGGCTTCCCGACGATGCTGGGCTACACCGCCTTCTACCCCATGCCCAAGGCCGCTTTCGGTCCTGACGGCAAGGTCACCGAGGCGTACGGCAAGAGCCCGATCGGCAACGGCCCGTTCAAGATGGCCAAGCCGTGGGAGCGGGGCAAGGACCAGGCCATCTCCGTCGTCCGCAACGACGACTACAAGGAGGGCAAGGCCAAGATCGACGCGGTCAACTTCCAGATCTACCTCGACCTGAACGCCGCCTACCGCGACCTGCAGGCCGGCAACCTGGACATCATGGACCAGCTGCCCGCCGAGGCCATCGGCAGCGCCAAGGCCGAGTTCGGCGACCGCTACATCGAGCAGCCCTCCTCCGGTATCGGCTACATCGGCTTCCCGATCAAGACCGGCGCCGACTACGCCAAGAACGCGGACGTCCGTAAGGCCGTCTCGATGGCGATCGACCGCAAGACCATCACCGAGACCGTCTTCTCCGGCACCCGGGTCCCGGCCGACGACTTCATCAGCCCGGTCGTCTCCGGTTACCGCCAGGGCGCCTGCGGCGAGGCCTGCACGTACGACCCGGTCAAGGCCAAGGAGCTGTTCGACAAGGCCGGCGGCGCGAGCCTGGGCGCGATCGAGATCGGCTACAACGCCGACGGCGGCCACAAGGAGTGGATCGAGGCGGTCGCGAACAACCTGCGCACCAACCTCGGCGCCGAGGTGACGCCGAAGCCGGTGGAGAAGTTCGCCACGATCCTCGACGACCTGGGCGCCAAGAAGTGGAAGGGCGGCTTCCGGATGGCGTGGATCATGGACTACCCGTCGCCGGAGAACTACCTCAAGCCGATCTTCGCGGCGAACGCGTCCTCGAACTACTCGGGCTTCAACAACAAGGAGTTCGAGGAGCACCTCAAGGCGGGCGACTCGGCCAAGACGCTGGAAGAGGGCATCGCGGCCTACCAGGCGGCGGACGACATCCTGCTGAAGGAGCTCCCCTACATCCCGGTCTACTTCTACCAGACCAACGGCGCCTACTCCCAGCACGTGAAGAACGTGAAGATCGACCCGTTCGAGCGGATCGACCTCTTCAACGTAGAGAAGGCCTAGGCGGATCTCATTCCGGGTGGCTCTTGTAGTCACCCGGGATGCGCCATCACTCTTAAGGGCAGCCCGCTCGGTTGCAAGTGGGCTGCCCTTTGTCATGATCGGGAGACCGAATGGGCCGCTACGTTGTCAGGCGCCTGCTTCAGGCGATCCCTGTGCTGCTTGGCACCACGTTCCTCATTTTCGCAATCGTCTACGCGCTGCCGGGCGACCCCCTGCAGGCCCTGGCCGGTGACCGGCGCGTCGACCCCGTATTCGCCCAGACCATGCGGGAACTGTTCCATCTCAACGACCCGCTGATCGTCCGGTACGGCTACTACATCCGGGACATCTTCACCGGCGACTTCGGAACGACCTTCCGCGGCCTGCCCGTGTCGACCATCTTCGAGGGCAAATTCCAGGTCACCCTCAATCTCGCGCTGATGGCCCTGTTCATCGAGGCCGTCGTGGGCATCGGGCTCGGCCTCATCGCGGCGCTGCGCCGCGGCCGGTGGTCGGACACCGGCATCCTGGCCGTCACGCTGATGCTGGTCTCCATCCCCACCCTGGTGAGCGGCTTCCTGCTGCAGCTGCTCCTCGGCGTGCAGCTGAAGCTCTCGACCGGGATCGACTTCTTCCCGGTCACGGGCGTCGCCGACGGCTGGCGTAGCTACCTTGTCCCCGGGGCGGTGCTGGCGGGCACGTCCATCGCGTACCTGACCCGGCTGACCAGAACCAGCCTGATGGAGACGCTGCGGTCGGACTACGTCAGGACCGCGATCGCCAAGGGCATGCCGCGGCGGCGGGTGCTCGGCAGGCACGCGCTGCGGAACTCGCTGATTCCGCTGGTCACCTATCTGGGCGCCGACCTCGGCACGCTGATGGGCGGCGCGGTCATCACCGAGACCATCTTCAACCTGCCCGGCATCGGCCAGCAGCTGTTCACCTCCGTCTACCTCCGGGAGAACTCGGTGGTGGTGGGGATTGTCACGGTCCTGGTGCTGATCTACATTCTGGCCAACCTGATCGTCGACCTGCTGTACGCCGTACTCGACCCCAGGATCCGCTATGAGTAACTCCACGATCACGGCCTCGCCGGCCAAGGACGCCAAGCCGGAGAAGGCCAAGAAGCCTGCCAGCCTGTGGTCGGACGCGTGGTATGACCTGCGGCGCAGCAAGGTTTTCCTGTTCGGCGCGGCGCTGGTGCTGCTGCTGGTGATCATCGCGGCGTTCCCCTGGCTGTTCTCGCCGGTGAACGCCTTCGACCCCTCCACCTGCGACCTGACCAGGGCCCGGGACGGCCTCGACGGCACGCACTGGTTCGGCAGCGACAACCTGGGCTGTGACACCTACTCGCGGGTGATCTACGGCGCTCGCGTCTCGATCATCGTGGGCGTCGTCGCCACTATCGTCACCTCGCTGGTCGGCGGCACCCTGGGGCTGCTCGCCGGGTTCTTCGGCAAATGGACCGACGTGCTCCTGTCCCGGATCGCGGAGATCTTCTTCGCCATCCCGTCGATCCTCGGCGCGCTGCTCATCCTGGCCGTCATCGGCCGCGACAACGCGGGCATCGGCAGCGTGGTGCTGGCCCTGTCGCTGCTGGCCTGGCCGCTGGTGTTGCGCATCATGCGGGCCGCGGTGATCACCACCAAGAACCAGGACTTCGTGCTGGCCGCCAAGGCACTCGGGGCGGGACCGATCCGGATCATGGTCCGGCACATCCTGCCCAACGCGCTGACTCCGGTCATCGTGGTCACCACAATGAACCTGGGCGTGTTCATCGCCGCCGAGGCCGCGCTGTCGTTCCTCGGCGTCGGCATCCAGTCGCCGGACATCTCGTGGGGTCTGATGATCGCCGACGGCCGGAACCGGTTCCTGGAGGCGCCCGCGCCGCTGCTGTTCCCCGCGCTGTTCCTGAGCATCACCGTGCTGGCGTTCGTCATGCTCGGCGACGCCGTACGGGACGCGCTCGACCCGAAGCTTCGATAGGAGGTGCCAGAAGTGAAAAACCCATCCGTCGACACGCATCTGCTGCCCGCGGACACCCTCGGCACCGCCCCGTTGCTGGCGGTCGACAACCTGCACGTGGAATTCGCGACCCGGCAGGGCGTGGCCCGCGCGGTCAACGGTGTCTCCTACGCCCTGAACGCCGGAGAGACGCTGGCCGTGCTGGGCGAGTCCGGCTCTGGCAAGTCGGTGACCGCTCAGGCGATCATGGGCATCCTGGACATGCCGCCCGCGCGCATCCCGAAGGGCGAGATCCGGTTCCGCGGCACCGACCTGCTCAAACTCTCGGAGAACGCCAGGACCCAGATCCGCGGTCAGCAGATCGCGATGGTCTTCCAGGACGCGCTGTCGGCGCTCAACCCGGTGTTCACCGTGGGCTGGCAGATCGCCGAGATGTTCCGGGTGCACCGGGGCATGGGCAAGAAGGCCGCGTACGCCAAGGCGATCGAGCTGATGGACCGGGTCCGCATCCCGGCCGCTCGCCAGCGCGTGCACGACTACCCGCACCAGTTCTCCGGCGGCATGCGGCAGCGCATCATGATCGCCATGTCCATCGCCCTGGACCCCGATGTCCTGATCGCGGACGAGCCGACCACGGCGCTGGACGTCACCGTGCAGGCCCAGATCATGGAACTGCTGGCCGAGCTCCAGCGGGAGAGCAACATGGCCATGATCTTGATCACCCACGACCTCGGCGTGGTCGCCGACGTGGCCGACAAGATCGCGGTCATGTACGGCGGCCGCATCGTCGAGAACGCCCCCGTGCACGACGTCTACAAGACTCCGGCCCACCCCTACACCAAGGGCCTGCTGGAATCGATCCCCCGGGTCGACCAGAAGGGCCAGGACCTGTACGCGATCAAGGGCCTGCCACCGAACCTGCTGGACATGCCCACCGGCTGCGCCTTCAACCCGCGCTGCCCTTACCGCCAGGACAACTGCGTGACCGACGTGCCCCCGTTGCACGAGATCAGCGGCACCCGCAGCAGCGCCTGCCACTACTGGAGGGAGGTCCTCGATGGCGTCGAAAGGTGAGCCCGTCCTGGAGGTCCGCGACCTGGTCAAGCACTTCCCGCTGACCCAGGGCATCGTGGTCAAGCGGCAGATCGGCGCGATCAAGGCGGTGGACGGGGTCTCGTTCGACCTGCACCGCGGCGAGACGCTGGGCATCGTGGGCGAGTCCGGCTGTGGCAAGTCCACGCTGGCCAAGCTGCTGATGGCGCTGGAGACCCCGACCTCGGGCACGGTCCGGGTGGCCGGGAAGGATCTGGCCAACGCCAAGGGCGCGGATCTGAAGCGGATCCGGCGCAACATCCAGATGGTGATGCAGGATCCGTACACCTCGCTGAACCCGCGGATGACCGTGGGCGACATCGTCGGGGAGCCGTTCGAGATCCACTCCGAGGTGGCGCCGAAGGGTGACCGGCGGAAGAAGGTGCAGGAACTGCTGGACGTGGTCGGGCTCAATCCCGATCACATCAACCGGTATCCGCACCAGTTCTCCGGGGGTCAGCGGCAGCGCATCGGCATCGCCCGCGGGCTGGCGCTCCAGCCGGAGGTCATCGTCTGTGACGAGCCGGTGTCGGCGCTGGACGTGTCCATCCAGGCGCAGGTGATCAACCTGCTGGAGCGGCTGCAGAACGAGTTCGATCTGGCCTACATCTTCATCGCGCACGACCTGTCGGTGGTCCGCCACATCTCCGACCGGGTCGCGGTGATGTACCTGGGCAAGATCGTGGAGATCGGCCGGGACACCGAGATCTACGACCGGCCGACCCATCCGTACACGCAGGCGCTGCTGTCGGCGGTGCCGGTGCCCGATCCGGAGGGGCGGGAGAACCGGGAGCGGATCATCCTGCAGGGGGATCCGCCGTCGCCGGCCAATCCGCCCTCGGGGTGCCGGTTCAGGACCCGGTGCTGGAAGGCCCAGGAGATCTGCGCGGAGGAGGAGCCGCTGCTGCAGATCCGGCCGGGGGCCGATCATCCGAGCGCCTGCCACTTCGCCGAAGTGCACGACGTGGTGCACGCCAACTGAAACGGAAAGGGCCTCCACCACCTGGTGGAGGCCCTGTTCGCGACTGGCTCAGCCCTTGAGGTCCTCTTCCGACAACCCGGGAATGGCCTCCAGGACGTCACCCACGCCGTTGGTGACGCCGCTCAGGCTGTTGGTGAGGTCGTTCAGAGTGCCGGTGAGCTGGCCGACCGGGTCGCTGCTGCCACCGAGCAGACCACCGATCAGGCCACCGCCACTGCCACCGAGCAGGCCGCCCAGCAGGCCGACGATCGGGTCGTCGGCGGGCGCGGCGGCGGCCGAGGCGGCCGAGGCGGAGCCGAGAGCGAGCAGGCCGGCGCAGGCAGAGGTGACGAGAATGCGGCGGATCATATGTATTTCCCCCCGGAAGGAACTCGCTAATGGGTCACAGGAAAACTACTCTGTGTAATCACGCCTCGTTATACCCCCTCCTTGGAGGGCTAACATGACGGCAAGTCATGTTCTGGCAATGATCGCGGGGCCGTAGTCAAACGGATCTTGGGCTGCCGGATACCCTCACCTGGTGATCGCCACCCGGGTCGCCAGCACCGCCACCACCAGCAGCAATCCGATGTCGATCAATTCCCGGGACCGGTCGTGAGCCACGCTGGACCTGGCCTGCCGGGGGACGGCGGCCAGCGGGATCCGGTGCATCTGCTCCGCCGCCAGCAGCGCGCCCTCGGCGTTGGCGACGCCGTGCCCGTATCCGGGTCCGGGGGCGGGGTGGCGTGCGCTCCGCTGGATGGCCTGCCGGACCTCCAGCGCGGTCAGCGCCGGGTAGCGGGACCTGACCAGCGCCGCCACCCCGGCCACGAACGCCGCCGCCGAGCTCGTGCCGTCGGAGATCAGGTAGGAGTCGGGGCCGTCCGCACTCACGATCCCGGTCCCGGGAGCGACCACCGACAGGTAGTCGTGCCGGTTGGAGAACGGCGCGCGGCGCAGCCGCTCGTCCACCGCGCCGACCGCGATCACGCCCGGGTAGCCCGCCGGGAAGTTGCGCCGGTTGGCGCCCGCGCCGTCGTTGCCCGCCGACGCGATCAGGACCACGCTCTTGCCCAGCGCGTAGCGGACCGCGTCCTCCTCCTCGGGGGAGCCCTCGTACGAGCCTTCCCCGCCGCCCAGGGACATGCTGATGACCTGGGCGCCGTGGTCCACCGCGTACCTGATGCCGCGGGCCAACGCCAGCCGGCCGCGGGCGCTGATCCGGGCGTTGCCGCGCTGCGGGTCGTCGTTCTCCAGGGTGACCCGCACCGACAGGATGCGGGCCTCCGGAGCCACCCCCAGCACGCCGAGCGTCCGGCCGGCGCCGTGGCCGCGTCCGGCGATCAGGCTGGCCATGGCGGTGCCGTGCCGCCCGGACCTGGTCCGGTCGGCCCCGGTCAGGTCGGGGCCCCGCACCACCACGCCGGCCAGGTCGGGGTGGCGCGGGTCCACGCCGGTGTCCAGGACCGCCACGGTCACCCCGGCGCCCCGGCTGCGCTGCCAGGCCTCCTGGACATCCATCGCGCGCAGCGGCCACTGGCGACCGCGCGCGTTCTCGGCGAGCCCGTCCTTCGGCCCCGGTACGGCCGCCGCCCCCGTCACCAGGCAGGCGGCCAGACAGGTGGGGAGCACCCCGAGCAGCAGCATCCTCATCGGCCGCTCCCTTGGATCTTGGGGCAACATTCTGGCACGCATCGATGATTCAATCTGACGTTTCCGTGAACAGTCCGATACGTACGGTTATGGGTACTTGATCACCCCGGTCGCCGGGCTACGATGAGATCCCTTGCCCCGAGGGGGACATAGTGGACGAGCTATCCGAACGGGACCGGCAGATCCTCGAATTCGAGAACCAACGGTGGCGCTACCCCGGCGCCAAGGAGCAGGCGATCAAGGACACCTTCGGCCTCTCCACCACCCGCTACTACCAGCTCCTGGGCGAGCTGATCGACCGTCCCGAGGCGCTGGCCGCCGATCCCGCGCTGGTCAACCGCCTGCTCCGGCTGCGCGGCAGCCGCCGCCGCGACCGCGCCGCCCGCCGTACGGGCGAATCCGGCTAGGTACGTACGCTTGGCATGACGACAAGCACGACAGAGGGGAAAGCCGTGCGAGTGCTCACCGAGACCGGCGCGACGGGCCTGGCCGCCATCGCCGAGGATCCCGGGGGCGCGGTGATCGCCCTCGACTTCGACGGCACGCTCGCCCCGATCGTGGCCGACCCGTCGGCCGCCTGGATCCACCCGGCCGCGCCGGCCGCGCTCATCCGCCTGGCCGGGCAGGTCGCCCGGATCGCGATCATCACCGGCCGCCCGCCGAGCACCGCGCTCGCGCTGGGCGACACCCCGGAGGGGCCCGACCTGATCGACGTGCCCGGCCTGCTCATCCTCGGGCACTACGGCCTGGAGCGCTGGGAGGGCGGCGAGACCGTCGCGCCCCCGCCGCCGTCCGGCCTCGAGCTGGTACGCAACGAGCTCCCCGCCCTTGTCGCCACCCTGGCCGACGGGGTGAAGATCGAGGACAAGGGGCGGGCGGTAGCCGTACACACCCGCAACTGCGCCGACCCCGACGCCGTGCTGGAGGAGCTGCGGGAACCGGTGGCGCGGCTCGCCGAGCGGGCTGGGCTGGTCGTCGAACCCGGGCGCAAGGTGCTGGAGTTGCGCGGGCCCGGGATGGACAAGGGCCGCGCGCTGCGCGCCTTGCTGGCCGAGACCGCCGCGCGCTCGGTCATGTTCGTCGGAGACGACCTGGGGGATCTGGCCGCTTTCGCCGCGGTCGCCGATTCCAGCCTTCCCGGGGTCCGGGTGTGCAGCGGCTCCAGCGAGGTCGCCGCGCTCACCGAGGTCTGCGACGTCGTCGTGGACGGGCCCGCCGGGGTGGTCGCCCTTCTTGAAACACTCCACAAGTCGATTACAAGCCGGGATCAGTAGCCTGCTCGGCATGCTGAAACGAACGATTCTGTTAGTGGCGTGCGGTCTCGCGCTGGTGGCGGCCATTCCCTTCCCGGCCTCCGCCTCGACCACCAAACCGCTGCACCTGCGCAAGGGCCTGACCCTGACCATCCCGAAGGCCTGGAAGGTCTACAAGGTCAGCCCCGACTGGACCCGCGTGGTCACCGGCTCCTGCCCGAAGCAGAGCGGTTTCCGCGACTCCGGCTGCCGGAGCTTCTGGGTGCTCGGCCCGGCCGCCATCAAGATCGGCCACGAGGGCTTCACCCCGTACGAGCCGAGCCGCCCCTTCTACCCCGCCAGCGATGTCGGCCCCTGCGTCTACGACAAGAACCTGTGGATCGGCGAGTTCAAGCTGGCCGAGAAGGGCCTGCGCCAGATCGGGCCAGATCACAAGGCGCACTACCGGGACTGGAAGGCCGCCTGCATGCACATCGGGCAGACCAAGTCCACCGTGAAGGGCTACTTCCACCAGCGTGAGTGGTTCCTGCCCAGCTCGAAGATCCTGATCGTGGACCAGTGGCGCACCCGGGGGCTCGCCACCATCCTCAAGCGGGCTGCCTGGAACTGAGCACCGCGCCGGTCGCCAGGCCGATCAGGACGGGGGCCATCAAGAACGCGGTGTGGGTGCCGAATCCGTCGCCGAGCGCGCCGAGCACGAGCGGCGAGGCGCCGGAGCCGAACCCCGCCCATACCGACGCCGCCCCCGAGGCCTGGTCCGGCCGCCCGCCGGAGGCCTCGATCAGCCGGCTCAGCGCCATCGGGAACTGCAGCGCGATGCCCAGGCCGGTGATCACCAGTCCGGCGTACGCGACGACGGTGATCGTGGTGGTCCAGAACACCGCCCAGCCGGTGAGCGCCAGCAGCAGGGCGCCGACCAGCACCACGTCGACGCGGAAGCGCAGCGCGAGCTGGACCCCGCCGAGCCGGCCGAGGGCGACGCCGATCAGCATCGCGGTCAGCCCGGTGGTGGCGGAGGCGGCGCTCAGCCCGGTCCGCTGGGCAAGTAACTCCGCCGCCCACATGTTGAACGAGAATTCCAGCGCCACGCAGCACAACAACACCGCACCGGCCAGGTGGAAGCGCCGCCCGTAGGGAACGCGCGGCCCGTGCTTCTGCACGGGCGCGGCTGGGCGCTCGGGCACCCAGACCCGGAACATGGTCAGCGCCAGCAGCGCCGACAGGATGAGCGGCACGAACAGCGCCGCCCGCCAGCCCAGCACCGTGCCCGCCAGCACGCTGAAGGCGTAGGAGGCCACGATGCCGGGGAGCACCCCGACCGCGTTGGCCTCGGCGATCGCGGCCGGGCCCGCCGCGCCGTGGTGCTCGCTGAGCACGGCCATGGAGATGAACAGGGTGATCCCCGCCATGCCGCTGGCGATCGTGTAGCCGAGCAGGGTGACCGGCAGGACCTGGCCGAAGGCGACGATGAGCATGCCGACGTTCATGCCGGCGATGCCCGTCCAGCAGGCGGCGCGGCGGCCGATCCTGGCCGTGATCGCGGGGATGGCCAGGCCGGTGATGATCGAGCCGATGGCCATGCCGGTGGCGTGCAGCCCGGCGACCGCCTGGGTGAGGCCGAGTTCGGCGCGCAGCAGCGGGATGGCGGCCGACAGGCCGTACAGGTAGCTGGAGAAGGTGGCGAGAATGAGATAGATCAGCCATGTCGGCCGGTCCCTGGTGAACGTGATGGCCCGGGTGGTCGTTGTCACCAGTTATTCCCCTGATTAGTAAAATATCAGGACAAAAGTATCAGGCGAGTGCCTGGAGCTGATCGGCGAACCAGCGCTGCGGCGGCAGGGCGGTGGCCGCCGCGCGGAGCCTTGTCGCCCGGGTCATCCGCTCCTGTTCCGGCATCACCAGCGCGTCGTGCAGGGCGGTCGCCGTGCCCGACACGTCGAACGGATTGACCAGCAGCGCGTCCGCGCCGAGCTCGGCCGCCGCGCCCGCCTCCCGGGACAGCACCAGCGCGCACCGGGGGGACAGGATCGGCCCTTCCTTGGCGACCAGGTTCATGCCGTCCCTGATCGGATTGACCAGCAGCACGTCCGCCAGCCGGTAGGCGGCCAGCGAGCGCGGGTAGTCGTCGTTCATGTTGAGGATCAGCGGGTCCCAGTCGTCGGTCGCGTACTCATCCTCGATCTCCTTGGCGCAGCGCTGCACGGCCGCCGTGTACTCCCGGTATTCCGGCAGATCGTGCCGGGACGGGTAGGCGAACGCCAGATGCACCACCTTGCCGTGCCATTCCGGATGTTCGGCCAGGAACTCCCGGTAGGCGGCCATGCCCCGGACGATGTTCTTGGACAGCTCGGTCCGGTCGATCCTCACGATCAGCCGCCGGTCCCCGACCTGCTCCTTGATCACCTGCAGGTGTGACTCCACATCCGGCTCCGCGGCCCGCGCCCGCAGCGCGGGCCCGTCCACGCCGAGCGCGTGCACCCCGATGCGCGTGGTCCTGTCCTGATAGGTGACGGTACGGCTGGCGCGGTCCACGCGCGCGCCCAGGATCGTCTCGCAGCAGTCCATGAAGGCATCCGCCCAGCGCGCGGTCAGGAACCCCGCGTGATCCGCGCCAAGCAGGCCCTCCAGGATCTCCACGCCCACCTCGTCCGGCAGCACCGAGAAGTAGTCCGGGGGCGCCCATGGCGTGTGCGAGAAGTGGGCGATCCGCAGGTCGGGGCGCTCCACCCGGAGCATCGCCGGGGCCAGGCTGAGATGGTAGTCCTGGATCATCACCCGAGCCTCGTGGCCCGCCTCCTCGGCCAGCGCCAGCGCGAACGCGCCGTTGTAGTCCTGGTAGGACTCCCACTCCCGCTGGAACCTTCCATCGAAATGGGGGGTGAACGGGGTGTTGTAGAGCAGGTGGCTGACGAACCAGAGCGTCGAGTTGGCCACCGCGTTATAGGCCCGATGAAAGACCGCGGGGGCGATGTCCAGCATGCGGAGCGGGCCGGTGTCGTAGCCGGCCTCGTCCAGGCGGCCGCCGGGCGCGAGCCGTACGGCGCTGCGGTCGCCGTCCGAGAGCGCGGCGCAGACCCACAGGAGCTCGGCATCCCTGGCCACCTCGGACAGGCCGGAGACCAGGCCGCCGCCGCCCCGGCGCATGGTGAGCGCGCCGTCCTCGGACAGCGTGAACGAGACGGGACCGCGGTTGGAGGCGATCAACGTTGAGCTCACTGCCGGCACACTCCACGATGCGGAGACATTAATAAAGTTAGGATGTCAGGAAAACGCTCCGGCGCTCGATGCGGCCCGGCCTTGTCACGCCGGGGCTGCCCCGCTTGGGAGATCTTGGGAGCCGGTCGAGATGGCGCTGGACGAGACCACCGAGGAGCTGGCTACTGCGGCCGCAGGGGGCGATCATCGTGCGCTCGGGGGGCTGCTGAAGCGGATCGAACCCGACGTGCTGCGGCACTGCGAGCGGCTGCTGCCCTACCGGCAGGATGCCGAGGAGGCCTGTCAGGACACGCTGCTGGCGGTGGCGCGCAACATCGGCAGGTTCGAGGGGCGGTCCCGGTTCAGCACCTGGCTGCACATCGTGACGGCCAACTGCGCGCGGACGACGTACCGGACGTTGAAGCGGCGGGCGGCCGAGCAGACCTCCGAGGAATTACCCGAGCATCGGCCCGACCCGCACCGGGTGAGCGTGATCGCCGGATCCCGGCTGGATCTGCTGGACGCGATGGAGTCGCTGGAGCTGGAGAAGCCGGAACTGGCCGCCGCGCTGGTGCTGCGGGACATCGTGCAGCTCGACTACGCGGAGGTCGCCGAGCAGCTGGGCATCCCGCTGGGGACGGCCAAATCCCGCATCCACCAGGCCCGGAAGTACATCCAGTCCGCCCTGGGGGACGCGTATCTCGGCAAGTGAGACGCGGTCGAGTGTTGTCGGGGGGGCGATGTACAGTCTTTGGGACAACTGAATATTTGCTCATCCAGAGGGGTGGAGGGACCGGCCCTGCGAAGCCCCGGCAACCATTCCGATTGCGCTCGTGACCTGGCGAGGCCGATCGGAACAGGTGCCAATTCCGGCCTGTGACCAGGGTGGTCGCAGGCGAAGATGAGGGAAAGGCCTCGCTTCATGGCGCTCAGCACCGACTTCGGACCCGCTACCGCTCTCTCCTGCCGCGAATGCGGAACCCGCTATGACATCGGCCCGAATTTCGCTTGTATCGAGTGTTTCGGGCCACTTGAGGTGGCATACGAGTTCGGGCCCGTGACCCGCGCGGACATCGAATCAGGTCCGACCAATATCTGGCGGTACCGGAGCCTGCTCCCCGTCCCCGTGGATGTGGCGGCCAAGCCCAACATGCAGCCCGGCTGGACCAAGCTCGTCAAGGCCGACAACCTGGCCGGCGAGCTGGGCATGCGCTCCCTGTACGTGAAGGACGACTCCGGCAACCCCACCCACTCCTTCAAGGACCGGGTGGTGGCCATCGCCGTCGAGGCGGCCAGGAACTTCGGCTTCACCACGCTGTCCTGCTCGTCGACGGGCAACCTGGCGGGCGCGGTCGGCGCGGCCGCGGCCCGGGCCGGGTTGGATTCGTGCGTGTTCGTCCCCGCCAACCTGGAAGAAGCCAAGATCGTCGTGGCGTCGGTGTACGGCGGGCGGCTGGTTGGGATCGACGGGACCTACGACGAGGTCAACCGGTTCTGCTCGGAGCTCATCGGGGACTCGCTCGGGGAGAAGTGGGGCTTCGTCAACGTCAACCTGCGGCCGTACTACGCGGAGGGGTCCAAAACTCTGGCGTACGAGATAGCCGAGCAGTTGGGCTGGCGCATTCCCGATCAGATCGTCATTCCGGTCGCGTCGGGCTCCCAGCTGACCAAAATCGACAAGGGGTTCAAGGAGCTCATCCGGCTCGGTCTGGTCGAGGAGAAGGAGTACCGGATCTTCGCGGCCCAGGCCGAAGGGTGCTCGCCGGTGTCGACCGCGTACAAGGCCGGGCACGACGTGGTCCAGCCGGTCCGGCCGAACACCATCGCCAAGTCGCTGGCCATCGGGAACCCCGCCGACGGCCCCTACGTGCTGGACATCGCGCGGCGCACCGGCGGCGCCGTGGAGGACGTCACCGACCCCGAGATCGTGGCCGCGATCCGGCTGCTGGCCAGGACCGAGGGCGTGTTCGCGGAGACCGCCGGCGGCGTGGTCCTCGGCGTGACCCGCAAACTGGTGGAGAACGGCCAGCTCGACCCCGGCGCGGAGACGGTGATCCTCAACACGGGCGAAGGCCTCAAGACCCTGGACGCCGTCTCGGCCGAGGCCCGTCCGGCGGCGGTTATCCGCCCGTCCCTCGACGCATTTCGTACGGCTTTCGCCAACTAACTGATTCCGAACAACGAAAGAGGGCGGCCAAATGAGTGTTTCGGTGCGGATTCCGACGATTCTTCGTACCTACACCGGGGGCGCGTCGGAGGTGGCCGGAGAAGGCGGAACGCTCCGCGAGGTCCTGCTCAAGCTGGACGCGGACTACCCCGGCATCGGTGCCAGGATCCTCGATGAATCGGGCAAGATCCGGCGTTTTGTCAACGTCTACGTGGGGGAAGAGGACGTCCGATTCTCCGACGGACTGGAGACTTCGACGCCGGACGGGGCACAGATTTCGGTGATCCCGGCGGTGGCCGGGGGCTGACCTCGAACGTCCCCTGCACACCCACGCACTCCTACAGTGCGTGGGTGTTTCCGTGTTGACATGGGGTTCTATCGTTATCGAAGCTTAATCGGTGCTATGGCATATGGTGCATTTCGCGACTATGTAATCACAAATCCAAAATCCGGCCTTCTTGGAAGCGTGTTCTGCCGCAATCGAAGTGCGGATTGACTCTGTTGTCCCACCGCTTGCTACAGGTATGGTCGAGAACGATCGACGTGGCCGGAGAGAGCGTAATCCTTCCGGCCCGAAAGGTCACGGACCATGCGGTGGAATGGGCATGGTCCGTCGCCAGCCCAGCAAGAGGAGTCGGAAAGTGGCGCAGGGCACCGTCAAATGGTTTAACGCGGACAAGGGCTACGGCTTCATCGCGGTAGACGGTGGTAAGGACGTTTTCGTCCATTACTCGGCAATCATGATGGACGGCTACAAGGCCCTTGAGCAGGGCCAGCGAGTAGAGTTCGACATCACCCAGGGTCAGAAGGGCCCGCAGGCGGAGGCTGTCCGGACCGTCTGATCCAGGCAACGACGAGAGAGCCCGGAGGCCGCGTGGGGCGGCACCCGGGCTCTGCCGTGTCTATGGCCGATCCTCCGGATCGGCGGGCTTGCAATGACATTGCCGCGCCTTCGGCACGGCGGGCTTGGCCGCCTTCAGCCTGCGTCTTCCCTCGTCACTCCGGCCGCTCCGCGACCTGCGTTCCTCAGTCCAGACACAGGCGCGGCCAAGCCGGGACATACGACCTATGGCGCGGGGGTTGCCGGGGATTCGCGTGGTGCTTGTGCCCAGAGGTTCTCCCACCCACCCAGCCCTTTGATTGCCGGGCTTGGCCCGCTCCCGCCATCGCGGTGTCTGGGGGTGGTTCTCCCACCCGTCCGGCCCTTTGATTGCCGGGCTTGGCCCGCTCCCGCCATCGCGGTATCCGGGGTGGTTTACCCACCCACCTAGCCTTCTGATTGGCCTCCGGGCTCCGCCCGCTCCCGTCATTCGCCCTGGCCGTCGCTTCGAAACGGCAGCTACGACGCGGTGGTCCCCTCCACCCATCCTTTGCCCCTTCATTCGGGACACCACCGGGATGGCGGGGTCGGGCGGAGCCCGATGGGAGACAAAGGGTTGGGTGGGTGGGGGAACCACCGCGCTATGACAAGTCGCTTCCCGAGGGCAACCACGGCGATGGCGGGGTCGGGCGGAGCCCGAGGGGAAACGAAGGGCTGGGTGGGTGGGATACCCCCACTCGGATCAAGTTGCCGCTTCATCCGAGCGACCACGGGGATGACAGAGCGAGCAGAGTCCGAGGGACGCGAAGGGTTGGGTGGGAGATGCTGTCCAAGGGGTTGGGTGGATTCTCCCTGGTTGGGGCATATCCGTACTGGTCAGCATGGCTTTCGCTTGCACTCACACGGGGAGAGTGCTAAACAGATGGTTGGCACTCCCCAGCTGGGAGTGCCAATAACGGGATCGGGACGACGGGGTCCGCCGAAGGGATATGCGGCCCCATGCCGTCGCGGGCGTCGGCTCGGTCCGCTGAAGCCACCCTCTACTGGGAGGTCTAGCCTTATGGCAGCCAAGATGATCGCGTTTGACGAGGAAGCCCGGCGCGGTCTTGAGCGCGGTATGAACCAGCTCGCCGACGCCGTCAAGGTGACCTTGGGCCCCAAGGGCCGCAACGTCGTGCTGGAGAAGAAGTGGGGCGCCCCCACGATCACCAACGATGGTGTCTCCATCGCCAAGGAGATCGAGCTTGAGGACCCGTGGGAGAAGATCGGGGCCGAGCTGGTCAAGGAAGTCGCCAAGAAGACCGATGACGTCGCGGGTGACGGCACCACCACCGCCACCGTGCTGGCCCAGGCCCTGGTTCGTGAGGGTCTGCGCAACGTCGCCGCCGGCGCCAACCCGATGGCCCTGAAGAAGGGTATCGAGGCGGCCGTCGAGCGGGTCAGCGAGGAGCTCTCCAAGCTGGCCAAGGATGTGGAGACCAAGGAGCAGATCGCCTCCACCGCCTCCATCTCCGCCGGTGACACCGAGATCGGCGAGCTGATCGCCGAGGCGATGGACAAGGTCGGCAAGGAAGGCGTCATCACGGTCGAGGAGAGCAACGCCTTCGGGCTGGAGCTCGAGCTCACCGAGGGTATGCGCTTTGACAAGGGTTACAACTCGGGTTACTTCGTGACCGACCCCGAGCGCATGGAGGCGGTCCTGGAGGACCCCTACATTCTCGTGGTCAACTCCAAGGTCTCGGCCAACAAGGACCTGCTGCCCCTGCTCGACAAGGTCGTCCAGGCCGGCAAGCCGCTCCTGATCATCGCTGAGGACGTCGAGGGCGAAGCCCTCGCCACCCTGGTGGTCAACAAGATCCGCGGCCTGTTCCGCTCGGTGGCCGTCAAGGCCCCCGGCTTCGGCGACCGCCGCAAGGCCATGCTGGGCGACATCGCCACCCTCACCGGCGGCCAGGTCGTCAGCGAGGAGGTCGGCCTCAAGCTCGAGTCCGCCACCCTCGACGTGCTCGGCAAGGCCCGCAAGGTCGTCGTCACCAAGGACGAGACCACCATCGTGGACGGCGCCGGTGACGCCGAGGCGATCGCTGGCCGGGTCAACCAGATCCGCGCCGAGATCGAGAACACCGACTCCGACTACGACCGCGAGAAGCTCCAGGAGCGCCTCGCCAAGCTCGCCGGCGGCGTCGCCGTCATCAAGGCGGGCGCGGCCACCGAGGTCGAGCTCAAGGAGCGCAAGCACCGCATCGAGGACGCCGTCCGCAACGCCAAGGCGGCCGTCGAGGAGGGCATCGTCCCCGGCGGCGGCGTCGCGCTGCTCCAGGCCAGTGCCCAGGCGTTCGACAAGCTCGAACTCACCGGCGACGAGGCCACCGGCGCCGCGATCGTCAAGAAGGCGCTTGAGGAGCCCCTCAAGCAGATCGCCGTCAACGCCGGCCTCGAAGGCGGCGTCGTGGTGGAGAAGGTCCGCAACCTTCCCCCGGGCGAGGGCCTCAACGCCGCCACCGGTGAGTACGTGAACATGTTCGACACCGGCATCATCGACCCGGCCAAGGTCACCCGCTCCGCCCTGCAGAACGCCGCCTCCATCGCGGCGCTCTTCCTGACCACCGAGGCCGTCATCGCCGAGAAGCCGGAGAAGAACCCTGCTCCGGCCGGCGGCGGCATGCCCGGCGGCGGAGACATGGACTTCTAACCAGGTCCCACCTCCCACGATCAGGCGGTCCCACCCCGGGACCGCCTTTTTGTGTGTACGCCCGGCATAGGTGATTAATTGAGCCTCGACGGAAGGGTTGGTGCCGACTCCGATCCGAAGGCAACTGCATCATCTTTAATGCGGGGTGCGAGAACGAAGGGCCACGCGGCGCGCGCCGAACTTGCCCCCGCGCCGAACTTGCCCCCTCGGCGCGCGTGCTCCCGATCCGGTCGACGTGACGACGTGCCCATCTCCGGCGGTGTGAGAGGGGGGTCGGGCGCCCCAACCCCTAGTCGATTCTCACTCCAGCGCTTTGATCCAGCGGCCCCACTGCGGTTGTGGTCCGTAACCCGCCGCCTTCCAGGCATGATGGGCGAGCTCGTTCTCGTGGAGCACCATGGCGTCCACGCGGAACGCGGCGAAGGCCGTGAACCGCTGCTCGGCTGTCACGATCAGGGCTGAGGCGATCCCGCGTCGACGGAATGCCGGGGACACCGCGAGGCGGTAGAGGTGCGCCCGCCAGCCGTCCCAACCAGCGATCAATGTTCCCACCAGCACGCCGCCGATCTCGCCGATCAGCAATGACTCAGGGTCTCGCTCGATCAGGGCCGCCACTTTCGCCGGATCGTCGTGCCGGTCGGTTCCCTCGGCTGCCTGGCGCCAGAATTCCAGAACTGCCGGGATGTCCTCTTCGCGGCCATAGCGAATTACAAGCTCATCGTCCACAGCGGGACCCTAACGCGAGCGTTCGACCTACTGGTCACGATGGTCAGCGGTAGGGCGCTCGGGCGTGCGCGCCGATCCCCATTCACCTGGGACGCGTTCGCGGCCAGGAGGTAGAGCGCTCGGGTGCGTGCCAGTCCGTCGGCAAGGACTGCTGCACGGCAGCACACACCCACGGCCGACTCGTTCGCATCGCTCGCCTGCGACCTGTGGGTCTCCCCGGTCAACCTCGCCTGGCGTCTCTACAACCTCGGACTGATCGACCGCCACCAGTGTGACGCTTTCGTACGCACACGTTCACTGGACGCCGCCGTCCTGACCAACCGCCTGGACTCCTACTGGGAGTGGCTCACCACAGCTGGCCAGCCCCGACTCCCCGTTCCCCTCCTGCGCACCTCATTCCAGGCCTACCGGGACGGCAAGACCACACTTCGCCCCTTCGCCAACCTCCTGGGCACCCAGACCACAACTGCGCGCGCGGCGCTGGACGGAACCAGAGAGGAATCTCCGATCTCCTCGTGATCCTTTGTTGTGGGGGTTCTCAGAATCGGGTAGGCGCCAGGGCGGCGCATACATCGGCGCGACGGGCGAGCGCCTCAGGTACGCGATCGTGCTTGCGCGCCCATTGGGTGGCTTCGGGGGAGAGGTAGCCCAGGACCCGGATGATGCTCGCGTGGTCGGCTGCGAGATGCCGACCGTGTACGGCCTCGTGGTGGGCGATGCGATTGCGGAAGAGCCGAAGGTGGTACAGGTCACTTCGAGACAGTGGAGCAACCCGTAGAAGGCGGTTGAGATCTCGATGTTCCAGGCGTAGAGCCTGAGTCCCGTAGACCGGTCTCCGTTGAAGGCCGCTCGGTAGGGGCGCAAACGTTCGACGGAGATCGCCGATTCGACGGCGTGATCGAGGGCGGGGTTCACTGCTGGCCTTTCCGCGCTGTTCATCATGCGCTACCATGGGTGACGGAAGCCCCGGGATTAGCCTCTGCATGCAAGCTCCCCGGGGCAAGCTCTTTTTGGGCTGATTGGGAGGCGCGGACTCCCTGTATGCCCTTCGTTGCTAAACGTTAGCCCTCCGAACCCACGTTCGGAGGGCTTTTGTGTTGTTGGGGATCACTGGGCTAGTTCGGGAGGGAGAGGGGTCGTGTGGAGGATCGTCAGGGTTGTTACGGCGCGGGTGAGGGCGACGTACAGGCGGGAGAGGCCCTGGGGTTCTGCGGTGGTAATGGTAGTGGGGTCTACCAGGATTACGTGATCGTATTCGAGGCCCTTGGCCAGGGAGGCGGGGATGAGGAGCACTCGGTGATCTGTGGGTGCGTCGGGGGTGAGGATCTCGTGAGGGAGGGTGAGGGTGGTGGAGATTTCGGTGGTCAGGGAGTCGGGGGTGATGACGCCGATGGAACCCTCGCGGGTGAGGGTCTGAGTGATGGTTTGGGTCAGGGCTGATCCGAGGTCGTCGGTTTGGTGGATGGTGAGGGAGCCGGGGCCGGGGCGGAGGGAGCGGGGTGGGGCCAGGTCGGGGGCGATGGTGGGGAGGAGGCGGGCGGCGTAGTCGAGGACTTCGCGGGGGACGCGGAAGCCGAGGGTGAGTTCGGTGATGGCGGTTTCGGTGCCGCCGGAGCGTTGTGAGTCCTTTTCGAAGCCGAGGTGGTGCAGGACGGTCTGCCAGGAGCGGGCCGACCAAGGGGTGGTGCCTTGGGCCAGGTCGCCGAGGACGGTGGCGGAGCCGGTGCGGCAGCGGCGGCCGAGGGCGCGCAGTTGCATCGCGGACAGGTCCTGGGCCTCGTCGACCACCAGGTGGCCGTGGGACGGGGTGCGGTCCATCAGGTCGGCGAGTTCGTCGAGGAGGGCGGCGTCGGCGGCGGTCCATTTGGCCGAGCGGAACGACTTGGCGGGCTTGGGCCACAGCAGGGCCTGCTGCTCCAGCGGGGTCAGGTCGGATTTGGCGGCCTGGGCGAGGAAGGCGGAGTCGCTCAGCAGGCGATGCAGGACCTGTTCCGGCGTGAGTTTGGGCCACGTCTGGTCGATGACCTGCTTGACGGGCTTGGAGCGGGCGACGGCGTCCTGGACGCGGTCGTCGGGGGACTCGCCGCGGCGCTCCATCTGGACCAGGATCGCATGGGCCAGCCGCTGGGCCAGGGCCGTACGCCCGGGGTTGTAGCGGGTTGTGCCGCGCAGGGAGGCCACGATCTCGCGGACTTCGTAGTCGGCGACGCGGTAACGGTTGACGCCCCGGGTGACCAGGACGCCTTCCTCGGGCTTGGTGACGTGCAGCCAGAGGGCGCGCCTGAGCACGGGCGCCATCCGGGCGTCGGCCTTGATGGTGGCGATGGCGGGGTCCTCGGGGTGGGCGTGGTCGCCGAGGATGCCGGCCACGGTGGTCTGGTCGACCTTGACCTCGCCGAGGGCGGGCAGCACCGAGGAGATGTAGGACAGGAAGGCGCGGTTCGGGCCCACGATCATCACGCCGGAGCGGGACAGCTTCTCGCGGTGGGTGAACAGCAGGTAGGCGGCTCGGTGCAGGCCGACGGCGGTTTTGCCGGTGCCGGGGGCGCCCTGGACGCAGACGGTCACGCCCAGGTCGGCGCGGACGATCTCGTCCTGGTCGGGCTGGATGGTGGCGACGATGTCGCGCATCGGGCCGGTGCGGGGGCGTTCGATCTCGTCGGTGAGGATCTTGGAGGTGCCGAGCGTGCCGCCGTGGGTGAGGTCCTCATCTTCGAAGGCGGTGAGTTCTCCGGCCTGGTAGCCGAACCGGCGCCGTCGCGAGACGCCCATCGGCTCGGCGGGGCTGGCCTGGTAGAACGCCCGGGAGACGGGGGCGCGCCAGTCGATGACGAGCGCCTGGCCCGCTCCGTCGTGTACGTGTCGCCGGCCGACGTGCAGCGTTCCCGGGAGTTCGTCGGCGGGAGCCGTACCGCGATCCAGGCGGCCGAAGAAGAGCGGGGTGTCGGGGTGGTCGGCGAGGGCGGCCACCCGCTGGTCGAGCAGGCCCTGCAGGACCTGCCGGGAGACCCAGTCGCCGGCGGCGTCGGAGGAGAGCGACTGGACGTGTACGCGCATCGCGGTGAGGGCGGCGCGGGAGATCGCGAGATGTTCCCGTTCCGCCGCGAGTATGTCGGGGGCCAGCTGGTGGGCGGGCATGCCGGAGCTCCTGTCGGGGTGGTGGTCAAGGCAGCGAAACACAAGAGCTTACTCATGCGCGAGGAAGACACCAACCGAGTTTCCGGCGCGCTGACCAGGTGTTCTCCGGTTAAAGCCGACCGGAACGCCGGGGGAAGGGCCAGGTAGCGGGTGTTGTCGTTTCTTTGCCCGGGTACCTGGTAGGGATGACGCGGACGTGGGTGTCGCCGGTGATACCGATGGTCGCGAGCTTGTTGCTCGCCGCCCTGTGGGGTTTGTCGGTGTTCGCGGGGTGGGGGCTAGAGGCGTTCTGCTCCGACGGGGAGAACCGCAAGGCGTGCGCGCAGCGGCTTGACATGGTTTCCTCGGTTTCGGGGCTGTTCGCGGTGGTCGCGGCGAGTGCCACCGTGGCGGCCTGGCTGACCCGGCGGGCGGGGTTGCTGCCGGTCGCGCTGGTGGCGTGGGTGGTGGCCGAGGGAGTGCTGTTCGTGGGCGGGATGGCCGCGCAGTAATCTCCCGAATACCCTGCGAAACCTTATTGAATCGGCATGGGAAATGCGCGAAAAAGATGCGCAAATCGCGTGATTAGGTTGGACAATAGGGGTATGCCCGGAACCGGGCTTGTCTGGTAATTCTTGGCTGAGGGGGCCAAGGCGCGAGGGGGTGATGCGGTTGACTCGGGCCGGCGGAATTTCGTGGACATAACTATTGTTGCCCGGCGGGGTGCGCCCCGCCGGGTTTGTCATGTCAGGACGTCGTCGGCGTCGATGATCTGGTAGGCATAGCCCTGTTCCGCGAGGAATCGTTGCCGATGCGCGGCGAACTCCTGATCTACCGTGTCGCGGCTCACCACCGAGTAGAACCGCGCGCCGCCCCCGCTGGCCTTCGGCCGCAGCACCCGCCCGAGGCGCTGCGCCTCCTCCTGCCGTGACCCGAACGTCCCGGAGACCTGGATGGCCACCGCCGCCTCCGGCAGGTCGATGGAGAAGTTGGCCACCTTCGACACGACCAGGACCTGGATCTCCTTGTCGCGGAAGGCCTGGTAGAGGCGTTCCCGCTCGCGCACTCGGGTCTCGCCCTTGATGACCGGAGCGTCCAGGTGCGCGGCGAGCTCGTCGAGCTGGTCGATGTACTGCCCGATGACCAGGACCTGCTCGCCCGCGTGACGCCGCACCAGGGCCTCGGTGACGCGGGTCTTGGACGGCGTGGTCGCGCAGAAGCGATACCGCTCCTCGCTGTCGGACATCGCGTAGGCGAGGCGTTCCTCGTCTGTGAGGGTGACCCGGACCTCGACGCAGTCGGCGGGGGCGATCCAGCCCTGGTTCTCCATCTCCTTCCACGGCGCGTCATACCGTTTCGGGCCGATCAGGGAGAAGACATCGCCTTCCCGGCCGTCCTCGCGTACCAGGGTGGCGGTCAGGCCGACCCGGCGGCGGGCCTGCAGGTCGGCGGTCATCCGGAAGATCGGCGCGGGCAGCAGGTGCACCTCGTCGTAGACGATCAGCCCCCAGTCGCGGGCGTCGAACAGCTCCAGATGCCGGTACGCCCCCTGCCGCTTGGCCGTCATGACCTGGTAGGTGGCGATGGTGACCGGACGGATCTCCTTCTTGGTCCCCGTGTACTCGCCGATCTCGTCGGCCGTCAGCGACGTGCGTTTGAGCAGCTCCTGCTTCCACTGGTGCACGCTCACCGTGTTGGTCACCAGGATCAGCGTGGTCGCCTGCGCCCGGGCCATGGCCGCCGCGCCGACGATGGTCTTGCCCGCGCCGCACGGCAGCACGACCACGCCGGAGCCGCCGTGCCAGAACGCGTCGGCCGCTTCCCGCTGGTAGGAGCGCAGCTCCCAGCCCTCCTCGGTGAGCAGGATCGGATGGGCCTCGCCGTCCACGTATCCGGCCAGGTCCTCGGCCGGCCAGCCCAGCTTGAGCAGGGCCTGCTTGATGTTGCCGCGCTCGCTGGGATGCACGACCACTGTGTCGTCCGGGAGGCGCTCGCCGAGCATCGGCTGGATCTTCCTGGAGCGCAGCACCTCCTCCAGGACGGCTCGGTCGGTGCTGGTGAGGACCAGGCCGTGGGTGGGGTGTTTGTCCAGCTTGAGGCGGCCGTACCGGGCCATGGTCTCGGCCACGTCCACGAGCAGCGCGTGCGGCACCGGGTAGCGGCTGAAGCTGATCAGGGCGTCGATCACCTGCTCGGCGTCGTGCCCGGCGGCGCGGGCGTTCCACAGCGCCAGCGGCGTCACACGGTAGGTGTGCACGTGCTCGGGCGCGCGCTCCAGCTCGGCGAACGGCGCGATCGCCTTCCTGCACTCGTCGGCCCGCTCATGATCCACTTCGAGCAGCAAGGTCTTGTCCGACTGAACGATCAACGGGCCGTCATTCACAGGTGTCCCCCATCTCCGGCGTACCGCCTATCCAACACCCGGGCAGCCGGAATGAGTCCCACTTTGCTCACTACTGGTCGCAGGCCCAGAGCCGATGGGTCCACACATACCACGACACGTCGCGACATGTGTGGAACCCACCTCGCCGATCATGAAGGTCAGTCGCCAATCCAACCCCTGCCGGCAGATCATGGAATAGCGCCATTTCCGGAGAAGTCGTCTTTCCTGACATGACGCGGAAAGTTCTCGCGGATTGGTAATGACTCTGCCTGACGAATCACCCGCCGACAACGGAATTAATTCACGTCCGCCACACCGGTGATGCGATGCAACGCGAAGCGGTGGATGGCGGCGCGGGTCTCGTCGTACGCGGTGAGATAGCCGCCCTCCATCCGTGCGGGTTCGAGGATCCGGCTGGTCGCCTGGCCCTGCGAGTCGAGGTAGCCGATCCAGACGCGGGTGCCCTGGCGGATGGCCTCCTGAAGGGCGGTGATGGTCGCGGTGGCGGGGGAGCGGGGAAGGGCGCCGTCGGGTTCGCCGCGGGGTTCGAGGCGGGACAGATGGGCGGCGTCCCCGGCCCGGATGGCGCGGATGGCCGCGGCGACGACTTCGGGTTCGGGGCCGTGGAAGCCGTTGACGGCGCGGGCCGGCGGGCTCTCGGTCCTGCGGGCGTTGGGGCGGGAGATCACGACGTCGCCGTCCAGAGATTCGGCGACGGGCGCGTAACCCATGGCGCGGAGCGAGTCGATCAGGGTCGCCCGGGAGGTCTTGGAGGCCACCACGGTGGGGGCCAGGCGGCGCAGCCGCAGCGCGTTGGAGCGGCGGTCGGCGAGAACCTCTTCCAGGACGGCGGGGTCGTCACAACGGATGTACGCCGACGCCGTCCCGACCCTGAGGCGGCCGTGGCGGCGGGCCACGTCGCCGACGAGATAGGTGAGGGGCTGCGGCACGGGGGTCGCGGAGTGGCGTTCCAGCATGGCAAGGAACTCTCCGGCGGACTGCCCGGCGTCCAGGACACGGCGGACCGAGCTTTCCGAGAACCGGTAGACGGTCGCGCCGCCCTTGGACTCGATGTCGGCGGCGAGGGCCAGCCAGCGGCCGAGCTCGCTGGTGAGCGGGCCGGGCGCGACGGCGGTGAGGTCGGCTTGGAGCAGCACCCGGTCGACGGGTTCCGGGAGGAGCGGGGCCAGCGCGGCGGCCGCCTCGGTTCGACCGCCGTCAAGCAGCGCCCGTCCGTGCGCGGACATCGCACCGAGCCCGGTCACGCCGATGAGCTCGGCCTCGCGCAGGGTGAACTCGGTGAATTCGGTACGGTAGCCGCCACGGCGGCGGGGTTGTTCCCAGGCCAGGCGATCCAGCACCGACTCGGCCGAGGGAGCCAGGCCGGGCTCGGCCGAGACGAGGACCGCGAGCGTCTTTCCCCGCACCTCGGCGGCGGCCGACCTGCGCAGATCGGGGTGGAGGGCGTTCAGCAGGCGATCCTTCTCGTCGCGGCCTCCCGCGAGCCCCGGCGCCCGGTCCGAGGTCAGCCAGGCCGCGGCCAGCGTTCCCCAGCGATCCTCGGTCGTCCGGACCCGCCAGGTGTCGTAGGCGGACGTCGGCAGCCACTCGCCGTCGACCGACCCGCCCGAGGCGATCAACCCGGCCGCGTGCGTGATCTCCACGATGAACGCCGCCGCCCATTCGGGCACGTCCAGCGACTGCGCGGTCCTTTTCAGATCCCGTACGGCCAGACCGCCCGTCCGCAACACCCCAGGAGCCTCCACGCTCCACAACTCGCACAGTTCCTCGACCGAGCGCACGAAGCCGAACGCCTGCCCCGCCGCCGTACGGTCGGCGCGGTCCTGGTCGCGGGGGATGCCGTCGAGCGACGGCGGAACCGGGGACAGGTCACGGTGCAGGCAGCCGTCGCGCAGCACCAGCCCGACCTCGCGCGGCAGCGCCACGCTCTCCTCGCCGGTGGCGCCGAGCAGGCCGCGCGCCAGCAACTCCTCGATCGGCGACTGGGCGCCGGCCACCCGGACCTCCCGGCGCGCGTTCGGCACCCGCCCGCTGGACGGTCCCCAGGCGAGCTCGTCGAGCGCTGCCCTGGCTTGTGGTGAAATTTCGCCCAATAGCCGCCGCACGTTGGCGGGATCGGCGAACAGCTTCGCCAGCCGATCGCGGGGTGCGCCCCTGCCCGGAGTGGAAATGTCGTCCAATATGACCTCGACGGCCTCCGGGGCGTGGTGCCGGAAGACGTCGGCGACCGGGGGGCCGAGCCCGGCAGGAGGGTCCAGAGCCGCTGTAACGCCAGGGGCGAGCCGCAATGTCGTGTCCGACCCGTGGACCAGGGCCATGGTTCTCAGGCGCTCCAGGGCCCTATCTAGGGCTTGGTCGACCTCACTGGCGGACGCAGTACCACACCGGAGCAGCTGGGCGCGGAGATCGGGCAGCGGGCCCGGGCTGAGCGCCAGGGTCTCGGCCACCGCGAGAGTGAAACGGTCGAGCCGGTCCAGCGCGCGGCCCAACGCCGACGGGGTTCCCGCGCGGGAGGCCAGACCGGTCACATGGGCGGGGACCGGGGTGATCAGTTCAGGGCGGGACATGGCGAGGTCGCGCAGCTGCTCGTCGGTTCGGCTGCGCAGCCACTCAGTGAACGTCTCGCTCATTACTTCCATCGTATGAGCTGCGACCGACATGATTTCGCGGGCAACAGTCGCGTACTTCCGGGCGCTGGGGCAGACTGGCGTGCGTGATCGAGCGCGCCGACCAGCTCGTCCTGGAGTTCGTCAGCAAGGTCGCGGACGCGGCCCACGGCCGGATGCGGCCAGAACAGCGGCTCGACTTCGTCCGCCGGGTTCGCGAGCGGGTGGACGAGGAGCGCGCCGGCAGCGAGGATGCCAAGGCCGTGGCCAGGATCCTGGCCAGATTCGGCACCCCGGAACAGCTGGTCGACCGCGAAGCACGCCGATTAGCCGGGCAATCCGGCGAACCTCCGCAGACCCGGGTGTTCCCCGTGGACGACGCCGAGCCGCCCCGACGCCGCTCGACGCCCACGCCGCCCGGGGTCATGCACTACCGGCAGGAGGCGCGCCGGCACCTGGCCGACAGGGGCGGGCGCAAGCCGTCCGCGTTCAGCCGGATTCGCGACGCCGCGATGGCGGGCGGGAACCCGATGGCCACCGACGGCAGGGACGCCTGGTCGATCTTCGCCAACAACCGCAGGGAGACGGTCGGGCTCGGGCTTTTCGTGTTCGCCGCCCTGCTCGTCCCGTTCCGCCTGCCGACCGTGGCGATCTTCCCGGTGTCGGGGCTGATCTGGGCGGTGGGCGCGGTGGTCGTGCTGGCCAGCGAGGGCTGGGTGTTCGGCGACCGGCTGATCGGCCTGTCCGCGCCGGTCGCCGCCTATCTGTTCGGCGGCGGCGCGCTCGCCCTGGTCCGTTTCCAGGGCGATCTCGCCAGGTTCCTCGTCGAGTTCCACGGCGTCAGCGGGGTCATGTTCATCATCGGCACGGCGGCCGGGGTGACCTGGCTGATCTACCGCTTGTTCGACCCACCTCCACCGCCGCCGTCCCGCACGCTCCGGGTGACTCGGTAGCTCAGACGGCCGCGGCCGCGGGTTGGGGCAGCAGGCCGAGCGCGAGCCGTACCCAAGAAGCCACGAACCTGTCCCTGTCCGCGCGGCCGGGTGGTTCCCCCACGGTCTCCTCGAAGAGGCGGTAGTGGACCACGGCGCCGCCCAGGACCGCGCCGATCCCGGACCAGTCCAGGCCGGCCTCCCGGTATTCCGGCTGCGCCTCGAACCAGGTCGTGATCGAATCGAACATCGGCTGCAGCAGGCCCTCGCGGACCACGCCCACCAGCTCGGGGAACTGGCTCAGATCGCGGAAGAAGACCCGGGTCAGCTCGCTCTCCTCGCGGACCTTGGCCAGTCCTGACCGGCACAGTTCGGCCAGGCGCTCCTCGACCGCGACGGTCGGGCCGGCCGCGTGCACCTCGGCGAGCGCCTCGGCGATCTGCTGCCTGGTCCTGGTGGCGTGCTCGTTCATGGCGGCGGCGAGCACCTCGTACTTGGACTTGAAGTGCCGGTAGAGCCCGCCGGCGCCGGGCGACAGACCCGAGGCGGCCTCGATCTCGGCCACGGACGTGGCCGCGTAGCCCCGCTCGGCGAACAGCCGCAGGGCCTCATCGATGATCCGCTCGCGCGTGGATCTGCTCATGGGAATGCCGCCTACCTCCGCCACCCAGCGTAGACGGTCAATGTTTCCGCCGTAGCCCCATTGATAAGTGGCTGCTTTCGCGGATAAACCGGTTACCCGTAGACGTATCCGTTTTGGCATCCTGTACGGGTGCACTCCACCGGAAACGTCGTCCACGAGGCGAGACCGGGCCGCCGCGGCCGGCGCCGTGGCGACCCGCCAGACCGCCGCGTCGACGGCGATTCGGGCGTAATTTCCAGGCGTTCCGGCGGTCCCATGCCGCCTCAGTGGGCATAACCTACATCCATTCCTTTCACGACAGTCTGAACGAGGTCACTCCTGTGCCCAGCGGCAAGGTCAAGTGGTACGACGAGACCAAAGGTTTCGGTTTCCTCACCCGCGACGACGGCGGTGAGGTCTTCGTGCATTCATCCGCGTTGCCCAAAGGCGTGGATGTCCTCAAGCCAGGACAGAAGGTCGAGTTCGGCGTGGCGGAGGGCCGCCGCGGGCAGCAGGCCCTGTCCGTACGGGTCCTGGAGCAGCCGCCGACGCTCGCCAAAACCGCCCGGCCGAAGGGCAAGCGCAAGAAGCCGGACGAGATGGTCGTCATCGTCGAAGACCTGATCAAGCTGCTGGACGACATCTCGACGTCCTACCAGAAGGGCAAGCAGCCCGACCCGGTGCACGCCAAGAAGGTCGCGAGCGTGCTGCGGGCCGTCGCGGACGACATCGACGGTTAGAACGGATTGGTCAGCGGCTTCGTGTCCGTTGGTGCGGGGAGCCGTACCGGCTTGGCGCGGAGCCGCCTGCGCCTGCTCGCGATCAGCCAGCCGAGCGAGAGCCCCAGCACCACCGCCATCACCGTGAAACCGGCGGGGCCGTGGACGAACAGCGACAACATCAGCCCGATCAGGCCGCCGAACACCCAGGCGATCTGGAGCAGCGCCTCGACCACGCCGAAGGTGGAGGAGAGCACCTCCTCGCCGATCTCGCGCTGCACGATGGCGTCCAGGGCGAGCTTGCCCAGGCCCTGCGCGAACGCGCCGACCAGGGCGACGGCGACGGCCGTCCACAGGGTGAAGTAGAAGGCGGCCACGATCGTGGTGATCGTGGTCAGCGCGAGCGTGGCCAGCACGATCAGCTGCGGGGAGCGTGACTTGGCCCAGGAGGCGACGGCCGCGCCCATCAGGCCGCCCCCGCCCGCGGCGGCGGCCAGCAGGCCGATCGTGATCTCGGGCGCGAGGCCGGGCAGATGCTTGTCCTGGACCAGGAAGAGCAGGAAGAACACCAGGAATCCGGCTTGCACGCGGATCGCGGCGTTGGCCCGCATGGCCTCGCCGACGACCGGGCCGACGTTGAACCAGGTGCGCCAGTGCGGGGCGGGGGTGTCCTCGTCCTGTTCGGGGGAGTCGACGTGGCGCGGGAGCCGTACCGCGACGACGCCGCAGACCAGGAACAGCGCCATCGCGCCGCGCAGCACCCATTCCGCGCCGATCCAGGCGGTCAGCCCCGCCGCGGTGCCCGCCGCGCCGCCGGCCGCGACCAGGGCGAACAGGGCGACTCTGGCGTTGGCGGTGACCAGTGTGATGTCGGCGGGGAGCACGCTCGGCATGATCGCGGCGCGGGAGACGTTGTAGGCCTTGGACAGGACGAGGACGGCGAGGGCGGCGGGGAAGAGGGACAGCGTGTCGCCGTACACGACCGATGAGGCCATGCCCCAGCAGAGGAGGCCTCTGGCGAAGAGGGTGCCTGCCATGACATAGCGGCGTCCGGACCGGAATCGGTCGAGAACTGGGCCGACAAAAGGGGCGACCACCGTGAACGGGACCATCGTGATGAGCAAGTAGAGGGCCACCTGGCCGCGCGCCTGGCCGACCGGCAGGCCGAAGAACAGCGCTCCCGCCAGGGAAACGGTGATGAACGCGTCCCCGGCGCTGTGCGCCGCCGTCAGCTCGATCAATCTTCCCAGACCGGTGCGTCCCGCGCCTTGCGCGTAGGTCAGCCGCCGGGTCGCCTGCCCGACCCGCCGTCCGGTCCTGGCCACCGACTTTCCCGCTCGGGCCGTCGCCCCCGCGGCGGTACGGCTCGCGCGGGCGGTCCCCCGACCTGCGCGCCGAACTCGCTCCCAAACACCCGCCACAGGTGGCGCTCCCTTCCCCGTACGTTCGAAAATCCAGTCTTACTGACCGAGTCGGGTGCTGTCCGCTCCTGGCGTGGGTGAAAATAAAGTGTGAGTCGCACCCGGATCAGAAGCTCGGCAGCCGACCAGGCCTGCGCCGCCGCCGTCGACCTGGCCAGGCTGGGCGCTGAGGAGATCGCCAGGCCCGGCGAGGTGGGCGAACATCTGGGCTTCGACAGCGAGGGCGACCGGGTCGTCACCCATTATTTCGCCTGTCTGGATCGGGCCTACCAGGGCTGGCGCTGGGCGATCACCGTCGCGCGCGCGTCGCGTGCCCGAAATGTCACGATAAGTGAGACGGTGCTGCTGCCCGGCAGCGGCGCGTTGCTCGCGCCGACCTGGGTGCCGTGGAACCAACGGCTCCGCCCCGGCGACCTGGGCGTGGGCGATCTGCTCCCCGCCGAGGCCGACGACGACCGGCTGGCCCCCGGTTTCACCGAAACCGACGACGACACCGACCACCAGATGATTTTTGAGTACGGTCTGGGCCGGGCTCGGGTCCTCTCCGCCATAGGGCGTGACCTGGCCGTCCAGCGCTGGCACAACGGCGACCCCGGCCCCGACACGCCACTCGCCGCCGCCGCGCCCGCGCAGTGCTCGACGTGCGGGTTCTACTGGCCGCTGGCGGGTGCGCTCCGGCTCGGGTTCGGGGTCTGCGCCAATGAGTACGCGCCTGATGACGGCCGCGTCGTCGCCGCCGATCACGGTTGCGGGGCTCACTCGGAGGCGACGACAGTCCCCTCTATGACCCCTGATCAGGCCCAGCCCATCCTCGACGACCTCGGCTACGACCCAATGCCCGCCGACGAAAACGCCGAGGCCCCCAAAACCCCGGACGAACCGGACGCCTGACGTTTCCTCTGATGGGTAGCGTTGAGATGAAGTGACCTTGACGAAGATCTTGGCTGAGGCGAGGAATGTCGGGCCGGGGCGCTAACCTACGTTCGCTGTGTCAGCCCCCTCCCGAGAGCGTGAAATGAACGACTTCTTCGGCACCACGCGCCTGCGCGAGACCGTTCTCGCCGCCTGGGCTGCCTCTCCTGCCCGATTCCGGGAGGATGCCAACGCCGAAGAGGACTTCGCGCTCGGCGGGTATCGTGACCGGCTGATCGTCGAACTCGCGCAGAACGCGGCCGACGCCGCCCTGCGCGCGGGGGTTCCCGGGCGGCTGCGGCTGTCCTTGCGCGATGGTGTCCTGGAAGCGGTCAACACCGGCGCTCCGCTGGACGCGGCCGGGGTCGAGGGCCTGTCCACCCTGCGGGTTTCGGCGAAACGCGATGAGATCGGCGCGGCTGGCCGTTTCGGTGTGGGTTTCGCCGCTGTCGTCTCGGTTTGTGACTCCCCGTCGGTGTTCTCCCGCTCCACCGGCGGAGTCCGCTGGTCCCGCGAGGAAACCAGTGCCCTGGTCGCCGCCCAGCCCACTCTCAGCACCGAACTGACCGACCGCGCCGGACATGTCCCGCTCCTGCGCCTCCCGTTCCCGATGGACCCCGCGCCCGTCCCCGACGGCTTCGAGACTCTGGTACGGCTCCCGCTCCGCGACAAGGTCGCCGAACAGGCCGTCCGCCAAATGCTGGAGGAGACCAGCCCGGCCCTCCCGCTCGTGATGCCCGCCCTCTCCGTCATCGAGATCGAACTCGACGGCGAGGTCCGCACGGTCACCGGCGACGGCTGGCACGTCATCACCGCCACCGGCTCCTTCACCCCCGAACAGATCGCCGAACTCTACGCCGACCGCCCCACCGAGGAACGCGCCCGCCCGTTCTGGCAGGTCCGCTGGGCCGTCCCGGTCGTTCAGATCCCGGGGGCGTCGGACTCAGGTCTTCCCGGCCCAGAGGAGTCGGCGCCGGAAGGAGGGCTTGGGGGTTCCGCCGCTGGTCATGGCTCGGCCGCATCCGGGTGGCTGTCGACGGGCGGCTTGGCTGTTGATCGCGAATCGGGTTCGGCTGGTGAGCCTCGGCCTTTGCCGAGGGACGTTCCGGCCGTTATCCATGCGCCCACACCGAGTGAGGAAGCGCTAGACCTGCCCGCCTTGTTGATCGCCACGTTCCCGCTGGCGACCGACCGGCGGCATGTGGCGACCGGCCCGCTGACCGACTTCCTCATCCGCCGGGCCGCCGAACTGTATGTGCTGCTGCTTCGGCAACTGCCGCGCACCCCCCGGCTGCTGGACCTGGTGCCCGGCATGCTGGGCAAGGGAGAACTCGACGCGGCCATCCGCCGGGAGATCGTCGGGCTCCTGCCCGGGGCACCGCTGCTACCCGCGCTGTCCGCTCCCACGGATCCAGATGGCGAGGATCAGTTCCGGACCACGTTGAATCGTCGCTGGGCCACGGATCTTCCTGTCGGAAGTGATGCATATCAGCGAATGTCCCAGCTTGTCGCAGAGACGGATGGGTCGCTGTCGCTCAGCGCGTCCGGCGAGCCGCGAGACGGGTCGTCCGGTGGGCCGCGTGACGGAGCCAGCGCGCCAACCCTTGCCTCGCCCAGCGCCTCCGGCGATGAGGCGCTCGGTGGGCGGAGTGCGTCAAGCCCTGCCTCGCCCAGCGTCTCCGGCGATGGCTCGCCCGGTGGGTCGTTTGTTGTTGCTGGGCGGGAGGCTCGGGCGGTTGCCGGGGCTGGGGAGTTTCTGGAGAAGGTCGCGGACATGGTGCCGGGGCTGTTGCCTGCGGGGTGGTCGTCGCGGCATCCGGCGTTGACCACGCTGGGTGTGCGGCGGGTGGAGTTGGCCGACGTCGTCGACATGTTGTCGGGGGACGAGGTGGCCGATCGGGATCCCTCCTGGTGGCGGTCGCTGTATGAGGTGCTGCCCGCTGACGATCCGGAGGCGATCGGGGCGATCGCGGTGCCGCTGGCCGATGGGCGCCTGGTCCGGGGGGCGCGAGGCACGCTGCTGCTGACCGAAGGCGGGCTCGATCCGGCCGCGCTGGCTCCGCTGGGGTTGCGGATCGTGCATCCGGATGCGGCGCACCAATTGTTGCTTCGCTTGGGTGCGGGTGAGGCCACTCCCCGTACCGTCCTGGAGGACCCGATCACGCACGCGGCCGTGACCGAATCGGCCGGAAGCGCGGATCCCGAGCCGGTCGCGCAGGCCGTGCTCGCGCTCGTGGACGCGGCCGGATTGTCGGCCGGGGAGGCGCCCTGGCTGGCCGAACTCGCGCTTCGCGGCGCGGACGGCGCTGTCTACACCGCCGGTGAGCTGCTGCTGGAAGGCGGCGACCTGGCCAAGCTCATCGACCTGGAAGCGCCTTTCGCCGCCCCCGACCTGGTCGAGAAATACGGCTCCCGGGTGCTCGCCGCGGCGGGCGTGCTCGACGGGTTCGCCGTCGTCAACGACTCCGACGTCCTGCTCGACCCGGACGAATGCGACCACGACCTCGACCGCGAGGACGAGTGGCTCGACGCGGTCCTCGACCTGCTCCCCGAATTCGACGTGCCGCCCGTGGCCCGCGAGTTCACCGCCATCCGCGACCTGGAGTATGTCGCCGACTGGCGCGCCGCCCTCGCCCTGCTGTCCCGGCCGCCCCTGCGCGCCGCGCTCCTCCCGCTCCGCGTCCTGGTCGCGGGCGAGGTCGTCGAAGTCCCCTCGTACACGGCCTGGTGGCTCTCCCGGAATCCGGTCCTGGACGGCAAACCCCCGACCTCCCTGCGCCTCCCGTCCGGCGACCCGCTCCTGTTCGGCCTGTACGCCGACGCTCCAGCAGACGTGGACGAAACCGCGCTGACCATGATCGGCGTCCGTTCCACCCTGCCGGAGCTGCTGGCTTCGCACGGCGGCCCGGAAGAACTCCTCGACCTCATGGCCGACCCCGCCATCGAACTCGACCGCCCCCAGCTACGCGCCCTCTGGATGGCCATCGCCGGAGTGGACCCCTCCCGCGTCCGCCCGCCGTCAGCCGTCCGCTCCATCCTCAACGGCACGATCGTCGTCACCGACGCGGAAGATGGCCACGTCCTCATCTCGCCCCCAGCCGAGCCCACCCCCGGCTCCCAAGCGGATGAAGCGGCTCCCCGCTCCCGAGACGCAGCCGGCCCTCGAGCGGGCGATGCCACGTCCGGCTCCCGAGCGGGTGACTCCGTCCCCGGCCCCGACGCCCCGGCAGGTGAGCCCGTCATCGTCGAAGCCCCCGACCTCCTGGCCCTGGTGGCCGACCGCCCCCTGATCCTGGCCCCCTTCGACCTGGCCGAAGCCCTCTCCGAAGTCCTCGACCTCCCCCTGGTAGGCGAGATCGTCACCGGCGACGTCACCTCCACCGGCACAGAACGCCCGGTCCCCCCTCAAGTCCACACCCTCCTCCCCACCGCCCCCGCCACCTACATCGCCCACGAAGAACTCCTCGTCGACGGCAGACCGATCCCCTGGCGCTTCTTCGACGGCAAAGTCCACGCCTCCAGCGTCGAAGGCCTCGCGCGCGGCCTCGCCTGGGCCTCCGGCCAATGGGGCGACCGCCTAGCCGTCGCAGCCCTCCTCCGCGACCCCGAACGCGTCCCGCTACTCCTGGCCGAGGCCGATCTGGACAGCTGATATCCGGCCGGTTTGGGTGATCGGCGAGAGTGGGCTCGGGTTTGTCGCGTTGCTACTTCGCGGTATCGCGTGATCGCTCTCGCTGATCGCGGCGGTACACGTAGATGAGTCCGAAGCCACCCATGCCCATGCCAGCCACGCAGGTCCAGATCCACCAGCTCTGAGCTGGGCGGATGATGAGGAGAACCACGAGGGCGATCGCCCAGAGACCGATGCCGGCGAGGATGGTGGCGCTGTCGTTGGTCTGGAGCGGCTCCGGGTCCGGTTTGCGTGGCGGCTTCATTCGATCAGCCTAAGCGACCAGGTCAACGGGTGGATGAGCGCAAGCCGTACACGAATCGATCACGAAAGAATCACTTCGGTCTCCTGGGTCTTTTCGCAGCTGGTATTGGGTGTCACTCTGCGCCCGTGAGTGTCACCCAAACCCCCCAAAGTGCCAGTTTTCTCGATAAGTACTTCAAGATCTCCGACCGTGGCTCAACGGTCGGAACCGAAGTGCGCGGCGGTCTCGCCACGTTCTTCACGATGGCCTACATCGTCGTCCTGAACCCGATCATCATCGGCACCGTCAAGGACGCGGACGGCCAGTTCCTCGGCGACGGCAGCGCCCCGAACATCCCGCTGGTCGCGGTGGCCACCGCTTTCGTGGCCGGACTGCTGACCATCCTGATGGGCCTCGTGGCCAATGTCCCGTTCGCGCTCGCGGCCGGTCTTGGCCTGAACGCCTTCGTGACGTACGGCATCGCCACCCAGATGTCGTGGGAAGACGCGATGGGCCTGGTCGTCCTGGAAGGTCTGATCATCCTGCTGCTGGTCCTGACCGGATTCAGGACAGCCGTCTTCCACGCCATCCCCAGCAGCCTGAAGACGGCCATCTCGGTCGGCATCGGCCTGTTCATCGCGTTGATCGGCTTCGTGGACGCGGGTTTCGTGCGCAAGACGGCCGCTCCGGCGCCCCCGATCGAGCTGGGCATCGGTGGCGCTCTGACCAGCTGGCCGATCCTGGTCTTCGTGGTCGGCCTGCTCACCACCGCGGTGCTGGTGGCCCGCAAGATGAGGGGCGCGATCCTGATCGGCATCGTCGCCACCACCATCTTCGCGATCATCGTCGAGCTGTTCGCCGACGCGGGCCCGTCCCTGGTCAACGGCCAGCCGAACCCGCAGGGCTGGGGCCTGAACGTGCCCGCCCTCCCGTCCCTCGGCGACATCGTCGACATCCCGAGCCTCGGCCTGCTCGGCCAGTTCAGCCTGTTCGGCGCGTTCTCCAAGATCTCCGTCGTGCTGGCGATCCTGCTCGTCTTCACCCTGCTGATCACCGACTTCTTCGACACGATGGGCACCATCGTCGGCGTCGGCAAGCAGGCCGACCTGATCCAGCAGGACGGCACCCTGCCCAAGACCCGCGAGATCCTGCTGGTGGACTCCGTCGCCGCCGCGGCCGGAGGCGCCGGTTCCGTCTCCTCCAACACCACCTACATCGAATCGGCCGCGGGCGTCGGTGAAGGCGCTCGTACCGGTCTGGCCAGCGTGGTCACCGGCATCCTCTTCCTGCTGACGATGTTCCTGGCCCCGCTCGTCGCGGTGGTCCCCTACGAGGCCGCGGCCCCCGCGCTGGTCGTCGTCGGCTTCCTGATGATGACTTCGATCCGGGAGATCGACTTCACCGACTACGAGATCGCCATCCCGGCGTTCCTCACGATTGTCCTGATGCCCTTCACGTACTCCATCGCGAACGGCATCGGCGCGGGCTTCATCGCGTACGTCCTGATCAAGGCCGTCAAGGGCAAGTCGCGCGAGATCCACCCGCTGCTCTGGGTCGTCACGGCCCTGTTCGTGATCTATTTCGCGCTCGGCCCGCTGAAGATCCTCTTCAACATCGGCTGACAAAGAATCCCCACCGGCAATCCGGTGGGGATTCTTTCGCGTGCTCCTGCCGGTCATCGTCAACCGGGTTTTATTTGGGCAGGGTCGCCTCAGGCGCTGACCGGCTCGCGAGCCAGGACCGCTACACCGGTGTTGCGGTCGGGTAACTGAAAGTTTCAGAGGTCGGCCGATATTTTATGGGGTCAGGACTCCGCGCTTTCCTTGTTCTGGCCAGGAGATTGACCCCTCTTCCGGGGAATTCTAGCCTCCGTGGACAACACGAAAGCTATCGAAAACTTTCGGAAAAAGGAGATCCTGTGCCTTCCTCGAAATGGCGATCTCTCGCGGTGGTCTGCGCGGTGGCGTCGGCTGCGGCAAGCGTTCTTATCGCCACACCCGCCCACGCGGACGGGACTCTACGTGGGCATGCCGAAGAACGGGGCAAGTTCATCGGCGCCGCGATCGCCACCAGTCCGCTCGCCAACGAGACGGCTTATCGGAACATCGCGTCCACGGAGTTCAACCAGATCACGGCCGAGAATGCCATGAAGTGGGAGTCGACCGAGCCGAACGACAACCAGTACACCTTCACCGGGGCTGACCAGATCGTCAACTTTGCCACCCAGAACAACCAGCAGGTGCATGGGCACACGCTGGTGTGGCACAGCCAGACGCCCGGCTGGGTGCAGGGTTTGAGCGCCACCAACATGCGTGCCGCCATGAACGAGCACATCGCCACGGTCGTCGGCCGGTACGCGAACAACGCGACCGTGGTCTCCTGGGACGTCGTGAACGAGGCCTTCAACGAGGACGGGACCTTCCGGCAGTCGTTCTGGTTCAACACGCTGGGCCAGAGCTACATCGCCGACGCGTTCCGCGCCGCCCGCGCCGCCGACCCGAACGCGCGCCTGTGCATCAACGACTACAACGTCGAAGGCATCAACGCCAAGAGCACCGCCATGTTCAACCTGGTGCAGTCGCTGCGCGCGCAGAACGTGCCCGTCGACTGTGTCGGCTTCCAGGGGCACCTGGCCATCCAGTTCGGCTTCCCGAACGACATCCAGCAGAACATGCAGCGCTTCGCCAACCTCGGCGTCCAGGTCAGGGTCACCGAGCTGGACGTCCGCATGCAGACCCCGCGTACCGCGGCCAAGGACACCACGCAGGCCCAGTACTACACGAACGTCATCAACGCCTGCAACGCAGTCACCGCCTGCGCCGGCGTGACGATCTGGGGCTTCACCGACAAGTACTCGTGGGTGCCGGACACCTTCAGCGGCGAGGGCTTCGCGCTGATCTACGACAACAACTACGCGATCAAACCCGCGTACACAGCGGTGCACAACGCGCTCGACGGCGGCGGAGGCGGCGACACGACCCCGCCCAGCACTCCGGGTACGCCTACCGCCTCCAACGTCACCTCCTCGGGCGCGACACTCTCGTGGGGCGCGTCCACGGACACCGGCGGTTCTGGTCTGGCGGGTTACAACGTGTACCGCGAGCAGGGCGCGACCGATCCGCTGCTTGGTTCGCCGACGACGAACTCGTTCACGCTGACCGGGTTGACGGCCAACACCCAGTACCAGGTCTACGTCCGGGCGCGTGACGGCGCGGGCAACCTGTCGGGCAACTCCCAGCTGGTGACGTTTACCACGACCGGCGGCGGGGGCACCGACACGACTCCGCCGTCCACACCTGGTACGCCTACCGCCTCCAATGTCACCGCGTCGGGCGCGACCCTGACGTGGACGGCATCCACCGACACCGGTGGTTCTGGCCTGGCCGGCTACAACGTCTATCGGGAGCAGGGTGCGACCGACCCGCAACTGGGTTCGCCGACGACCAACTCGATCACGCTCACCGGGCTGACCGCCAACACCCAGTACCAGGTCTACGTCCGGGCGCGTGACGGCGCGGGCAACCTGTCCGGAAACTCCGCACTGGTCACCTTTACCACCACCGGTGGCGGTACCGGCGGGGCCTGCACCGCGACCGGCACCGTGCAGACACAGTGGCAGACCGGCTACGTGATCCAGCCGGCTCGGGTGACGGCGGGCAGCTCGGCGATCAACGGCTGGACGGTGACCTTCACCCTCCCGGCCGGGCACACGATCACCGGTTCGTGGAACACCGTGCTGACCGTCAGCGGCCAGACCGTGACGGCCAGGAATGTCGGCTTCAACGGCAACCTGGCCGCGGGCGCCTTCGGCGAGTTCGGCTTCCAGGTGAGTCGTCCCAACGGCAACACCGCGCTGCCCTCCGGCTACACCTGCACCTCGCCGTGAAACACCTGAACTGAAGATCGCGAACTGAACGGGGTCGTGGCACACCAGCCACGACCCCGTTCCCACCTTCACTAGAGGTATTCGCCAGAGTGGGGAGACGGTGACGGCCAAGAGCATCGGTTCCACGCCGAGGGCGCGGCTCCGTGGGTCGCGTCCTCGTCGTATCTTTGGCCTTCCGTACGGGAAGGTATGGGAGCAAGCGAGGCCTCGCCATGGAGGAATATCACGATGTCGTATATAGTTAGCAGAGGTAATGACTTATGCTAACGAATCCCCAGAAGACAGAGTCGGCTGCGAACCTCCGCAGCGACGCAGGTCTGGCGTCCGCGCTCCGCGTGTCCCTCGCCCGCCTGAACCGGCGCCTGCGCAAACAGGGCACGGGCCACTCGCTGACCCCCACCCAGCTCGCGACCCTGGCCGCTGTAGAACGCCACACCGCGATGACGCCTGGCGAACTGGCCGAGCACGAGAAGGTGCAACCTCCCTCGATGACCCGCGTGATCGCCAACCTGGAGGAACGGGGCCTACTGGCCCGCACCCCGCACTCAACGGACCGCCGCCAGGTCTCGATCACCGTCACCCCAGCGGGCATCGCCCTGCTGAAGGAGGAACGCCGCCTCAAGGAAGCCTGGCTGGCCCAACGCCTCAAGGACCTCACCCCCGAGGAACGAGCAACCCTCCGAGCAGCCGCCCCCATCCTGGAAAAACTCTCCACAACCTAACCACTCCCGGGGCTCCAGCTATTGAGGGGGTTGTCCCACCCACCCGCCTTTCGGGTCGTTCGCACTCGGCCCCACCCGCCGACGCTGGCCCGGCCGCTGATGAGGTGCCGTTTGCGTCGGCGTCTGAGGCTGTTGCCGATGAGGTGGTGTCCGATCCGGTTGGGAAGGCAGCGGTTCACGGGGGAATGTTCAGGTCGTTGCGGAGCTACAACTACCGGCTGTTCGCGGTCGGGGGTGTGGTGTCCAATGTGGGGACCTGGATGCAGCGGACCGCCCAGGACTGGCTTGTGTTGAGCTTGACCGGGGGAAGTGGGGCGGCGCTTGGCATTACCGTGGCGCTGCAGTTCTTGCCGATGCTGTTGTTCGGGTTGTGGGGCGGCGTGCTGGCCGACCGCTATCCGAAGCGGCGGTTGCTGGTGGTCGCCGACTCGCTGATGGGGTTGCTGGCGCTGGCGATGGGTGTGCTCATCGTGAGCGGTGCCGTACAGGTGTGGCATGTGTTCGTTATGGCGTTCATGCTGGGGTTGCTGGCCTGTGTGGAGGTGCCGACCCGGCAGGCGTTCGTGGTGGAGATGGTCGGGCGCGACGATCTTTCGAACGCGATCGCGCTGAACAGCTCCACGTTCAACCTGGCCCGGGTCGTGGGGCCCGCGCTGGCGGGTGTGCTGATCGCCGTGCTGGGCACTGGCCCGATCTTCATGGTGAACGCGGTGTCGTTCGGGGCGGTGATCGCCGGCCTGCTGCTCATGCGCAAGAGCGAACTCCGGACGCCGGAGCGGGTGCCCCGGGCGAAGGGGCAGCTCCGGGAAGGGCTGCGCTATGTCGGCAGACGGCCTGAGCTGCTGTTGCCGATCCTGATCGTGGCGTTCGTGGCGGTCTTCGCGCAGAGTTTCTCGACGGCTATCGCATTGATGGCGACCAACGTCTATAACGCGGGCTCGTCGGCTTTCGGAATCGCGTCAAGCGCGCTGGCGGTGGGGGCGCTGGGCGGCGCGTTGCTGGCAGCGCGGCGAATCAAGCCAAGCCGCCGATTCCTGCTGCTGGGTGCGGCCTTCTTCGGGATATTCCAGATGATGGCAGCCCTGGCCCCCGGCTACCTCACGTTCCTGATCCTGCTGATCCCCGCCGGTATGGCCATGATCACCGTGAACACGACCGCCAACGCCACCGTGCAAATGGGCGCAACCCACGCTATGCGCGGCCGGGTCATGGGAATCTACATCCTGGTCTTCACCGGCGGCGCCCCCATCGGCGCCCCCTTGGTCGGCTGGCTCTCCGAACTGGCCGGCCCCCGGATCGCCATCCTGGCCACCGGCACCCTCAGCCTCCTCGGCGTGGCCCTGGCCCTCCTGGTCACCCGCCTGGTCGCCAAACGCCAGGGCTTGACCGAACACATCCTCCCCATCCGCTCCGCCAAGCGCGTATTCCGCCGAAAGATCACCCCTGACGCGAAAACCAAGCCCTTTCCGACTACAACGACCGAGCCCTCCTCGCCCTGACCCAGTAACATCCCCGACCCGGGTGGCGTCCCATCAGACACCACCCCAGTTGAAAGTGTCAGGAGAAAACGTCTTCGGCCGACTCGGCGAACAGGGCGCGTTTGACCCAGGAGTCGAGGATCGTCTCGTCTTTGCAGGCGGTGATGCGCTCGCGGTCGTCTTCGGAGAGTTCGATCCCCCGGGTTTCCAGCACCATCAGCAGGATCCCCGCTTCTTTCTCCAGCACACCCTCGGCCTTGCCCACGGCCTTGCCCTCGGCTAGGAGGCGCTCGATCAACCTGCTCTGGTATGGGTAGGTTTCGGCGGTCATGAGCCTCTCCATTTCTTGTTGGGCGTTGCCCGTCAGAGACACCAGGACATACTTAGCGTAGCCTTCGGCGCTGGAATCGCCCCCCAGGGAGGCCAGAGCAGCTGCCAATGTTGCGAGGATCTTGTTGATCTGGGGGTGTTTGTTGTGGGTTATGGCGGCGATGGCGGCGAGGCCGAGGTTGCCGATAGCGTCGGCGACTTCGGTGTATACGGGTGAGTTGTCGGGGCCGATCACCATCGGGACCAGATCCCAGTTGGGGTGGCCGACTTTGATGGGCTGGGAGGCCCATCTCGCGGTGGCGCGGTCGCGGCAGATGACCACCAGGCAGGCGCGGCATTTGTCGCGGGCACGGAGGTTGGTGATGTAGGCGGGCCAGCTCATGCGCTTGTGATCGTCGCGCCGGAGCTGGACCTCGACGATGACGCCGAATGGGTTGGCTTTGTCGCCATAAAGCAGGGCGGCGTCGGCGCGGTACTCGGTTGGTACGCATTCGGTTAGATTGCCGGAGATGACGCGCGCATTTCCGGTTGCTGGAATGGGAAGTTTGAAGAGGGCACGTAGGGCGTCCGCGGTTCGGCCAGGGTCAAGTGTGGCGATGCCGGCGAGACCTTCGTGGGGGGGGCTAATCATGAGTAGAAGATTACCGAATGGGTAACTGGAGTATGCCAGTTTTAATCTTTTCCAAGGTGTAGAGGGTCTCTATGCTCTATATAAAGCGATGTTATATAAACATAGGGTGCCGCTCGTTTATCCCGCCGCCGCCGACGGAAACCGAAGCCAGACAAGCCAAAAGGGGTGGATGAGAGCCCATGCGTTGTCGCTGTTGTCCGGAAGCCACGAGATAGCGGGGCAGGGCGGAGCCCGAGGGAACAAGGGTGGGTGGCACTGCCGCTCTGAGGCCGCAACGGTGTTGGCGGGGGCGAGCGGAGCCCGAGGGAAAACAACGGGCTGGGTGGGTGGGGGATCCACCTCAGGTAGAGCGCATGACGTAGCCGACGCCTCGGAGGGTGTGGATTAGGCGAGGGGAGGTTCGGTTGTCGATTTTGCGGCGGAGGACCGAGACGTATGACTCGACGATTCCGGCGTCGCCGCGGAAGTCGTAGTCCCAGACGTGGTCGAGGATTTGGGCTTTCGAGAGGACGCGGCCAGTGTTGGACATGAAGTAGCGGAGGAGTTTGAACTCCGTGGGGGAGAGGGAGACCGCGGTACCGTCGCGCCAGACTTCGTGGGATTCCTCGTCCAGTTCGATGTCGGCGAAGGACAGGCGGGGCGGGGCGGCGAAGGGGTCGCCTGAGGTGCGGCGGAGGACGGCGCGGATGCGGGCGACGACCTCTTCGAGGCTGAACGGCTTCGTGACGTAGTCGTCGCCGCCCAGCGTCAGGCCGCGGATCTTGTCTTCGGTGGCGTCGCGGGCGGTGAGAAAGACCACCGGGGTGTACGTGCCGCTGCCACGCAACCGCCGTACCACCTCGAAGCCATCCACATCCGGCAACATCACATCGAGCACGATCAGGTCGGGGCGGTGGCGGCGGGCGGCTGTGACGGCCGCGCCGCCGCTGGACGCGGAATGCACCTCGAAGCCCGCGAACCTGAGGCTGGCGCCCAAGAGTTCCAGGATGTTCGGCTCATCCTCGACGACCAACAGCCGGGCTTCAGCGGAAGAAGGGGATTCAGACACCATGGCAGCTTCTTGAGGCGACATGTACGGATGCTCGGAACCTTACGAAGTTTGCCTTAAAGCCGCTGTCAAAAGATCGCATCCACGATGTGGCGGGCGATGGCGAGGCTGGATGTCGCGGCGGGGGATGGCGCGTTGCGGACGAGCACGATCGGGCCGTGGGTGTCGATGGCGAAGTCGTCCAGGAGCGAACCGTCCCTGGCCACGGCTTGGGCCCGGACGCCGCCCTCGGTTCTGGCCAGATCCTCCTTTGTCAAGGACGGCACGTAGCGCCGCGCCGCCTTGAGGAAGGTGCGCTTGGCCAGCGAGCCGTACACCTCCCGGAGCCCGGTTCGCCAGTGTTGTACGGCCATGCGCCGCGTGCCAGGCCAAGCCGCGATTCCCCGCAGATCCTTGAGCGACACCTTCGACCAGGAATATCCCTCCAGCGCGAGCGCCATCACCGCGTTCGGCCCGACCAGCACCTCACCGTCGATCCGCTTGGTCAGATGGACGCCAAGGAACGGATACCGCGGATCAGGAACCGGATAAATCAGCCCTCTGACCAGCCCCTTCGCCGCAGCCGTCAAACGCAGATACTCCCCCCGGAACGGAATGATCCGTACTTCCCCCGGCTGCCCGGCCATCGCGGCTACCCGATCCGTACCAAGCCCGGCACAGGAGACGAGCCGGTCGAAAGCGAACCGCGTCCGCCCGGCCAGCACCTCCACCCCGGACGCCGTCTCCCTGATCGCCCGGACCGGCAGCCCGAGCCGTACATCCAGGGAAGCGGCCAGGCTGCGCGCGATGGCGGGGAAGTCGGCGATCGCGGTGTGCGGGGAGTACACCGCGCCGACGCCGACCGCGTGCGGCTCGATCTCGCGCAGGCCGAGCGCGTCGAGGACGGCGATGCCGGGCACGCGATTCTCCCCGGCCCGGGCGGCGATCCGCTGCATTCCAGCGAGTTCGCTCCGGTTCGAGGCGATGACGAGCTTCCCGACCTCCTCGTAGGGAAGCTTGTGTTCCGCGCAGTATTCCCGCAGTAAGGCGACCCCGTCCCGGCAGAGGCGCGCCTTCAGCGAGCCCGGCTGGTAGTAGATGCCCGCGTGCACGACCCCGCTGTTATGCCCGGTCTGGTGCGCGCCGACCTGATCCTCCTTATCGAGCACGGTGACCTCGGCCCCCCTGGCGGTCAGCTCGCGGGCCACCGCCAACCCCAGGATGCCCGCCCCGACAACCCCGATCCTCATGTCAGCCGCCTACCTTCGCCGCGTCGATGTGCCCCTCATCGCGAAGCCGGCGCAGCGCGTCCGCGATCGTCTCGTGCCCAGGGCGGAGCCGAATCCCCGCCCTTCAAGGGTAGAACCGCACCATTGTGACGCGAGATCCCATGAAACCGGTCATCACCCCGAAAGTTAGCGCGGACATACCCATAGCAATAGGTCCACTTAGCATCGAACTTGTGTTCGGTATGATGGGGGCATGTACGTACCTCCGGAATGGCCGTCCGAGGTGCGCCCGCCCGGCAGCCCGGACTGGGAGAGCTCCGCCGTCACCTGGCTGCTGGACGCCGTGCCGCCCGACTACCGCGCCTATGGGGTGCTTCGCCGGCATCCGCTCGCGCTGGCCCGGATGGCGCACCATCACGTCCGGGCCGAGATCGAGGCGGCCCGCGCCGGATACCGCGGCGCCGCCGTCGACCTCAAGGACCACCTGCCGCCCCACGTCGTGGAGGCCGTGCTGGAGGTCTACCGCCAGGAAGGCCCCCGATTGGTCTCCCTCGCGGAGTCGATCGCCGTGGTGGAACGTGCCCTGCGCGGCGAACGTTTCGTGGAGCGGATGCGCCCTAGCGCAGGCCCTTGATCAGCGAGCCGAACCGCCGGACGTCCCGCATCCGCGCCTCGTACGTCGCGCCCACCAGGAGCAGCAGCAGCCCGCCGACCGCCACCGGCACCCAGCGCGGCACGCTCAGCACCAGGTCGGACACCCACGGCGCCAGCTCGTGCACCGCCACCATGGCCAGCGTGAGCCCCCCGAGCAGCGCGGGCGCCTGCAGCCGCCACCGCGCCCCGGCCAGCAGCACGAGCAGTGAGGCCACGCCCAGCGCGAGTGCTCTGATCCAGTTGTTCGGCTCGGTGTAGAGATCCCAGAGGCTCGGGAGCAGCGCGAACGTGAGGCCGCTGCCGTAGGCGATCCAGGAGGACGCCGTTCGGGCGCGCCACCAGCCGAAGGCGAGCAGGACTACTGCGACAGGCACGGTGTACGCCTCGACGACCTCCACGTTCTCGGCGTAGAGGCGGGTCCAGGAGGCGAGCAGCAGGAGCACTGTGCCGACATAACCAAGGTTGTGCCGGTCGGGGCGCAGGGCCGTACCAACCGCGATGACGCCCGCCAGGGCCAGCGCGACGCTGAGCATGCGCGGGTCCACGACGTAGCCGAACGCGATCAAGGTGAGCGCGTATCCGGCGATCTCCACCCCGACGTCCCGCAGCAGCCAGGCGGCGACGGCGGCCAGTCCCGCGACCGCGATCAGAACGAACGTCACATACCGCGCACTCTGCCCGGCCGCCAGCCACACCGCGACGGCCTCGCCCCCGGCCAGCGCCGTCGCCACCCCGGCAGCCCCAGCCCGTACGGCAGGCAGGCTCGCCCGCCACGCCACCCCAGCGGCGACGACGGCCAGGACAGCCGCCGCGACCAGGGTCGCCGTCTTGGAGACCAGGGCCCACGCCGCGACCTCGGCGACCATGCCAACCGCGAGCACGGCGAAAGCCAGCTCCCGTGACCGCCCCCCGAACGCCACCCCGGCTCCGAGCAAGGCCGTGACCAGCAGCTGTACGGCGACCAGAACCCCGAACGGCAGATTGAACGCGACCGGCAGCACGACCAGCATGACGGCGGTCACCGCGACCGCGGACATGATCGCCGCGTTCTTCTGGCGGACCACCAGCGCGCACACCGCCAGGGCGATCGCCACGGTGGCCAGCACGATCACGGCGGGGACGGTGAGCGTGACCAGATTCAGCCCGAGTTCGTCGCGTGCGCCCAGCGTGCGAGGTCCATCCCAGGGCGTACGTGGTTCCCAGTGGTCTGGGGAGAAAGGCCCGATCAGCGCGACCGTGACCGGAACCAGCACGGGCGAAGCGACCAGCAGACCGAAGCCACCGGCGGCGACCGCCGCGATTCTGCCGATCTCGCGCCCGATCGTGGGCCGGACAAGCAGGGCGATCCCGGCGACGGCGAACGCGGCGACAGGGGTCGGAACAGGCCACCAGCTTGCATCGACGGACAGCCGGATCGGATACGCCAGCGCCGCCGCCAGCGTGATGGCGGCTCCGCCCGCGAGCGGGATCGTCCATCGGCCACGCGAGGCCTGGAACAGCGCGATGGCGGCAGCCGCGACCAGCACGCCGGAGAGGGCGAACCCGCCCTGGAGGTCGACTTCCCGGATGGTCAGCAGCACGCCCACGGCTGAGCCGATCGTCCAGGTGATCCAGAAGCAGACGATGGCGGTGCCGCGCTTGAGCCGGTGCCAGAGCAGCAGGTCGATCCCGGCGGTGGCGACCAGCGCGGTGGTGATCCACAGGGCGTCCCGGTCGATGCTGAGGACCGGCAGGGCCAGCTGTCCGAACCCGATCGCCACCGGAACGGCCAGTTTGAGCGTGTGGATCCGCTCGCCGACGACCACGTGCACGAGCAGGCCGTACAGGGCGAAGAGCGCGCACACAACGGCGATCAAGACGCCGGTGTACGTCAGCGGCTGGATGCGATCAAGTCCGGCCAATTCGACCTGCCAGGCGGCGTAGCCGTCGAGCAGCATCAGCGCGAACCCGAGCAGCGCCATGGTCTCGGCCGTCGCGCTCAACCCCCGGCGCAGCAGGAACAGCGGCGTCGCCAGCGTCAGCGCCGTGAACCCCAGCAGAACCGCCGCCCGCCCACCGATCCCGAGATATCCCCAGCTCACGACGGTGAACACGACCGCCGCCACAACCAGCAACAACCCACCCAAACCCAGCAGCAGATTCTGCACGGCCTTGCCGGACATATCCGTCGGACGCTGCGGCGGAACAGGCGGACGCCCCAAGATCGGTGCTTGGTTGGGACCCCCGCTCGGGACTGCTCCCGCCATTGCCGGAACCTTGTCGCGACTTGCGCGCAGCGTCCTGAGCAGCACCTCGCGCCGGGCCAGGAGGTGGCCCTCCCGGGCGCGCAGATCGGCCAGCGCCAGATCGAGCTGCCACAGCTCGGTCGCCGCCGGTCCGACGAGGGGCAGCCCGCAGGCCGGACAGGAGGCGTGGGACCCGGTCAGCTGCTGACCGCAGTCCGGGCACGGAAGGGGACCACCGGAGTTCATGCCCGAAACAATGCCGTCCCGCCCGCGCGAGCACATGCGTATATGTACTCAGTTACTGATAAGTAGCCAGGATCCCGGCCCGCATGAGAAGCCGGGATCCGTGGCGTCGGCGTCAGAGGTAGCTCTGGCGCTCGATCCTGAAGGAGACCCCGCCCTGCTCGTCGATGGCGGCGTCCAGGGATTTGTCGTCCAGGACATCGGCGGCCTCGGCGTCCAGGAAGACCCGGGCGCCCTCGACGTCGATCACCTGGTCGGTGACCGCCGGGGCGTCCGCCACCGAGAGCAGCAGGGCTCCCGGCTCGTCGGCCTGGCCAGCGATGCGAATGCCCGTGTCCGCCGAATCCGTCGACTGCGCGGTGAGATCACGGATCACCTGTACGGCGTTGTCCGTCAGTGTGAGCACGATGACTCCTCGTTCTGGTCGGGTGTTTCGTCCCACCTTGCCCCCGACTAGCGAGTTCACACATCCGGCTCAGCGAACCGCCCAGCGGGCGATGATTCCGATAATCGCCATCGCGCCGAGGGCGACACCGACCCACAACGCCACCATGGAGATGGGCACACCGCTGGACTCGGCGGCCGCGGCGGGCTTCGCCACGGCAGGCTGGGCCGGGGATGGCGACGCGGCGACCTTGGCCGGGAGCGGGACCTCGTAGACCGGGCTGCCGATCCCTTCCGACCCGGTGAGCAGGGCCGATCCGTCCCGCGTGTACGTCACCGACTCCGACTGCGCGAGGGCGGGCATGGAAACTCTGGACACCAGTTTGTCCGGAGCTTTGTAGATAGATGCGGAAAAATAGGTACGAATAACGAAGGTCGCGCCGTCAGGGGCGTACGCGGCATCCGTGGCCATGATCGGCGCCTCGCCAACGCGGCGCAGCACGTTGGTCCGATCGGTACGGAGAACCTTCGGGGCTTGGTAGATCGACCCCACGAACTCCTTGCTGACCACGTAAAGGCGCCCCGTCTTGGGATGAACCATGAGCCCTTCGGCGTTCCGGCCCCCATCCGCGTACCGAAACCGGTACCGCACGGCCTGCAACGTGGCATCCCTCATCCGCTGAGGCTCGATCACCTTATAAACGGAAATATCCGGCCATGCGCCTTCCAAATTGTCGCCGATGTCGGCGAACCACAGCACCCCACGGCCGGTCTCCGGGTCCTTCGACGCGGCCATCGCCTCCCAGTCCCGAGCCTCCGCCCCGGCCAGCGTGAACGTCGCCCGGGTCCGCCCGTCCATGCCCACAGCGAAGAACTGCGCCCCCGCGTCACTGTCGTTGTGGGTGTAGATGATGTCCGGATGCGTCGGCGAGAGCGCGAGCCCGCTCGACTCGGTGATCCGCTTGTCCCGAAACTTGAACAGGACCCGCTCGGTATCGTCCGCCCAGGCGGGCGTCGCCGTCACCACCCCGACCACCAGCATCACCAGCCCGATGACTTTCACCCTCACTCCCCCCATGCGGCAATCATTGCTGATAGTGCCCACGAGCGCTCGCCTGGAGTCCACTCCAGGTTCATAAGCTGAGGTCCATGGAGTATGGACAACTAGGTCGCACTGGACTCAAGGTCAGCAAGCTCTGCCTGGGCACGATGAATTTCGGCCCGCACACCACCGAGGAGGACTCGTTCGCGATCATGGATCGCGCGCACGAGCTGGGGATCAACTTCTTCGACACCGCCAACGTCTACGGCTGGAAAATGGGCGAGGGTGTCACCGAGCAGATCGTCGGGCGCTGGTTCGCCCAGGGCGGCGGTCGCCGGGAGAAGACCGTCATCGCCACCAAGCTGTACGGCTCCATGGGCGAATGGCCGAACGACAACCTCCTGTCCGCGCTCAACATCCGCCGCGCCTGCGACGCCTCGCTCAAGCGCATGCAGACGGACTACATCGACATCTACCAGGCCCACCACATCGACCGGAACACCCCGTTCGAGGAGTTCTGGGAAGCCATGGAGGTCCTGCGGACCCAGGGCAAGATCCTGTATGTCGGTTCGTCCAACTTCGCCGGCTGGCACATCGCCAAGGCCCAGGAGGCGGCCCGCCGCCGCAACTTCCTCGGCCTGGTCAGCGAGCAGTCCAAATATCACCTGCTGCAGCGCTCGGTCGAGCTGGAAGTCCTGCCGGCCTGCGAGGACTACGGGCTCGGGGTGATCCCGTGGAGCCCCCTCGCCGGAGGTCTCCTCGGGGGCGTCCTCCGGAAGATCGAGAAGGGCCGTACGGCCACCCCGGACCAGCAGGCCGAGATCGAGCGGCTCCGTCCGCAGCTGGAGCAGTACGAGGCGTTCTGCGATGAGCTGGGGGAGGACCCGGCGAATGTCGGCCTGGCCTGGCTGCTGCACCAGCGCGCGGTGACCGCTCCCATCATCGGCCCACGCACGGCCGAACAGCTGGACGGAACCACCCGGGCACTGGAGATCAAGCTCGACGAGAAGGCGCTGGCCCGTCTCGACGAGATCTTCCCCGGCCCCGGGGGAACCGCGCCGGAGGCGTACGCCTGGTGAATGAGCTGGGTGCGCAGGGCAGCTGACCAGCGCACCCAGCACCACGATGAGCACGAGCAGGCCCAGCACGGCCGGCACCAGCCAGCGTCGAGGACGATCCACGCCGACGAGCCTAACCGCGCCTGCCGAGTGGGTAGTCCTCGATGGGTTCGTACCGTAGGGGCGGCCCTTGGTGACTCTCGAACAATTGCGCACTCGTCGCCTGCCAGGGCGTCCCTTCGAAGCCGCTCAACGCCTCCACAAGTGGGGAAATTTCAGCCGATTTCCGCGACCTGGCCAGAGTGAAATGGGCCCGGTAGGGCCGTTCGTCGATGTGCCCCGCGCCCGCTCGCCTGGCCCCGGCCGCCAGCGACCCCGCAAGCCTGGCCAACCTCGCCGGAGCACGCAAACTCAGCCACAAGGTGACCGCCCGCCCAGGCTTGGCAAACGCCCCCGACCTTCCCAACGCCAGCGTCACCGGTTCATGATGTCCAGCGGCCCGCGCCAACCGCACCCCGAGCTCCGCCCGCGCCTTATCCGGAACCTCGCCCAAAAAAGCCAGCGTGATATGCCAGTTGGCCGGCTCAACCCAGGTCAGCTCCGGCCAATCCCGCCGCAACGGCTCAACAGCCTCCTCAACTTCGGCGAGTACGTCCGGCGGAGGCACCAACGCCACGAACATCCTGCTCACCCTGAGGATTCTCGCAGCCGTTCCGGCAACGAGTCCGCTCGTACAACACAGGCAGGACCTAGGCCTCTACTGCGGGTCGGGACGAGCGCTCAGGCTCGCAGGCATGGGAGGCGAGGTCATGAGCGCAGGAACCGTGCCGTCGACACGCCACGACGCATGGGCGGAACTGGATGTCACCACCGCCGCGAGCCTGGATGTCGAGGCGGTGCTGGCCCGGTTGGGGATCAGCAGGGAGGGCGTGAGCGGAACCCAGGCACGAGAACGGCTTCAAGCGGTGGGCCCGAACGCGGTGCGCACCCATCAGGCGCGGCGGCTCGCGGTGCTGGCGCGCCAACTACGATCCCCGCTGCTGATCCTGCTCGCCCTGACCGCGATCGCGTCCTACTTCCTCGGCGAACCGGCCGACGCCCTGATCATCGGAGCGATCCTGACGGCGTCGGTGGGCCTTGGGTTCTTCAACGAGTACCGCGCGGAGAGATCCGCGCAGGCGCTGCACTCACAGATCAGGCACACCTGCGTGGTCCGGCGGGACGGCCGGCCACAGCCGGTGGACGTGACCGGCGTCGTACCCGGCGACATCGTCGAACTCGGGCTCGGCCAGATCGTGCCCGCGGATCTGCGCCTGATCTCTGTCGAAGGGCTGGAGTGCGAGGAGTCGGTGCTCACCGGGGAGTCGATGCCGGTGGCCAAGTCGATCGCCCCGGTCCGGCCGGGCGCTCCCCTGGCCGAACTGAGCAGTTGCGCGCTGATGGGCTCCGTGGTGCGCGCCGGCTCCGGCACCGCGGTCGCGGTGGCCACCGGCGGGCGCGCCGAGTTCGGAAAGATCGCGCTCGGCCTGGGGCACCGCCACCCCGACACGGAGTTCCAGGTCGGGCTGAGCAGGTTCTCCATGCTGCTGGTCAGGGTCGCCGCCGTGCTGACCGTCACGATCTTCATCGTCAACCTGCTGCTCCACCGCCCGCTTATCGACGCTCTGCTGTTCTCGCTGGCGATCGCCGTGGGGATCTCCCCGCAACTGCTGCCCGCCGTCGTCTCCACCGGCCTGGCCGCGGGGACACGGCGCCTCGCTCAGCGCAAGGTGCTGGTCAAACGCCTGGTCTGCATCGAGGACTTAGGTGATATCGAGGTGCTGTTCACCGACAAGACCGGCACCCTCACCGAGGGCGGCATCAGCCTCATGCGTTCCCTTGGCCCGGACGGAACCCCCGCCGACGAACCCCTGAAACTCGGCCTGCTCTGCAACGAAGCCGCGGTCGCCGCCGGGCGGGTGGCGGGCGGCAACCCGCTGGATGTCGCGCTCTGGCAGGCTCCGGCCGCAGCGGTTCTCGGCCCCACGCTGGCCCCCTACCGGCGGCTGGCCGTCCTTCCCTTCGACCATGAACGCCGGATCGTGTCGGTCGTGGTCGAACACGAGGGTCGCAGGACCCTCATCACCAAGGGCGCGCCGGAAGCCGTCCTGGCACGCTGCACTGATGTGCCGCCCGAGGTGACGGCCACGCTGGCGGCCGAGTCCGCCGCGGGCAACCGCGTGGTCGCGGTGGCGGAACGTCCCGCCCCCGAATCGCTCCAGATCACCCTCGCCGACGAGTGCGACCTCGTCCTGCGTGGCCTGCTGGTCTTCCTGGACCCGCCCAAGACCGGCGCCTCCCACGCGCTCGAGCGCCTCGCCGATCTCGGCATCACCGTGAAGGTCCTCACCGGCGACAACCCTGCCGTTGCCGCGCGGCTCTGCGCCGACCTCGGACTGCCCGGCGGACGTGTCGCGACCGGTCAGGACGTCGCCGCCGCCGACGATGACGGTTTAGCCGCGCTCATCGACCGGTCTACCGTGTTCGCACGGGTCACGCCGGAACAGAAGGCCCGCATCGTCCGAGTCCAGCGGGGCAGCGGACTGGACGTCGCCTTCCTCGGCGACGGCGTCAACGACGCCCTCGCGCTGCACGCCGCCGACGTGGGCATCTCGGTCGAGACCGCGACCGACGCCGCCAAGGACGCCGCGGACGTGCTGCTGCTGGAGAAGGACCTCAACGTGCTCGCCGACGGCGTCATGGAGGGCCGTCGCATCTTCGCCAACACCATGAAATACGTCCTGATGGGCACGTCCAGCAATTTCGGCAACATGTTCAGCGCCGCCGGGGCCTCCCTGGTGCTGGGCTTCCTGCCGATGCTGCCGTCCCAGATCCTGCTCAGCAACCTGCTGTACGACACGAGCCAGCTCGCCATTCCCACCGACAAAGTCGACCCCGAGCAGGTGGCCCGCCCCGCCCGCTGGAACATGAAGCTCATCCAGCGCTTCATGCTGTTCTTCGGGCCGCTCAGCTCCTTGTTCGACTTCGCCACGTTCGCCGTCATGCTCGGGATCTTCCATGCCGGCCCGGCCCTCTTCCGTACCGGCTGGTTCGTCGAATCCCTCGCCACCCAGACACTCGTGATCTTCGCGATCCGGACCCGGCGCAGCCCGTTCTTCCGCAGCCATCCCAGCCTTCCGCTGGTAGTCGCCACCCTCGGGGTCGTTCTGATCGGCATGGTGCTGCCGCTCACCCCGGTGGCGCAGCTGCTGGGTTTCGTCCCGCTTCCCGGCCCGTACTTCCTCGCCCTGGCCGTGATGGTGGCCCTCTATCTCGGCCTGATCGAGGTCGGCAAACACTGGTTCTACCGCGCTCTCCCCGTCGTACCGGCGGGTCGCGAGCGCGCGGCCGGCCATCGCACCCACCGCAGGGCCGGACGGTTCACCACCGCCCATCGGATCCGCCGACATCGGAGTGATCCAGGCTACGGCTGAACGACGGGCAGCAGCAGCCGGAACGCCGTCCGGCGCGGGAGCGTCGGCGTGCCGTCACCTGCGCGGTGCCTGAGGGAGGCGGAGGCAGAAGCAGGCGCCCGCTTCACCCGGTTCAAAGTACGCGTCGCCGTCGTTGGCTCTGGCCAGGTGCCGGACGATCCACAGCCCGAGTCCCGAGCCCTCCGTCCCCCGGCGGGCGCGCGCACCACGGGTGAAGCGGTCGAACAGGCTGGCCTCGAACTCCGCGGGCACGCCGGGCCCGTTGTCGCACACCCGGATCTCCACCCCGCCGGGCTGTTCGGCGACGTCGACCTGAAAGGGCGGGGCTCCGTAGGCGAAGGCGTTCTCCAGGTAGTTGACCAGCATCTCCGACAGCTCGCCGCGATCGGCCAGCACCCGGACCCCGGGGTCGCACGACACGTTCACGTTCCGGGGGCGGTCGGCGAACTCGGCCAACCGTTCCAGGATCACCTCCAGCACCGGCACCGGCACCGTGGTGGTGTGCGAGATCTTCGCGTCGATCTTCGCCACGGTGAGAAGCTTCTTGACCAGGGACTGGACATGGGCGGTGCGATCGGCGATGCGGCCGAGGACGTCGGCTCGTTCCTCGTCGGTGAAACTCTCCCGGGGGTCGCGCAGCATGTCCACGAGCTGGCCGATCCCCGTGAGCGGGTTGCGGACCTCATGGGCCGCCACCGCGATCACCGAGCCCCGCCGTTCGAGTTCCGCTTCGAGCTCCTGCTCGGCCTGCCGCCGGAGGGTGACATCACGCAGCGCGGCGACATGCAGGAACTGTCCGGCGACCGTCGTGGTGGTGGCGCGCATCTCGACCACCCGCGTCTGGCCGCCGGGCAGCATCAGGTCGATCTCGGTTGATTCGCCGGCGACGACCGGATGGCCGAACAGGGTGCCGACGAGTTCACCCGTGGGCCGGCCGACGAGTTCCTCGGCGGCGGGGTTGCAGATTCGGATCACACCGCTGTCGTCGACCGCGACGATTCCGTCGGCCAACGCCGACATGACGATCCGCCGGGCGTCGTGTCCGAGATTCGCGGGCCGCGCCGGTTCGGCGTTGTGCGGCTCACCCATCAGGACCCAGCCCGGTTGTTCCGCGGTGGGGGTTGGCAGGCATCGTGGCGGTTTCGGGGAGGATGCGGAAGACCCCGGGATAGGGGTCACCGATGTGCATACCGGCGCTGTCGATGCTGACCTGGCGGATGGCGTGGTCGTGCCCCGAGCCCCGCGTCTGCAGGACGGCGATGGCACGTTGCACGGCTGCCGTGCCGTCCACGTACTGGAGCAGGATCGTCACGTCGGTGAGGTTGGCGATCTCCGTGATCGGCGACGTTCCCACCCCGGCCGGCGCGGAGGTGAACAAAGTGGTGATCTCGTCCTGCCGGACGATCCCGCCCAGCGCGATCACGAAGTCGAGCAGGGTGCGGGGCGATGATCTCCGCTCCAGAGCGGAGAGGCTGTCGATGACGAGCCGGGCGGGCGCGAAGTCCCTGATTTCTCTCCTGATCTGGAGGAAACGATCCTCCACGGAGGCCACCTCCGGATAGGCGGCGGTGACCCGGAGCAGTCCCGACGCCTCCATGGCGTCCAGGTCGAGACCCCAACCGGCGGCACTGCGGCTGAGCTGGTCGCGGGTCTCGTCGAAGGCGTGGAACAGGCAGCGTTCCCCCGCCCGGAACGCGGCATCCGCGAACTGCAGGGCCGACAGCGTCTTTCCGGCTCCGAGCGGCCCCGTGAGCAGGACGACCGCGTCCCGGAAGACGCCGCCGTCCAGCATGACGTCCAGCTGGGAGTTGCCGGTGCAGACCCGCTCCTGCGACGCTCGCTCGCGCGGGGCGAGGAGCGCGAGCGGGATGATGACCATCCCGTCCGTCTGGTCGATGGTGAACAGCCACTCCCCGGTCCGGTGCGTGCCGCCGCGGAACTTGACCACCTCGATCGTCCGGCGCCGTCTCTCGTTCAGCAGGATGTTCCGGACGATCACCACGTTGTCGAGGACGAACTCCTCGACGCCATGCCGGGAGACATTGCCGTACTCCTCGTCGCGTTCGGTGGTGAGGACCGAGGTGACGTCGAGCGACCCCAGGACGTGGATGAGCCGGAGCAGTTCGTGACGGATGAGTTCGCGGTCGCGGAAGCGGACGAATATCGCGCCGAGTGAGTCCAGGCAGAGGCGTCTGGCACCGATCTGGCGGACGGCGCGATCGATGCGGGCCATCAGCGCGCCGAGGTCGAAGGTCCCGACCGTGAGCGATTCCTCACTGATGTCCGCCGCGGCGTCGACGAACGTCCACTTACCGTCGGCCTCCCAGCGGGCGATGTCGAAGCCCAGGAACACGGCGTTGCGGCGGATGTCATCGGGCGTCTCGTCGAAGGCGACGAATACCCCGGGTTCGTCATAGCGCATCACGCCGCGGGCGAGGAATTCGACGGCGAACAGGGTTTTCCCGCTGCCGGTCGTGCCTGATACGAGGGTGGACCGGCCGACGGGCAGCCCGCCGACGGCGACGTCGTCGAAGCCGCTGATCCCGGTGGGCATTCGCTGGATCGCGGCGCCGCCCGTCATCGTTCCGGCCCTTCCGGGGACGCGGTGTCCACGCCGGGGAGGCCGAGGAACCTGGCGACCCTGCCTTGGTCGGACAGATCACCGATGACCCGGAACTTGGGGAGCGGGGCGACCCTGATCACTGTGGGGGTGGCCAGGATCCTTTCCTCCTCCGCGAGGTCCGGCCGTGCGGCGGCGTCGATGACCTCGATCTCGTGGCAGCCGGGAAGATAGGTGTCACACAGGCCCCGGAGATTCGACGCCGCGCTCGCCGACCGCGGTGTCTGCCCGACCACGTACAACCTGAACGAGTAGGTCGTCATCGGCGTCGACACCCGCAATCCCTCCCGGCGGCCTCCTACGCCGACATACCCCCTCTCACCAGCAGCGTAACCATTCCGTAATCACCCAGGAGGCGCTGGCGGCGCAGAGCGCGAATATCGACACCGTCTCCGGCGCCCTCCGGCACTGTGTGAACGGCGGCGGCGACGTGCGCCTCGGATCGGCCCCCGAGCCCGGCCGGTCGTGGCGGGTGGGCATCGCCCATCCGCTCCGGCCAGGTGACCTCCTCGCCGTGGTCGAAGGGTGTGACCTGGCCGTGGCCACCTCAGGCGTCGCCGAGCGCGGCCCGCACATCATCGACCCGCACACCGGACGCCCGGCCCTCGAGCTGGCTTCCATCACTCTGGTCGGCGACGACCTGACCACGGTGGACGCCTACGCCACCGCCGCATTCGCGATGGGCGACGACGCCCGCGACTGGGTGCGAGCGACTCCCGGCGTCGAAGCGCTGGCGGTGACGGCCTCCGGCCGTACCTGGCGGACCAAGGGCTTCCCCGCCGCGACCGATTGGTTTGGCGGGCCGCGCTGAGCGTCCGCCCCTGCTGCGGCGATCAGCCGGGGAAGGTGCTGTCGGGGAAGTCGTTGCTGGTTGTGGTGGTGGGAAGGGTGATCTTGTCGCCTTCGGTGAGGCCTTCGGTGATTTCGATGTAGAGGTCGCTGCGGATGCCGGTCTGGACTGGCTTTTTCTGGCCGGTTTGGGTGGTGATGGTGGCTGTTCCGTCTTGGGTGGTTTGTACGGCTCTCGCGGGGACGTAGAGCGTGTTCTCGGATTCGGCGGTGGTGACTAGGACGGTGGCGGATTGGCCTAGGAGTAGGCCTTCGGGGTGTTCGTCGAAGGTGATGGTGACGCCGTACTGGACGAGTTGGCCGGTGGTGGTGGCGGTGGCGTCGATGTGGCTGACTTTGCCGGGGTGTTTGGTGGTTTGGTCGGTGGTGAGGGTTATTTCGGCGGGTTGGCCTACCTTGAGGTGGCCGATGTCGGATTGGGTGAACATGGCTTGGAGCTGGAGGTTGTCCAGGTCGCCGAGGGTGATGAAGGTGCCGGAGGTGTAGTCGGTGTCCAGGGTTCCGGCGATGGAGAGGACGGTTCCGGCGGCGGGGGCCTTGATGGTGACTCCGGCCAGGGCTTCCTTGGCTTCGGCCAGGTCGGTGGTGGTCTGGCTGACATTCGCTTCTAGTTCTGCTTCGGTGAGGGCTCTGCCCTGAGAGCCGCCGCCGCTTGGGGTGCCGCCTCCTGAACCGCCGGTCTGTCGGGTTTGCGTGTCCTGGGTTCCCTGGCTGGGTTGGGTCGTGGCGCAGGTGGGGGTCGGGCGGGGTGCGGTGGGGGATGGGCTCGGGCTCGGAGCAGGGGGTTCGGTCTGGACGACGAGACCGCCGTCTCGGGATGCGGGCTTGTCGGGGTTGTCGTCGCGGCCGGGGGAATCGGGCGTGGATCCGGCAGAGGCGGGTTCTACCGCCATGCCAGAGGAAGGTGAGGGCTGGGGCGCGCCGCCCGATCGCCCGGAGCTCGGGGTCGCGGAAGGTTTGGCGGTCGGGTTCGCGCTGGGGTTCGCACTTGGCTTGGCCGTGCTCGACGGCGGGCAGGCTGACCCAGAACCACCGCCAGCTCCAGAACCGCTACCGCCCGCAGCACCGCTACCGGTGGCGGAACCGCTACCCCCAACCGCACCGCTGCCGGCGCCGGTACTGTCACTCCCGGAACCCCCACTCCCGGAATCGCCGCTGGAGGTCGGGTTGTCGAGGGCGTATTCGGCCGCGTCGAGGGCCGCCTTGGCGGCGGTGTAGTTCTCCTTGGCGACCGTGTTGTCGATGCGGGCGAGGATTGCGCCCTTTGTGACCTTGTCGCCGATGGAGACGTAGATCTTCTGGACCTTGCCCTGCGAGGTGAAAGAGAGGTCGCGCATGCCGTTGTCGACCGTGGTCGCGGCGGCGGAGACCGAGGAGACGACGGTGCCCCGGGAGGCGGAGGCGTATTCCAGGCGGGGGGCCGCGGCGGAGTCGTCGCCGGTCATATAGATCACGCCGGTGCTCACCAGGACGATCGCCGCCAGGGCGAGCCCTCCCTTGCGCAGGAGGGAGGACGGGCTGCTCGACATCATGGCGGCCATCCTGGCGATCGCGCGTCATGCCCCGCTTAACCCTGCCTGAGAGTTGGCTGTGCGTGCTGGCAGCAAACCTTCAGGGACAGCGGAGCTGGACTCAAGCGGGGACCGGCAGTGTCTAGCCTCGTGAAGCTGTCGACGAAGCGCAGAGCGCTGATCGTGAACCTCTTGCTCGGGGGGCTGCTGCTCGGCGGCGTGGCGGCCGCGTACGCCTCGCTGGGCAGCGGCTCCCCGGCGGGAGCCGCGCCGCTGACCACGCCGGTCACCCGGGGCAGCGTGGTCGCCTCGGTGTCGGCCTCCGGAGCCGTGGAGAGCGCGCGGACCAGGTCGCTCACTTTCGGGACCAACGGCACGGTCGAGTCGATCAGGGTCGAACCTGGAGACAAGGTCAAGAAGGGCGCGGTCCTGGCCCGGCTGGACGACACGGCCGCGCGCGAGTCCCTGGAGGCCACCAAGGCGAGCCTGGACGCGGCCGAGGACGCCGACACCTCGACCGCCTCCGGCTACTCCCAGTACATCAACGCCCGCAACTCCTATCGAGCCGCGAAGCGCGCATTGGACGCGACGGTGATCAAAGCGCCGTACGCGGGCACGGTGACCGCCGTGAACGGAACCGTGGGCGGCTCCTCCGGCGGTTCTTCGGGTGGTACGGCGGGTGCGGGCGCCCAGAGCGACACCAGCACCGGCTTCATCGAGCTCGCCGACACCACCGCGTTGCGCATCGTCGGGCAGTTCACCGAAGCCGACGTGACCAGGCTCAAGGTGGGCCAGACCGCCACCGTCACCTTCGACGCGCTCACCGGGGTTTCCGCGAGTGGCGAAGTCACCGTGATCGACCCGCAGCCGCAGACGAACAACAACGTCGTGCAGTACGCCGCGACGGTCAGTCTCTCTGAGGTTCCGCCGACCGTGCGCCTCGGGCAGACAGCCAGCGTGCAGGTCATCGTCGAGACCGTCGACGACGTGCTGACCCTGCCGAGCGCGCTGGTCACTACCGCCGGCGGGCAGAGCTCGGTGACCCTGCTCAACAACGGGCAGCAGGTCAGAACCCGGGTGGAGGTGGGCGTGAAGGGCGACGCCGCGACCGAGATCGTCTCCGGGCTGAAGGAGGGCGACCAGGTCGTCCGTCTCACGACCACGACGACCACCGGCGGGGGGATCCAGCTCCCGGGTGGCCTCGGCGGCGGCGGCTTCGTCCGTGGCGGGGGCGGGGGCGGCGCCGGTGGCGCTGGCGGCGGTCAGGGTGGAGGTAGCCGATGAGAGCGTTCCCTGTCCTCAATGTCCGGCGTGGCCGGAAGTCGGCAATCGATCGCCAAGGTGGAAGCCGATGAGCGCGCCCCTCGTGCTCGATGTTCAGGATGTACGCAAGGTCTACGGCCAAGGGGAGACCGCCGTGCACGCGTTGCGCGGGATCACCCTCGCCGTCGAGCCCGGCGACTATGTGGCGATCATGGGTGCGTCCGGTTCCGGCAAGTCCACGCTGATGAACATCATCGGGTGTCTGGATGTGCCGTCGTCAGGGGCGTACAAGCTGGATGGCACGGATGTGGGCGTGCTGGACGACGTGCGCCTGGCCATCGTCAGGAATCGCAAGATCGGGTTCGTGTTCCAGTCGTTCAACCTCATTCCCCGGATGAGCGCGCTCATGAACGTCGAGCTTCCCTTGGCGTACGGCGGGGTGAAGGCCGGAGAGCGCAGGAAGCGCGCGCTGGCCGCACTCGAGCGGGTGGGGTTGGCCGATCGGGTGCACCACCAGCCCAACGAGTTGTCCGGAGGGCAGCAGCAGCGGGTCGCGATCGCGAGGTCGCTGGTCAACGCGCCGACGCTGCTGCTCGCCGACGAGCCCACCGGGGCGCTGGACAGCACGTCCACCCGGGACGTGCTCGGCATTTTCGACCAGCTCAGCCTGGGCGGCCGGACCATCGTCGTGATCACACACGAGCCGGATGTGGCCGCGCACGCCAAACGCGTCGTCCGGTTGATGGACGGACAGATCATCGCGGACATCCGCCAGTCGCCGGTCTCCGGACCGCCGCCCCGGCTCGAAGAGGTGAGCTTGTGAACGCGCTCGAAGTGGTGCGGTTCGCCATGCGCGGCCTCACGGCCAACAAGATGCGCAGCACGCTGACCACGCTCGGCATCCTGATCGGCGTGGCGGCGGTGATCCTGCTGGTGGCGGTGGGGGAGGGCGCGTCCCAGCAGATCCAGGGGGACATCCAGCGCCTGGGCGCGAACTCGCTGACGGTCTCCTCGACCACATCGGGCGGTGGCGGTGGCGGTGGCTTCGCCAGGTTGCTCGGCGGTGGTGGCGGGCAGCAGCAGAACTCGGGTCCGCGCACCCAGGCCAAGGACCTGACCGTGGACGACGCTCGCGCGCTGGCGGACCGGGCGAACGCGCCGTCGGTGCAGAGCGTGTCGCCGGTGGTGACCGCGCAGAACCAGACGGCCACCTACGAGGGCGCGAGCCATGCCGTGCAGCAGGTGGTCGGCACGTACCCGAGCTACTTCGAGGCGTCCAACAAGCCGGTCGCGCAGGGTACGTACTTCTTCAACGAGGACATCCTGGCCGCCCGGAAGGTCATCGTGATCGGCCAGACCGTGGCGGAGAACCTGTTCGGCCAGGTGAACCCGGTCGGCAAGCAGATCAACGTCACCGGGGTGCCGTTCACCGTGGTCGGCGTGCTGAAAGAGTCGGGTTCGTCCGGGTTCCAGGATGGCGACGATCTGGCCATCGCGCCGCTGCCGGCGGTCCAGCAGAGCCTGACCGGGTTCGGGCCGCTCGGCCAGATCGTGGTGCAGGCCACCAGCGCGGACACGGTGAACGCCGCGCAGGACGAGATCACCCAGGTGCTCAACCAGCGGCACGGCATCACCGGTACGGCAGCCGCCGACTACCGCATCCTCAACCAGGCCACCCTGCAGGAGACGGTGGGCGCCGCCATCGGCACGTTCACCGTGCTGCTCGGCGCGGTGGCCGCGATCAGCCTGCTGGTCGGCGGCATCGGCATCACCAACATCATGCTGGTCACGGTCACCGAGCGGACCCGGGAGATCGGCATCCGCAAGGCGATCGGCGCGCCCAGGAGCGCGATCCTGGGCCAGTTCCTCGCCGAGGCGACCATGCTGAGCCTGTTCGGCGGCCTGCTCGGGGTGACGGTCGCGGTGATCGGCGCCCAGTTCACCATCGCGGGGATCACCCCCTCGGTGGTGCCGAGTTCGGTCGCTCTGGCGCTTGGCGTGTCGGTCGCGATCGGGTTGTTCTTCGGCAGTTATCCCGCCAACCGCGCCGCCAAGCTGCGGCCCATTGAAGCGTTGCGCTTCGAGTGATTTCGAGTGATTTCGGATGAGAGGAGCGAGCGTGAGCAGGCGTAGGCCGTCTTCGGGTGAACTACTGGAGAAGTCGCCGTACGGCGAGGATCTCGACAGCGAGCTGATGGAGCGCCCGATCCGGGCGAAGGCGTCCAAACTGACCGTGACGCTGGCGGCGGGGGTGGTGCTGATGGCCGGAGTGCTGCTCGGCATCCAGGCGCAGAAGATCTGGGGACCGAGTAGCACCAGTGATCGCCAGGCGTTGATCGCGGGAGCGTTGGCCGGCCAGGGGGGCGGCCTGCGCCAGGGCACCGGCCAAGGTCAGGGCGGCGGTCAGGGCGGGTTCGGCAACGCGACATTCGGCACCGTCAAGCTCGTCGACGGCAACAAGATCTACGTCGAAGCCAACGGCGCCACCACGGTCGTCACCACGAACGGCGACACGAAGATTCAGCTCAGCAAGGAGGGCAAGGTCGGCGACATCAAGCCCGGCAGCACCGTGATCGTCCAGGGCGAACGCGACGCCGACGGCAACGTCGCCGCGACAACGGTCAGCGAAGGGGGCTTCCCCGGAGTGGGCGGTCGGTGATGCAGGCGGAAGCGCGGCTGCTGGTCGTGGACGACGAGCTCAACATCCGGGAACTGCTCGCCGCCAGCCTGCGCTTCGCCGGTTTCGAGGTCGTCATCGCCGCCGACGGCAGGGAAGCCGTCCTGATGGCCGAACGGGTACGTCCTGACCTCATGGTTCTCGACGTTATGCTGCCCGATATGGATGGCTTCGCGGTCGCCGCCCGGCTGCGTTCTGCCGGTCGGCGCATCCCGGTGCTGTTCCTCACCGCCAGGGACACCACCGACGACAAGCTGGCCGGCCTCGCCCTGGGCGACGACTACGTGACCAAGCCGTTCAGCCTGGAAGAGGTGCTGGCCAGAATCCGGGCCGTGCTCCGCCGCACCGGCGGCGACCCCGGCATCCCCGCCCGCCTCCAGGTCGCCGACCTGGAACTCGACGAGGACGCCCACCAGGTCTGGCGCCAAGGCCGCCCGGTACGCCTCTCGCCCACCGAATTCAAACTCCTGCACTATTTCATGGTCAACCAGGGCCGAGTCCTGTCGAAGGCCCAGATCCTCGACCATGTCTGGCACTACGACTTCGGCGGCGACCGCAACGTGGTCGAGTCCTACGTCTCCTACCTCCGTCGCAAGATCGACACCCAGGACCCCAAACTGATCCACACCCTGCGCGGAGTCGGCTACGTGCTCCGCGCCCCCCGCCGGTGACGTGCCCGTGAAGAAAAGGCTTGCCCGTACCCCGCTCTGGCTCCGCCTGGTGGTCGGGACGCTTGCCCTGGTCACCCTGGCTATCACGCTGACCGGCGGCTTCGCCGTCCAGCTGCTGCGTGGCTACCTGACCGAGCAAGTGGACGAGCAACTGTCCGCCACCAGCCGCCCACTCCGCGACATGATCGATATCCCCGAGGCCGATCTGCGCCCCCGCGACGCCCCGCCTCGCCCGCAACGCTTCTTCGGCCTCTTCCACGTCAGCATCCTCGACGCCCAGGGCAACCAGCTCCGAACCGTGGCCGAATCCCCCATCGAGGAGAAACCCGCCCTCCCGAAACTCACCGCCGCCGAGGTACAGCAACGCGCCGGCAAGCCCTTCACCGTTCCCTCCGTGGGCAACCTGGACCCTCCCTGGCGGATGATCGCCGTCCCCGGCCGCGACGGCCAGAGCCGCGTGATAGCCATCAACATGGGTGACCTGGAACGAACGGTCTCCCGCCTGACCACGATCGTGGCCGGCGCCGGCGGAGCCGTCCTGGTCGCCCTGGGTCTCGCCTGCTATTGGCTGGTACGGCGCAGCCTGCGCCCCCTCGGCGAGGTCGAGCGCACAGCCGCCGCCATCGCCAGGGGAGATCTGTCGCAACGGGTACCGATGCGGCATCGCCGTACCGAGATGGGACGACTGGGGCGGGCGATCAACGGCATGCTCACCCAGATCGAAGCCGCCTTCCAGGACCGGGAGGCGTCGGAGGCGGCGGCCAACCGCTCGGCGTACGAGGCGAAACGCTCGGAAGAGCGCATGCGCCGCTTCGTCGCCGACGCCTCGCACGAGCTGCGCACCCCGCTCACCTCCATCCGCGGCTTCGCCGAGCTCTACCGCCAGGAACACGGCCGCAACCCCGACGACGACCTGGCCGGTCTCGTCCGCCGGATCGAGGACGAAGCCGCCCGGATGGGCGTGCTCGTCGATGATCTGCTCCTGCTCGCCCGCCTCGACCAGCAACGCCCCTTCGAAAGGGAGCCGGTCGACGTCCTCAGCCTGGCGGCGGGCGCCGTCCTGGACGCCCAACTCCTCGCCCCCGACCGGGAAATCGAACTCCTCCGGCTGGACGACTCCGACACCCCCGTCACCGTGGACGGCGACGAAACCCGCCTCCGCCAGGTCATCGGCAACCTGGTCGGCAACGCCCTCCGCCACACCCCCGCCGGAACCGCGTTCCGCGTCGGCGTCGGCGTCCTCCCCGACGCCACCGCCATCATCGAAGTCGCCGACGAGGGCCCAGGCGTCCCCGACCCCGACCGCGTCTTCGAACGCTTCTACCGGGGCGACCCCTCCCGCACCCGCAACTCCGGCGGCACCGGCCTGGGCCTGTCCATCGCCGCCGCCCTGGTCCACGCCCACGGCGGCACGATCACCGCGGAGAACACCACCCCAGGCGCCCTCTTCCGCATCCAACTCCCCACCAGAACCTGACACGGGCTGGCCCTGGAGGCGGGCGGCTCCGCAGTATTCAGATGGCGTAGTTCTCGGCAACCGGCACCTCTGCCGCCACTCGGTCACAACGTGCGATAACGGACAGCGACACGGGTGCCGGCCGCACGACGTGCCCGGCGGGTAGGACGGTGGCCGCAAGTCTCACTCCCGGGTAGAGCACGGTTGCGGTGCCCACCACCACTCCCGGGCCCATGGTTACGCCCATCGCGATGCGCACCCGGTCAGCCAGAATCGCCCCGAACTTCACCAGGCCGGTGCCGTAGACCGTCCCATCGGCCAGACGGATGGTCACCTCGCGGTCGGGATTGCCCATGTCCTGGCACCACAGGTGCGTGGAGGCGATCACGAGCTGTGCGGACAGGTGGCAGCTCTGCCCGACGATGCTGTGGCCCAGGTGGATGGTGTGGGCGAGCCGTGTCTCCTGCGCGATCACCGAATGCGTGACCTCGCAGCCGAAGCCGATCTGCACGCCGGCGGACAGGACGCTGTGCCGCACGGTGGAGAACTCGTGCACGATGCAGCCCGGGCCGATCACCACGTTCGGGCCGATGTGCGCCAACGGGGAGATCTTCGCGGTCGGGTGGATCATGCTGCCGCCCCTGGCGGCGAACACGGCGGCGAAGGCGTCGCTGGCGAAGGCGCCGAGTCCGTCCAGGGGTCGGGCATCCAGCGCCGCCGCCACGCCCCATTCGTGCAGGAGCGGGTCGGTGGCCAGGCTGACGATGTCGCCGAGGGCGGGGATGGCAATCATGCCACCCTCCTCGCGGGCTGGCAGGGCGCGGCCAGCGTCTCGTGGGCCAGCTGGAGATACTGGGCGGCGCATCGCCCGGGGGTGAACCAGGCCAAAGCACGTGCCCTGGCGGCCCGGCCCACTGCGGCGAGCTGGGCGGGGCTGGCGTCGGCGGCGCGGCGCAGGGCGAGCACCAGGCCGTCGGGGTCGGCGGGGTCGTAGCAGTAGCCGGTGATGCCGTCGAGTACCACCTCAGGGCCGGCCCCAGCACGCGGGACGATCGCCGGTGTCGAGACGCCGGCAGCATCGATGACGCACCGCCCGAAGCCTTCCATGAGCGCCGCGCACGCCAGAACGTCGGCCCGCGCAAGCCGTCGCGGGAGATCGTCGATCCAGCCGTGGAAGGTGGCGGGAAGACCGAGTTCGGCCGCCAGCCGCTGCGGGGCGCTGCCGCTCTGCCCGTAGACGTCCAGGTGGATACGCCCGGCTAGCATCGGGTGTGCCACAGCCGCCACGATGTCCTCCAGCCGCTTCCAGGCGACCGGGCGCCCGACCGCCGCCACCCGCAGCAGCTGCCCGCGCTCGGCCCGCGCGGGCGTGCGCTCCGGAACCGCCACCCCGTTGTGAATCACGGTCACCGGGAGGCCGGGCGGGCCCACGGCGCGGACCGAGTCGGCCGAGGCGGCGCTGATGCCCACCCAGCAGGCGGCCCGCTCCAGCAGGTGCCAGGGCCAGTGTTCCGGCGCCTGCCCGACCAGTTCGCCGCTGCCGGGGTCGACCAGGCGCAGCGGTTCTCCCTTCTGCAGGATCGCGTGGGCCACGGCCAGCACCGGAACGTTCTGAGCCTGGTCGAGGTCCACCGGGACGGTCCGGTGATTGGAGATGACCACCGTGCCTGCGGCATTGTTGCCGATTGCCGCTGCCAGCGCCGCCCGGTAGCCGGATGCTGTTGTCGCCTCGTGAAGCTGTACCCGCTCGGCCGAGCCGAGGTAGCTAGGGCCGCCTAGGCGCCACCACACCACCGAGACCTGCGCGCCGAGCAGCGCGAGCTGTTCGGCGATCTCCGGCATGAGCATCTCCGCACCGCCGTAGGCGGTCGAGAGCCATGTCAGCACTATCCGCATCCTGTCCCCCTCGCTCTGCCAGCCGGTCTTGCACGGCCGGGTCGCCCCTTACGACAGCGCGCCACACGAGCAGGAGGAAGGATTCGTGCAGCATGCGCGAACGGTATGCGTTTCCTGCAAACGCCCTCGACGGTCCTGCCGACAGGCCATATTCTGACCACGAGGAGTATCTGTGTGATCACGCGGGAGCCGCGATGGGCACGCACGACGCATTATGGGACTCCGCCCGCGCACGGGCGCTGATCGCTTCCCGGAACCTCGGCGGCGCAATCCGGCTCGCCCGCGAATCCCACGGCTGGCGGCAAGCCGATCTGGGCCGGGCGACCGGCTACTCCGCCTCGACGATCTCCCGCCTGGAGACCGGGCACCGGGTCTGCGCGGACGTCGACATCCTCATCCGTGTGGCGCGGGCAGTTGCCCTGCCCACCGATCTGCTTAGTGTGTTCCTGGGAATCCCCGCCGAGCCACCCGCCGCGGCGGGTGCCGATCGAGCCGAGGAGAATCCTGTGCGCCGTCGAAGCTTCATCGCCGCCGCGGGCTTGACAGTCCCGCTACCGCTGCTGACCCGCCTCGACGACGCCCTGGTCCTACTCCCCACACCGGCACGCCCCGCCACCCCGGCCGGACTCGCGCAGCGGCTGGCCCGGGCCCGACGCCAGTTCGACGCGGGCGATCTGGCCGGCCTCGTCGCCGAGTTGCCCGATCTGATAGCGACGGCCCACTACGCTGCCGAGCAGGGCGATGGCCCGGCGGTCCATGCTGGGGTTGCCGACTGCTACATGGTCGCGACCGAGGCTCTCGACAAGATCGGGCATCACGGTGCCAGCCGGATCACCGCCGATCGCGCGGCCAGCGCAGCCAGGCTGTCGGAGTCACCGATCGCGGCGGCCGCCGCCGCCCGCTGCATGAGCATCGTGCTGCGGCACGAGGGCCGCCACCGCATCGCCGACCAGGTCATCATGCAGGCCGCCGGCCAGGTTGAAGCCACCGGCCTGGTCACCTCCGCCCAGGCCGCGACGTATGCGCAGATACTGTGCACCAGCGCCTACATCGCTGCACAGGTCGGGGACCGCGACCGCGCGCTGGAGTTGATCGGCGAGGCCGAGCGCGCCGCCGCCCGCCTGCCCTCTCAGCCGATCGCCTCCCAGCCGTTCACCGTCTCCCCGGCCGCGGTCGGCCTGTACAAGGTCGGCGTGCACTGGTCACTGGGAGACGCAGGGGCTGCGCTAACGGCCGGACGGGGCCTGCGCGCGAGCATGTTCCCCAGTCCCGAGCGGCGCGGCCGGCTCCACACCGACCTCGCCAGGGCCTGGTGGCAGTGGGGAAAGCCCGAGCAGACCGCGCGGGAACTGCTGGCCGCCTGCCGTCACGCACCGGGCGAGGTCCGCGACCGGCTCTCGATCCGGAAGATCGCTGTGGAGTTGGTGCAGCGCCACCCGAAGGTCGTGGGAGTGCCGGAGTTGGCCGCAGCAGTCAGAGCCGCACGTCAGGTGAGAGACAGGCCGTCCTCCAGGTAAGCCGTTCCCGCGCCGCTCGCCCGCGCCTCCAGGGCCGCGCGAAACCGGCCCGCCCGCTCGGGCGGGAGGAACCGATCGACGTCGGCCGGATCCACCAGGTCCCAGGCACGTAGTTCCTCCTGCGGGAACTGGATCGCCTGTTGTTCCTCCCAGGTCAGCAGTCCCCCGTCGAAGACCATTCTTGGGCCGCCGGGCTCGCCTTCCCGGACCCGCATCCAGTCCACGCACAGCAGTCGCGTTGGTGTCGGGCGGGTCAAGCCGAGTTCCTCCTTGACCTCTCTGGCCGCAGCCTCCGCCGGCGTCTCTCCCGCCTCGACCACGCCGCCGGGGAACTCCCAGCCGTCCTGCTTGTAAGCGGGCTGGACGAGCAGGACCCTGCCGTGCTCGTCGAACAGCAGCAGGGCTGCCGCTGCTGGTGTTCTGGGGAGGCTGCGCTGATATTCGTCGTCGCTCACCTCGCAGACCGTAACGGCTGGCCGTGATGTGTGCCTGCGAAGAGACGAGACTTTACCTTCAGAAAGGGGGAGATTCCGCCCCTGCTGGCGCCTGCTGAAATACCCGAAAAAACTACCAAGCTAATGTAGCCGCAGGTCAGCGGGTTCGGTGGCGGGCGTGTGGGTCGTTGTCGGCGGTGACACGAGCGGTCGGTGGTGACACGAGCGGAGATTTCCTCTGTCAAGGTGAGGCGTCCTCAAGAGAACCCAGTTTGAGGAAGCCGATCGGGGTCGAGGCGAGCAGGCCAGCCCGCGCACCTGGTAGCCGTTGGCGAGGCCTCGTACAGGGCTTGTCTGCCCCTTCGCCGGGAGCCGATGTCGGGCGAAAAATCCTCCTATGGTTGACTAAATTCAACCTTTTGCCGATGAATCGGAGCACTCGTGTCCGAAGCGCGATCCTTGGTGGCTGATGTCCCCGAGGCGTCCGAACAGATGACTCACCGCGAGATCCTGGAGGCCCTGTCCGGTTTGCTGCTGGCGATGTTCGTCGCCATGATCTCCAGCACCGTCGTGACCAACGCGCTGCCACGCATCGTCGCCGATCTCAAAGGCAGCCAGACCGGCTACACCTGGGTGATCGTCGCGACCCTGCTGGCGATGACGGCGACCACGCCGATCTGGGGCAAACTCGCCGACCTGTTCAGCAAGAAACTTCTCGTCCAGCTGTCGCTCAGCATTTTCATCGCGGGCTCGCTGGTGGCGGGCATCTCGCCGAACATGGGCACCCTCATCGGCGCCCGGCTCGTGCAAGGGCTCGGTGTCGGCGGTCTGATGGCTTTGGTCCAGATTGTGATCGCGAGCATGGTGAGCCCGCGCGACCTCGGCCGCTACTCTGGCTACATGGGCGCCGTGTTCGCGGCCGCGACCGTCAGTGGCCCGCTGATCGGCGGTCTCGTGGCCGACAGCGCGCTCGGCTGGCGCGGCTGCTTCTTCATCGGCCTGCCGTTCGGCGTGGCCGCGTTCGTACTGCTGCAGAAGACCCTGCACCTGCCCGTGGTCAAGCGTGACGTCAGCGTCGACTACCTCGGCGCGACCCTCATCATGGCCGGCGTCTCGCTGCTGCTCGTCTGGGTCTCGCTCGCCGGCAACCAGTACGCGTGGCTTTCTGGCACCAGCGCTCTGCTGGTCGGCGGCGGCGTGGTGCTGATCGCCATCGCGGTCTTCGTGGAGGCACGCGTCGCGCGTGAACCGGTGATCCCGCTCGGCCTGTTCAAGGACCGTACGATCGTTCTCGCCACGCTGGCCTCGGTGTTCGTGGGCATCGCCATGTTCGCCTCGACCGTCTACCTCAGCCAGTTCTTCCAGCTGGCTCGCGGCATGTCGCCCACCAAAGCCGGACTGATGTCGATCGCCCTGGTCGGCGGCCTGCTCGTCTCCAGCGTCGTGAGCGGCCGGGCCATCAGCATGACCGGCCGGTGGAAGGTGTGGCTCGCCGCGAGCATGATCTTCGTCGTGGCCGGATGCGCCCTGCTCGGCACGATCGACGAGACCACCAACCTGGTCCTGGTGGGCGTCTACATGGCCCTGCTCGGCATCGGCGTCGGCGGCTCCATGCAGAATCTCGTCATCCCCGTACAGAACATCGTGTCGCTGGCCGATCTGGGCGCCGCCAGCTCGCTCGTGGCGTTCTTCCGCTCCATCGGCGGCACGGTCGGCGTCGCCGCACTCGGCGCCCTGCTGTCGGCCCAGGTCTCCGACAAGGTGACCAGCGGCCTCAAGGGACTCGGCATCGACGGCAGTGGCCAGCAGGCGCACGGCATCCCGGACCTCAGCACGCTGCCCGCCCCGATCCGGGCCGTCTTCGAGCACGCCTTCGGCGCCTCGATCGCCGAACTGTTCCTGGTCTCGGTGCCCTTCGCCGCCCTGGCGCTGGTGTGCGTCCTGTTCATCAAGGAAGTCCCGCTCCGTACGACCCTGCACTCAACCGACCAGGTCGCCGCCCAGGGAACGGGCTGACCGTGACCAGAAGCCGGGTCGACTCAATGCGCCGCCTCGAAAGCGAGATGGCCATCCTGCTGCGCCGGATCAAGTGTGTGGTCGCTGAGCGCGCGCGGGCAGTCCACCCGGAACTACAACCCTCCGGCTACCTCATCCTGGCCTGGCTCACCGACCACGGCCCCGCCCGCGCCACGTCGATCGTCGAGAACCTTGACATCGACAAGGGCGCGGTCAGCCGCCTCCTAACCCACCTCGCCGACCTCGGCCTGATCGTCCGCGGCCCCGACCCCGCCGACGGCCGCGCAACACTACTCTCGGCCAGCGACACCGCCGCCCAGCGGGTAGCCGACGCCACCACCGGCCTACGCAAACGCTTCGACGACAAACTAGGCGACTGGCCAGACGAGAACCTGGCCAACTTCGTCGACCTTCTCAGCGAATACAACAAGATACTCGGCACAGCGCACCCCTGATCCGGGCAGAGCGGTGGCACCCGACCCGTCGGGGTACAAAGACAGGCTCTTCGGGGATGCTGGCCGTTCCCTGGTCAGGGGTTTGGTGTGACGTTTGAACTGTCGGACAGCCGAGAGTGCTTCGCCTTTGCTCAGGCTGCGGTGAGGGCGCGAAGTTCCCGAGCGGCGGGGAGGAAGCGGGCATTCTCGGGCGCGACATCCAGAACGATGTGAGCTGCCCGCAGGACTCTGGTGTCTCGTCGGCCGGTGGGGAGCGCCCCGACGATCCGAAGCGCCTCGTCGGCACCTTGCTCCGGGTCGGTGCGAGCCTGGAGAGCGGCACCATGGAGCTGGATCACGATCGCAGACCGGTGCGTCGCCGGATAGAGATTCCGGGCGGCGCTTTGCGCCTCGGCGGCCCGCCTGTTATCGCCGGCGAGGGTATAGATGAGACTCCGGTCCAGATAGGTTCCCCGTCGCAGCCAGTCGCGATCCGCCGTGATCTGGGCTGGGAGGCGGGTGAATACCTCTTCGGTTCGGAGGAGCGCGGTGACCGCTTCGTCGGTGCGGCCCATCGATGCGAGGGTCTGAGCTTCGGCACTTAGCGCTGTGACGAGTGCCACGTTCGGGCGGTCTCCGGCGAGGCGTCGTGCCTCCCGCGCTGTCGAGAGCACATCGGCGAGATCTTCGTGGGGGTCTTGTCGCCGGTAACTCACCTCCCAACTCCGCAGAGATGACGCCAGTAGCGGGTCCGCGGATTGGATACTCAGCTCTCGGGTTTTGGCCCACCAGCGGTGTGCTTCGCGGAGGTTGCCCAGGTCGAACCATTTTCCCGCGATCACGGCCGTGTGCCGGGCGGCGGCATGGGTGAGATCGCGCTGTAGGGCGGCAGGCTGAGTGCGACTTAGGTGGGGAGCCATGTCGGTGTAATCCACCGCGACGGCGGCGAGGACGGTAGCGGGCGGATCGAAATATGCCCGCCTGACGTGCACATCCGCCGCGTTCTCCCAGTCATCGATCATCGCCTGGGTCACGCTTGCGCCGGGCAGGGAGCGATCTGGTGATGACATACGCCACGCGTCGGTCAGGGTGGTGAGCACGGGAGCGACTGCACCGGCAGCAGCGAAGGCTGCGGCGTTCCGCATAAGTTCTCTGCGTTCCATATAGCCGTCCTCGTCGAGGGGTTCTTCATCGAGGGTACCCCTGCGGAGTTGGTCAAGCTCGGATACGGCCGCGTGAAGTGCCACAAGATATCCACCCGCGTTAAGTCTGGCATCCAGAGCCTTGATCGCATCGGCGTGTGGCTGTTGCTCTCCCCGTTCCCATTTCGCGAGGTGAGAGTAACTCCAGTTGATCTCATCGGCGAGGGGGCGGAGCCCGATATCGCGGATGTCTTTACGCCAATGGCGGAGGGCCATGCCGAGGAGATTCCAGGGCGATTGTTTCGGGTCGATCGGGTTGGCCATAACAATCCCTCGCGATCGTGTCGCCGCGTGTCATTGGCGTCTCGACACGCTATTCGTCTTTTCAGTTCCTGGTGCTTGGCCAATTATGGCACTGCTGTGCGCGACAAACCACGAAACTCACGCGGGTTCGGCTGGCGCTGTGAACGATCAGCCGAGTCCTCGATCCGGAAGAGGGCACTGACTCAATGGCACAGAATAGTAGCAGCCGTTATGCCCAGCGAAATGATCGTTTTCTAGATGATTCGTCCGGAGTTACGCGAGGGGGTGTAGACCGGAAACCAGGTAGAGCGGAACCGATCCAGATTCCGCAGCGTTCGTGTGAGCGTTTGCTGGCGTATCCAATTTCGGCTTCGATCGCGCGTCGCCGTGTGGGGCGGACGCTCACCGCGTGGGGGCGAGCGGATCTCGTCGAGTGTGCTCAGCTCGTCATCGGCGAGCTCGTCGCGAACGCGGTCCAGGCCACCGCTGATGTCACAGCGGCGGGTGCCGATTTAGGCGCGCCGGGCGGACAGGGGGAATGCCAGCTAGGGATCGTAGGGGTCGGCCTCTACCGGATCGGCGGGCGCGTCGTCCTGGAGGTGTGGGATTGCAGCCGTCTACCGCCGAAGCTGGTCAACCCTTCGGCGGAGGACGTCGGCGGGCGTGGGCTGCTGCTTGTCGACGCGCTGGCGGCGGTATGGGGATACCGGTTGCCGGTGACCGGCGGAAAGGTCGTCTACGCCATCCTTGATGAGGTGGCCTGATGACCGCGTGGGCTTTGAGGCACGTTCAGAAGATCGTCGATGAGTTAGCAGCGCGGATCATCAGTGGTGAACTCGCGCCAGGCGTTCGGGTGCCCAGCGCGGCTGAGCTGGTGGCCACCTACAACCTCGCGTCCACGCAGGCCCTGTGGATCTGGCGTCAGCTCAAAAGGCGGAGGCTGATCCGCTTGGATCCGTCTGTGGGTCTGGTCGTCGGAAACCCCGGTGAGGAATGGACGTCGTTCTATTCCGCGCGTATGGAGGAGCGGATCGTCGCGGTCTCCGACCATCTCGCGGCCCGCATCCGCGACGGTGAGATCGCCGTCCACGAGCGGGTGGGCACCCAGCGGGAGCTGAGAGCCCGCTATCAGGTCAGCGACGAGGTCGCCGAAGTGGCCAAATGCCGCCTGGAGTATCTGGGCTGGGCCTACAGCGTCCCCTACCGGGGCACCTTCGCCGCGCCCTGCGAGGACTGGCCCATCCACCGTCCCGTACCCATCCCCGCGAACGCGAGCCGTCGCCAGGGCAACCACCTGGCAGAGCATCGCCGGCCGGACGTGTCGCGCGTCCTGGCATGAGTGTGAGACGCCGTCCCGGCCGTGAGGGAAGGATAGGCGTGCGAAATCGGGGGCCCGGACCAGCACCCGGTCGCCTATGTGATCAAGATGGTGGCCTTGGCGACTGATGGTCGTGAGGCGCATGAGGTCCCGTACCGATGTTGAGATCAAGAAATGGGCTCGGCAGTCAGGAGGGTGAGGGCGGTGGCAGGGCGCGTGAGCAGAGCGACGCTGTCGGTGGTCGGACGGGGAGCGGGAAGCGGGCTTGACCATGATCGAGCGTCGCTGATGCGGAGGTTCGTGGCCCAGGGGCTGGAGGGGCGGGCTCTGCGGCTGGGGACGCGGACCTCGCCCATGGCGATGGGTCAGGCGCGTGATGTGGCGGACCGGATTTTCGGGATCTGCCCGGACCTGGAGGTCCAGGTGGTCGGGATCGAGACCAGTGGAGATCGCTGGCAGGGAGATCTGGCGGAGCTGGGCGGCAAGGGCGCGTTCATGAAGGAGATCGACCGGGCGCTGGTGATGGGCGTGGTCGATGCGGCGGTGCACTGCCTCAAAGACGTGCCTGGCGATATCCCGCCTCCGCCCGGTACCTGCGTCGCGGCCTACCTGGAGCGTGAAGACGTGCATGACGTGGTGGTCTGGCGGAACGGCTCGCCCTTCCGAAGCTTGGACGAGCTACCGCCTGGCACCTCGATCGGGACCTCATCGGTCCGCCGAAAGGCGCAGTTGCTGCGGCATCGCCCTGATCTGCACGTGGACCGGATCCGGGGGAACGTCAACTCGCGGCTGGCGCGCCTGGACGCGGAGCACCGGTTCGAGGCGCTGGTTCTGGCCGCTGCCGGGCTGCGGCGGATCGGCATGGACGACCGGATCGGTGAGGCGCTGCCGCTGGATGTGATGTGTCCCGCGGTGGGTGCGGGGGTGATCGGGCTGCAATGCCGCGAGAGTGACGCGGGAGTGGTGGAACTGCTGCGGCTGCTGGATCACGCGGAGACCCGGGTCCACGTCCGAGCGGAACGGGCGATGCTGCACGCCTTGCAGGGCCACTGCAATTCCCCGATCGCCGGGCACTGCCACACCACGCCGGACGGTCAGTTGTCACTGATCGGCATGGTGTTCACGCGAGAGGGCGGCCAGTTCGCGTACGCCCACGAGTGGGACACCCCCAACCGGGCGGAGGAGTTGGGCGCGTATGTGGCGTCGGTGCTGGGGCGTAAGGGGGCTCGGGACATCATCCGGGGCATCCCGCACTGACCGGGAGGTTCGGCATGAGCGACCAGCGAACCTCTCCTCAAGCAGGGACCTCGGCTGTTACCAGGAACAACAGGGCCGTGGCCAGGAACGGCCGAGCCGCGATGTCCTCGATCCATTGCTCGCCATCGGCGTCGAGATAGCCGGCATCGATGGCTCGGGCCACGTTACGGCGCAGCCCGAAGAGCTGATCAGCCATGGTGAAGTCACGAAACACCGGCGCCACGGTGATGACGGACCGCACGCTGAGGCCAGCATCCACACAAAGCCGCGGGAGACTGCGGCCGATGGTCGCGTTACGGATGATCTCCACTGTGATGAATCGGATCAGTGCTCGGCCCGTGGCGGGCTGCACGGAGTCGATCAGCAATCCTTCCCAATCGGGTTCGGCCATGACGATGCGTCCCCCGGGGCGGGCCACCCGGCGAAACTCGGCCAGCACCTGGGACGGGTTGCTTACATGCTGGAGCACACGATCGGTGCGAGCCCGATCGACACTGCCATCGTCCAACGGCAACGCGTGCACGTCGCCCGAGCGGATCTCGATCAAGGGCTGCTCAGCCAGGCGGACCCGAGCCTGCGCGACCATCAGCGGATCGCGGTCGACACCGATGACCATGCCGCTCGGCATGACGGCAGAGGCCATAGCCGCGAGGTCGGTCCCCGGCCCGCAGCCAATATCGAGCACCGTCTGCCCCGGCTGAAGCTCAAGCAGATCCATCACCTGCTGCTTATAGGCCCGCCCCGGCGCGCTCGCGGCTACCTGATCGAGATAGACGATCGGGTCAGGACGGGACAGGCTGCTGTTCTCGATCACGCTCACACCCAACCAGACGCATACGCAGCCCAGGAGCAGAAGGCGTCAAGACCCCGTGCAGACCACGCCGTCGCCTCGCGACCCAGACATCCGCTCACGCCCATTGGTTAGGGGCGGGAGCATTTGGGATTGACAGGTGACTCACAGCCGGGGTTCAAGCGGTTCCTAATCGCATGCTCTGGGATGGGACCCGCCGGAACCCCCCGGCCCCGAGTCCACGGGAGTCTGCTCCGTGATCGCGTACCTTCGGATCGTCGCCGTTGCCGCTGTCGTGCTGGCCTCTGCCGCTTGTGGCGGGGAGGACACCGTGCCCACCGGCGCACAACCTTCGGGTGATCAGCGTTCGGCGTTCACCGACTGCCTGCGCGAGCATGGGGTGACCCAGGCTCCTCGGCCGAGTGGGTCCCCGTCTCCAAGGCCGAGTGGCAGGCAGGGTGGTCAGGGGGGTTTCGGCGCCATGGGTCCGGAGGCTCAGGCGGCGATGGAAGCGTGCCGGTCCTTGATGCCGTCCGGTGGGCCGGGGCAGCGGGGGAATTTCGATGATTCCGCGCTCAACGCGTTCCGTACCTGCATGAAGGACAACGGAGTCGAGGACGTGCGCGGGTTCCAGGATCTCGACCAAGCGGATCCGAAGGTGGCGGAGGCGCTGGAGAAGTGCCGTGCGTTGATGCCCACTCGGCCGTCGCCTGGTGGCGGAGGCACGCCCTCGCAGAGCGCCTGAGAGTCGCGGCGGGCTCAAGGGTTGAGCATCGCGCGCCGGACCGCGTCAAGGAGGGTGGCGGCTCGCAGATCGGATGCGCCGTCCTGAATGTGGTTCATGACGTAGCCGAAGGCGAGGCCGGTGGCCGGGTCGGCGAAGCCGAGGGATCCGCCGTGGCCGGGGAAGCCGAAGGCGGTCGGGGTGTACCAGAACACGTCGGGTGTGGGCAGGCCGAAACCGGTGCCGATCCGGACGGGTATGCGCAGGATGCGGTCGATGCCGCTGACCTGTTCCGCGGTGGCCGCCGCCAAGGTGGCGGGTTCGAGAATACGATGCCCGTCGACTTCGCCGATGAGCGCGGCGTAGAAGCGGGCCAGCGCGCGGGCGGTGCAGATGCCGTTGGTGGCGGGCATCTCGGCGGCCTGCTCGTCGGGGTCGTTGTGGTTCAGCGGCGGTGTGACGACGGTCAACGACCGCATGGTCAGCGACGTGGGGTCGGCGTACGCGCTCATCACCTCGCGCATGGGTTCGGGGAAGGCGCCCAGGTCGATGTGGGCCAGCGCGTCCAGGTCCAGGGGTGCGGCGACGATCCGGCTGACCCGATGCTGCTCGGTTTTGGGCAGCCCGATCCAGAAGTCCAGGCCGAGTGGTGCGGCGATCTCTTCGGCGAGGAAGGAGCCGAGGCTGCGGCCGGTCGCCCGGCGGACGACCTCGCCGACCAGCCAGCCGTAGGTGAGCGCGTGGTAGCCGTGTTCGGTGCCCGGCTCCCAGGCGGGGCGCTGGGCGGCCAGCGCGGTCACCATCGGGTCCCAGGCGATCGCCTGCGCCGGGGTGATCGGGTGGTCGATCGTGGGCAGTCCGGCCTGGTGGGTGAGCAGCCAGCGGACGGGGATGCGGTCCTTTCCGTACGCCGCGAACTCCGGCCAGTAGTCGGCGACGGGTGCGTCGAGGTCCAGGTGGCCGCGCTGGGACAGCAGGTGCGCGCAGGCGGCGGTGATGCCTTTGGTGGTGGAGAACACGACTTGCAGGGTGTCGCGCTCCCAGCGGCGGCCGGTCTCGGGGTCGGCGATTCCGCCCCACAGGTCGACGACTTTCCGGCCGTGCAGGTAGACGCCGACGGCGGCGCCTATTTCCCGGTTGTGGGCCAGGTTGGCCGCGAACGCTTCGCGTAATCCTTCGAATCCTGGTGCGGTGTGTCCGCCGATTTCGGGCATGCGTCATCGCCTTTCCTGGTGTACGGGGGAGCGCCGGGAAGTCCTAGGGGCGCCATTTCTCTATGAGCCAGGCGCAGAGTTCCGGCTCGGTCATCTCGGGGAATTCTTCGGTGAAGGTGACGAGGGCACGCAACGCTTCGTCTCGGTCGAGGCCGCGCGCCGCCGCTGCCTGGAGGTATTCCTGACGTGCGGCGGAGGGGCGGCCGCCGCCCGCGCCGCGGCCCGGCAGGCCGTTGCGCCACCGCACGATCTCGTCCAGCCGGTCAGCTCGCCAGCCGGGAGCTCCGTCGATTTCGACGTCGGGTTCGGGGAACGGGTGAGTCGAGTCGCTCGGATACCGGGAGCGCCATTTGTGCACCGCGTGCCGGCTCACTCCCAGCGCCTCGCCGATGCCGAGAACGCCGAGGAAGTGCTCGGTCATGGTGCACCAACTTGTCTGTCCGGCCTCCTCTGGGGGTCTCACTACTACCACGCCGGAGACGCCGACGGGATCCGTTGAACATCGTCTCTGGTAGAGACAACGCTAGCGCTGGATGGGAAATATCGTCAACAACGGAGACGAAGTTATCTCGGATCCCGGCGTCGCGGGGAAACGAGGTGAGCGGCGTCGGGTACCTACGCTGATATTTCGGCATGTGGTTGGGGGTTTTCTCGGGGCGTACGGCGATATCTCGGCAAATTTGTGTGTGGTGGCGCGTTGCGGAGGCCATCCCCCGGGAAGGTCGGGGGCATGGCCGATGAGCTGCTGGCGGCTCTGCGGAGTCTGCGGAGTCAGCTTGACCACGACCTGTTTCCGCTGGCGATCGGAGACGTGGCGGCTGATCGGCGTGCCTTGAAGGAGCTGCGGGGGCAGCTGGACGACTACCTGCTGCCTCGGCTGGCGGCGATTGACGCGCCACTGCTTGCGGTGGTCGGCGGATCGACGGGGGCCGGGAAATCGACCCTGGTCAACTCGCTGGTGGGGACGGACGTGACCGTGCCGGGGGTGCTGCGGCCGACCACGCTGGCACCGACGCTGGTGGCCAATCCGGAGGACGCGTCGTGGTTCACGGCCACCCATGTGCTGCCTGGCCTGCCGCGAGTCACGGGGATGGGGTCCGGCGAACCGGGCACCTTGAAGATCGTCGAAACGGCGTCGTTGCCGGAAGGGCTTGCCCTGCTGGACGCGCCTGACATCGATTCCGTGGTCATCGCCAATCGTGAGCTGGCCGCGCAGTTGCTGGCCGCCGCCGATCTCTGGCTGTTCGTGACCACCGCATCCCGGTACGCCGATGAGGTGCCGTGGGGTTTCCTCCGGATCGCCAGGGAGCGCAGCACGGCGCTGGGGATCATCCTGCAGCGGGTTCCGGCGGAGGCGCTCGATCCGGTCAGCAAGGACCTGCGGCGGCTGCTCGGAGCCAATGGCCTGGGCGGGACGCCGCTTTTCGTGATCCCGGAGCTGATTCTTCCGGAGGAGAACGCCCGCCTGCCGGAAACCGTCGTACGCCCGGTGAAGGAGTGGCTGGCCGACCTGTCCGCCGACGCGAAGGCGCGCGGCGAGGTGGTCCGGCAGACGTTGGCGGGGGCGCTGGACAGCCTCTCCGTACGGGTTCCCGTGCTGGCCGACGCGGCGGATCGGCAGCGGCTCGGCATCGGGGAACTGCGGGGGATGGCCGAGCGCAGCTACGACGTCGGAATGAGCGGATTCGACGAGGGCATGCGGGACGGCTCGCTGCTGCGCGGCGAGGTGCTGGCCCGCTGGCAGGATTTCATCGGCACCGGCGACCTGATGCGGTCGCTGGAGACCAGGGTCGGCTGGCTGCGCGACCGGATCGCGGCCGTCATCACCGGCAGGCCTGCCCAGGACCGTCAGTTGAGAACGGCCCTGGAGAGCGGGGTCGAGTCCCTCATCAGGGCCACCGCCGACGGCGCGGCCGAACGTGCCGTCGAGTCGTGGCTGGCCACGCCGTCGGGGCGAGATCTGCTGGAACGCGCGGGGGTCGCCACGGCAGGACGGCTCGGGAGATCCTCGCAAGGACTGGCCGGGCAGGCGGCGACCGCGGTGCGCGACTGGCAAGGGTACGTGCTCGATCTCGTCAGATCCGAGGGCGCCGGCAAGCGCAGCTCGGCGAGGGCGGCGTCGTTCGGGGTGAACGGTCTCGGCCTGCTGCTGATGCTGGCCGTTTTCGCGTCCACAGGCGGCCTGACCGGGATCGAGATCGGGATCGCGGGCGGCACCAGCGTGCTCAGCCAGAAACTACTCGAAGCGGTCTTCGGGGATCAGGCGGTGCGCACACTCACCGATCGGGCGCGGGCCGATCTGCGGGCTCGGGTGCGATCGTTGCTGGACGGTGAGGAGGTGCGCTTCACCGCGCTGCTTGAGGGTCTGGGTGCGCCGGATTCGGGGGCCTTGCGGGTGGCGGCGCGGGCCGTACAGGAGCGGAAACGGGAGCTTCCGGCGTGAAGATCTTGCGCAGGGGTCGGGAGGTTCCGCTGGAGGATCGGCTGAAGGCGCTCGGTTCGGCGGCGGATCTGGCTGAGGGGCGGCTGGAAGGGTCGGTTGTGGTGGAGGCGCGGAAGGTGGTGTCGCGGGCCGGGGTGCGGGGCAGCCTGTCGGTCGATCACACCGTGGTGGCGCTGGCCGGGGCCACGGGGAGCGGGAAATCGTCGCTGTTCAACGCGTTTGCCGGGTCGTCGCTCTCGCCGGTGGGGGTGACCCGGCCGACGACGTCGAAGGCGCGGGCGGCGCTCTGGGATCCGGACGGTTCCGGGCCGCTGCTCGACTGGCTGGATGTGCCGCGCCGCCATGCGATGGGCAGCGGGGACAATCCGCTGTCCGGGTTGATCCTGCTCGACCTGCCCGACCACGATTCGATCGAGCTGTCCCACCGGCAGGAGGTCGATCGGCTGGTCGCCGTCGTCGATCTGCTGGTGTGGGTGCTTGATCCGCAGAAGTACGCGGACGCGGCCATCCACGATCGTTACCTGCGCCCGCTGGCCCGCCACAAAGACGTCACGGTCATCGTGCTCAACCAGATCGACCGGCTGCCCGAACAGGCGATCAAGCGCTGCCTGGACGACCTCGCGCGACTGCTCGCGCAGGACGGACTGGATGGGGTTCCGGTGCTGGGCACCTCGACGCGTACCGGACAGGGTTTGACCGAGTTGCGTGGCATGCTCACCCAGAAGGTGGCCCGCCGCCGCGCCTGGTCCGCCCGGCTGTCCGCCGACGTGGTCACCGCCGCCGACACCCTCGCCGCCGCCGCCAACCTCACCCCAAGATCCGGTACGGACTCCGTCGACCGCCTCACCAAGCCACTCGCGGACGCCCTCGCCCAAGCCGCCGGCGTGCCCCTGGTCGTGGAAGCCGTCGCCAAAGCACACCGCCACCGCGCGATCATGGCCACCGGCTGGCCCATCACCCGCTGGCTCCGCAAATTCCGCCCCGATCCGCTACGGCGTTTCCACCTCACCCCGTCTTCCGGGAGCTCACCCAGCGATGTCTGGGTGGCCGGACGGAGCTCGCTGCCCAGCCCGACCGCCGTGCAACGATCACAGCTGGACACGGCAATCAGGCAGATCGGCTCAGATGTCGCCACCGGAGTCCCCGAACCCTGGGCGGCAGTGGTCAGGCACGCGGCCCGCAGCAGAACCGACGACCTCGCCGACACCCTCGACCAAGCCGTCGCGACCACCTCGCTCGGCGTCTCCAAACGCCCCCACTGGTGGCGCGCGGTCGGCCTCCTCCAGTGGCTACTCTTCGCCATCATGATCACCGGTGCCCTCTGGCTCCTGGTCTACTTCGGCCTCAGCTACCTCCAACTCCCAGAAGCCTCCGCCCCCACCATCGGACGCCTCCCCTGGCCCACCGCCCTCCTCCTAGGCGGAGCCATCACCGGCTTGCTCGTCGCCCTCCTCTCCCGCCTGGCAGCCTGGCTAGGCGGAAGACACCGCGCCCACAAAGCCAACAAAGCCCTCCAAACAAGCGTCACCGAGGTAGGCGAACGCCTAGTCCTCACCCCAGCCCAAGAAGAACTAACAAGATTCCAAAACTTCACCAAGTCAATAAAAACAGCCTCCAGCTAACCCAACCGGAGTGCTTGGAGCGGTGGTTTTTCCCACCCACCCACCCACCCACCCTGTATTCGTTCCGGGGCTACCGCCCCGCCCCCCAGGAAATTACCCGCTCCGGGGGCTTCGCCCCGTCCACCCGCTACGGCGCTCAGCCCTTCAAGGTAGCGAGCCTCAGCTGTTCCTCCCGCTACGCGCCCAGCCTCCAGGCAGCGAACCCCTCAGCCGTTCCAGGGCCCGCTGCCCTTCAGCCAGCGACCTCAGCTCTCCCTAGGCCTTTCGGCATGCTCCGGCTGGGCCGTGAACTCCTTCAAAGCGTCGGTCACGGCGTTACCGGATTCGATTGACCGCGGCAGTCCCAGGGGCTCATCCGCTTCGGCCTTGGCTTGAGCGGCGGCGCGTTCCGCTTCGGCGACTGCTTCGCTGCCGGCCTGGCTGACCTGGCGTTCGCGGGTCGCGGCCGACTGCGGCAGGGCTTCGGTGAAGGCCTTCGAGACACCCTGCAGGGCCGAGGTGACCTCACTGGGAATGACCCAGAACGTGTTGCCAGGCCCCTGCGCGAGTTGGGGCAGCATCTGCAGGTACTGGTAGGCGAGAAGTTTCGGGTCGGGGTCGTTCCGATGAACCGCCTGGAAGACCTCGTCAATCGCCTGCGACTGACCTTCGGCCTTCAGGATTTGAGCCGTCCGCTCACCTTCAGCGCGCAGAATCGCGCTCTGCTTCTCACCTTCGGCGGTAAGAATCTGCGACTGCCGGAAACCCTCGGCGGTAAGGATCGCAGCGCGCTTGTCCCGTTCGGCGCGCATCTGCTTCTCCATGGCTTCCTTGATGGTCCGCGGCGGATCGATCGCCTTGATCTCGACCCGGTTCACCCGGATGCCCCACTTCCCGGTCGCCTCGTCCAGCACCCCCCGCAACTGGCTGTTGATGGTGTCCCGCGAGGTGAGCGTCATCTCCAGATCCATCCCGCCGACCACGTTCCGCAACGTGGTCACGGTCAACTGCTCGACACCCTGGATGAAGTTGGCGATCTCATAGGAGGCCGCCCGCGGATCCGTGACCTGGAAGTACAGCACGGTATCGATGTCCACCACCAGGTTGTCCTCGGTGATGACCGGCTGCGGTTTGAAGGACACCACCTGTTCCCGCAGATCGATCAGCGGCCGAACCCGATCCACATAAGGGATGACGAAATTCAGCCCCGGTTCCAGCGTCCGGTGATATCGGCCGAGCCGTTCCACGTTGCCCGCGCGTGCCTGCGGCACGATCCGTACGGACCGGAGCACCGTGGTCATGGCGAACAGCACCACGAAGATCAGAACAACGAGCAGGGCGACTTCCATGGTCACTCCCGGGGGTAGACGAGCGCGGTGGCTCCTTCGATCTCGAAGACGTCGACGGTGGCGCCGACGGGTATGACGAGGGTTTCGTCATAGGCCCGAGCGGACCATTCCTCCCCGCCGATGCGGACCCGGCCATCCCGGCCGGTGACCTCCCGGGTCACGTACGCGGACTTGCCGACCAGAGCGGACACCCCGAACCGCTGGGCCGGAGCCTGTTGTATGTGGCGCTGGGCGATGGGCTTGATGACCACCACGCCAGAGATCGAAGTGAGCACGAAGACGAGGAGTTGCAGGGCGGGCGGGAGCCCGACCGCTGCCACTCCGGCGGTGAGCAGGGCCGCGACCGAGATGAGCCCCAGCGCGGCGGTCAACGTGAAGATCTCCGCGACGCCGAGTGCCGCCGCGAGTATCAACCAGACGATCCACGAGTCCATTGCCCGCCCTCCATAGCGTTCAACGGATCCCTACTCTGCGGGGTTCCACTTTTCACGCTACATGTCAGAAACCGGGCGTAGGGGCGGGGCGATGAACGAATTCACAAGCGTTGGAGCATGCAGTGCGCTTCCAGCGAGCCACTCCTGCCACGAAAGTTGCCAGAAACCCCAGCCGTTGTCAGGTTCCAGCACCCGCTTGGTGCCCGTGATCAGCACGGGGTCGCCGCGCAGCGAGTTGGCGTAGAACCAGGCGGCCTGGGCGGGCGAGGCGTTCACGCATCCGTGGCTGACGTTTTGCCGTCCCTGGGCCCAGATGTTGTTGAACGCGTGCACATATTCTCCGCTGTTGGAGATCCGGACAGCGTGCGATATCAGCTTGTCGTAGTAGCCGGGTTCGCCCCGGCGACGGCCGGGTGACACCATGCGGACCGGGTTGCCCTTGTCCATGACCAGGTGCATCCCACTGGTGGTGGTGTATTCCCGGCTCGTGGCCCTCCCGGCGCTGATCGGCATGCGCTGGACGACCGCGCCGTCGCGTCTGACGATCATCTGGTGGGTGAGCGTGTCGACCGTGCTGGTCATCTTGCGGCCGATGGTGAAGCTGACGGTGCGGTCGGCGGTGCCGTACACACCGGGGGAGAGGCGCACGCCGCCCAGATGAGCGGTGAGGACGATCTGCTGGCGGGCCCGCCAGAACCGGCGCGGGCGGAAGACGACCTGGTTGGGGCCTAACCAGTGCCAGGCGCCTTCGGCCGGTCGGGAGGCCTTGACCTCCAGGGCGCGTTCGATGGCGGCCCGGTCGGTGACGGGGGTGTTGAAGGTCACCACGATCGGTATGCCCACGCCGACGGTCTCGCCGGGCAGCGGGGCGATGGCCACGTCTCCGGCGGGTCCGGACGGCGGCAGGGTACGGAACCTGCTCGCCTGGCGGACAGCGCCTCCGGCGCCAGTGGCGGAGGCGTTGACCACGTGGTCGATGCCGGGGGTGAGGGTCCAGGTCGAGCGCCAGGCCGTACGGTCGCCGTTGAAGATGCCCGGCACCGGTCTGCTGCCCGCGAACGCGGTCACGCCGGTCAGCGTGCCGTACCGCACCCGCACGACCAGCCCCAGGTCCGGGCGGGCTCGCAGGTCGTCAGGCCGGGGAGAGATCGTGATGATCGGCGCAGTGACCTGCGGCGTTCCCGCCGTCACCGACGTGCACCCGGAGCACAGGGTCACGAGAACGATCACGCGGCGCATGGTCCTGCCTTTGCTACTCGGGGGACTCCCTAGGGTAGCGGATCGGTAGCACTAAGTGATCGTGCCTGACACCGCGCCGAGTGACATCCCGGAGCTCGTGGTCGCGCTGATGATCACCGTGTCTCCGTCGTCGAGAAACCCCTGCCCAAGCTCGATGAACGAGCCGGGATCAGCCACGCCGGACACCGTGCCACTCGCGAACAGATCCCCGGTCCTCAAAGATGCCCCGTTCACGGTCATATGTGCGAGCATCTGGTCAGGCGTCCAGTACATATCCCGGTACGGCGGTTCGCTGACCGTCTTCCCGTTGAGTTCCACCCTGAGCCGCAGGTCAAGCCCCCAAGGCGCGGTACGCCTCAGATAGCCGAGCGGCTCCGGATCCTGCGCACGCCCCGGAACCCTGGCATGCTCAAGCGCCTCAAGCGGAGTGATCCACGGCGAGATAGACGTCGCAAACGACTTCCCCAGGAAGGGCCCAAGCGGGACGTACTCCCAGGACTGGATGTCCCGCGCGCTCCAGTCGTTGACCAGCGTCACCCCAAAAACGTGATCTTCAAACGCACCCGGCCGCTCGCCCAACTGAGTGCCGACCCCAACCACGAACCCCAGCTCCGCCTCGATGTCGAGCTTCGCCGTCGGCCCGAAATGCGGCCCGCCCACCTGCCCGTACGGCCTGCGGATCGGCGTCCCCGAAACGACCACCGTCCCCGCCCGCCCGTGATACCCAACCGGAAGATGCCGCCAGTTGGGCTTGAGCGGCTCCTCACCGGGCCGGAACAGGCGCCCGAGGTTGGTGGCGTGCTCCAGCGAGCAGTAGAAGTCGACATAATCCGCGACTTCGATGGGCAGCCGCAGTTCGACCTCAGCGAGCGGAATGAGGTGATCGGTCCCGGCACGGAGCAAGGCTTGGATCCGCCGCCGGGTCTCCTGCCAGGCCGGACGCCCGAGCGCCATGAAGGCATTCAGACTCCGCGAATGGAACACCTCGTCCCCAAGCGCGTCGGCCAGATCGAGCACATGGTCCCCATACCTGACCACGACCCGATCCGCGAGAACGCCATAAGGCAGGTTGTCGAGCCCGAACATCTAGCGGGCCCACGTCCACGCGTAGTCCGTATCCTCGCAGGCCAGCGCGCCCGGACCCAGATCGAGCGGCCGGAAGGTATCGATCATGACAGCCAGCTCACTGGTCGTCGTCGCACCCGACGCGATCACCGCCTCCACTGCACCCGGCTGTGGCCCATGCGTGAACCCCGCCGGATGCAACGAGATCGACCCGACATCGATACCCGAACCCGCGCGAGCGCTGTAATCCCCGCCCACATAGAACATGAACTCGTCGGAATCCACGTTGTGATGGTTGTACGGAATCGGCACCGCTTCCGGATGGAAGTCCAGCGGACGAGGGCAGAACGAGCAGATCACAAAGCCTGGCCCCTCGAACGTCTGATGCACCGGCGGCGGGGCGTGGGTGCGCTTCACGATCGGCTCGAAGTCGGCGATGTTGAACGCGTAGGGGTAGAGGCAGCCGTCCCAGCCGACCACATCGAACGGATGGTTGCGGTAGGTCAGCCTGGTCAGCCCGCCCCGGGTCCTGACCAGCACGGGAACGTCCTCACCGTCGCTGAGTAGCGGTTCGGAAGGAATGCGCAGGTCGCGCTCGCAGTAAGGCGCGTGCTCCAGGAACTGGCCGTACTGGGAGAGGTAACGCTTCGGCGGACGGATATGCCCCGCCGCCTCAATGGTGAGCGCGGTGACCGTCCCGTGCGGCACCCACCGATGGATCGTCCCCGTCGGAATCACGACATAGTCGCCTTCATCCACCTCCAGCGCGCCGTAGGTGGATTCGAAGGTGGCCCGACCGGACTGGACATACACGCATTCGTCGCCCATCGAGTCCCGGTAGAGCTCGCTCGGCCGATCCGCCGCCGCGTACGAGATGCGGACATCCCCGTTCCCCGCCAGCAACCTGCGCCCCGAAACGAGATCCTCCGAAGGCCCCAGATCCTGAGTCCGGAAATGTCGTGGCGAAAGCGGCAGGTTCGGCGTCAGCTCACCCCCTGACAAGGCGGTTACGGCTTCCGCCTTCACGATGGCCGTCGGCGCGTACCGGTGATAAAGCAGCGACGAATCCGACGAGAACCCTTCCTCGCCCATCAACTCCTCGGCGTACAACCCGCCGTCAGGCCGACGAAACCGCACATGCCGCTTCCGCGGCACCTCCCCGACCTGCTGGTAGTACGGCATGACCCCTCCCGCGTACGGATATCGGACACCTTTGTCCTCTATACGTACGACAGTGCCCCGAACCAGCCCTCATGTCAACGATTCAGCAAGCTCCCGGGCGGCACCCATCACCAGCTCCCCGACCGCCTCGACATCCAACTGCCCAAACGTGATAACCCCGACCGACGCCGCCAGCCACGGCACCCCCAGAATCGGCGCGGCCACCCCCCGAGCCCCCTCCTGCAACTGTCCTTCGGACGCCTGAAACCCCACGACCCCGTCCCGCTGCGCCAGGATCGCCAACCCCGCCGCCCCTCGGGACAGCGGATGCCGCGAACCCTCCCGATAAGCCACATGCATATCCGTCCACGACGGCTCCACCACCGCGATCGCCAGCCCATCACCGCCTTCGGCCACGGTCAGATGCGCGGTCGCCCCCGCCCGCTCCGCCAGCCTGCGCAACGCCGGCAACGCGGCAGCCCGCAACAGCGGCTGCACCGCCTGCGCCAGCACCAGCACCCCGAACCCGAGATGCACCCGCCCATCCGAATCCCGCCGCGCGAACCCCTCCTGCTGCAACGTATTGATCAGCCGATACACCACCGGCCTGCTCAACCCCAGCTCAGCGGCGAGCTCAGTCGGCGTACGCCCCCGCTGCCCATCCGCGAGCACGCGCAGCAACCGCAGCCCCCGCTCCAACGTCTGCGCTGCCTCGCCCGCCATCCTCCGATTATGGCTGGTATGGCACCCTGGCCCGATGAGGACCGTAATCGTGGTAGGCGCAGGTATCTGGGGCACCTCACTGGCCTTGCGCCTAGCCGACACCGGCTGGCAAGTGACCTTGATCGAGCAGTACGCCCCCGGCCACATCCGCCAGGCCAGCGCCGGCGAAACCCGCCTGCTGCGCTGCGCCCACGGCCACGACGACTGGTACGCCAAACTCGCCTGGAAAGCCCGCGAGGGCTGGCGCCGCCTAGGCGAACGCGCCGGCGAAGAATTGTTCCTGGAAACCGGAATCATGTGGTTCGCCCGCCAGGAACACGGCTGGGAATCCGCCAGCACCCAGGTCCTGAAAAATCTGGACATCTCCGTTGAACTGCTGGATCCCGCCGACGCCGGCCGCGCCTTCCCCGACTTCCGCGGCGACGACCTCACCTTCGTCCTGCGCGAACCGCACGCCGGAGTCGTACGCGCCCGCCGCGCCACCCAGATCACCGCCCGCCTCGCCCAGTCCGCAGGCGTCACCACGATCCGCGCCGAGGCCCTCCCCCACCCCGACGGCGGCGTACAGGTGAACGGCGAGACCCTCCGCGCCGACCGCATCGTCTGGGCCTGCGGCGCCTGGCTCCCCGGCCTCTTCGACCTCCCCGTCACGGTCACCCGCCAGGACACCCTGCACTTCGACGTCCCCGCCACCTGGGCGAGCATCCCCGCCTTCTGCGAATACGACAGCTCGATCTACGGCCACGGCGACATCGACGGCGCGGGCCTGAAATGCACCAGCGACCTGGAAGGCGACCCCTACGACCCGCGCACCGGCAGCCGCCAGATCCTCCCGCGGAGCGAACTTCTCGCCCGCGACTACCTCAGCCGCCGCTTCCCCAGCCTCGCCGCCGCCCCCGTCCTGTTCAGCCAGGTCTGCCAGTACGGCCTGACCCCCGACGCCGAATGGATCATCGCGGAAGTCCGCCCGTCCGAATGGGTGATCGGCGGCGACTCGGGCCACGGCTTCAAACACGCCCCCGCCCTGGCCGACTACCTCGCCGACATCCTCGACGACACCCAGGAGCCCGACCCCCGCTTCGGCCTGCACCCGCGCTCCGCGACCCGCGGCTTGCGCACAAGCGGTCAGACTGGTTGATCCTTATACTGTCCGGGGCGATCACCAAGAACCCTGGAGTGAAGATGCGTTTGAGGCGGATTGCGGCCATCGGTGCTCTGGCGGGAGCCATCTCGATCTGGCTGCCCGGATCCGCGGCGCATGCGTCCGGGGAATCCTGCAACGACGAGCTCCCGGCGGGCACGCCCTCCTACGTCGTCTGCCGCTGGCTGGCCAAACCCGACGAAGCCCTCCAGGTCGCCATGAACTGGCTGGCCGACGACGCCCGCAACCTCCAGGAAGCAGAGCCGTACGGCTCGCCGGCCGTCGAGATCACCTGCACCGACGGCCCTTGCCCGACGGGCGAGGGCGAGGCGTACGACGAGGACCAGGCCGGCCCCGCCGAGGACGGCGGGGACGTCGTGTGCGACCCGCCCGGCACGACCTGCACGGTCGAACCCGACGAGGTCGAGGCGGCGGCCCAGACGCCCACCGGACAGGCGGTCGAGACCGCGAGTGAGACCGGGCTGCGGGTCTGGATCAACACCGAGCTCGCCGACGACTGGAAGGCGGGGGAGCAGGCCTTCACGGCAGCGATCAAGAACATCGGCGCCCTGGCCGCCCAGCCCGGCGTGGCCGGCATCCGCTTCACCAACCAACTCGGCTACAACGCCACCTTCACCACCGCCGAGGACCTCACCAAGTTCGTCACCGCCGCCTCGACCGCGCTACGCGAGATCGCCCCCGGCAAGAAACTGGGCCTGCACACCGTGGTCCCCGTGTTCGCCTGCGGCGGCCAAACCGCCTGCGTCAAGACCATGACGACGCAGTACCCGCTGCTCACCCCCGCCGTGATCGAACCGCTGCTCACCGGCGGCAAGATCGACCAGCTCACCCTGGACAGCGGCATGGCCCCCGGCTACACCAAGTGGAAGATCACCGCCCAGGAGGCCCGCCGCAACCAGTGGATCCAGGTCAAAGCCCGCGCCTGGGACGCCCTCGCCCAAGTCGGCGCCGAAGACGCCGGCCTGGTCGGCCCCTCATTGACCACCGCCCAAGCCAAGACCGCCACCGCCCAGCGCATCGTGCTCCCCCTGGAAGACGGCGCCGCAACAGTCAACATCTGGTCTCGCTACGTGGACACCAAGGGCACCGTCCACGGTATCCCCGCCGCCACCTGGGCCCAACTGGAGAAGCTCGAACCCCTCCAGCGCCGCCTCACCACCCTCTACACCCCTGGCACCGACGACCTCGCCAAACTGGCGAAGGTCTTCAGCCAGGTGTACATCGCGGCCTGAAGCCCGGTCAGCCGGGCGGATTCGCCCGGCTGATTCGATGCCGTGAGAGATCAGGATTTCTGAACTCGCACAGCCGTATTCGGGCAGGCTGACGAATGTCAAACTCCTGGATCTAGCGGGCGGACTGGAGCCAGCCGCCGAACTCCTCCAGGTTGATCAGGCCGTCGCCGTCGCCGTCCACCTTGCGGATGACGGCTTCCGCGCCATCTTCGCCGAGCGGCTGGCCGAGCAGGTCCGCGAGCCGGACCAGTTCCTCGGCCGAGATCAAGCCGTCCCCGTCACTGTCGACCAGGCTGAAGGTCGGAGCGTATTCAGACATGTATCCTCCTCAGGTTTCGCGATCAGCACCTTAGTCGGATAAATGGTGTTCAGCAGTCGGCTTGCCTGAACCGTGTGCGGCGGCGAGTCGCTTGCACGGTTCTTAGGGGACCGCCGCAGTGATGCGGTCCTACCCGACCCAGAGATGCGATCCCTCCGGGAGACCCGACCGCACCTTTCCGCAAGCACCCCTGACATCGCCGTACGCCGGGCGCACTCCCACATGATCACCTTTCGTGATCAGCCGCTACACGGAAAGGCTCACTGTTCACCCAGAGAACACTCCAAGCCGCTCACCAGCAGTTACGAGCCCTGATCATGGTCGTCTGGGACAACCTCAACGCACACGTCCACCCTGAGATGCGCGCCTTCATTGACGATCACGACTGGTTGACGATCTTCCAGCTACCCCCGAACTCAAGCCCGCCGAAGGCATCTGGCCCAACCTCAAGGGCCACTGGCAAACCTGGCTGTCCGGGGTGCCGCCTGCAGTACCGGCCCTGGCCTGCTCGACGCCATCATCGCCCATATGGCGGATGGGCGAACCGTATTATTCTCCCCCTAATGGTGGAGGTGTGTGCGGGAATCCGTCATTTGACCCATTGATGTCTGATGACTCCGCAGGAAGCATGGAAACCGGCGAAATCGGCCAGGGGAGGTGGAAGAGGAGTTCAGCTCAATGCTGAAAAGACTGTTATCCATTGTGGGCCCGGTCCATGCGTATTCAGGGATCCCGGCGGGCACCAGGCGGCGCACTAATTTTGCTGACCGCCGAACCAAGGAGGGGAAATTTGCCCGTCAGAAAAACAGCCAGGAACCTAACACTGGCCATCGCCATTAGCACTCTCACGCTGATGGCCGGAGCATCACCTGCCAGCGCCGGTCATGACGGCCAGTGTAATTATGCGATAGAGGACGGTGACGTCTGCCTCTATCGCTTGACGAGCCTTACTGGCGGCATGCTGGACTTCACCAGGTCCGATCGGAGCTACACAACCGCCGCAGACGTCTTCTGTTCGTATCCTGGGGAACCCACCAATGCGCGAACCGCGACTTTCGGTCCGCCGACAAGGGGCGAATGTGCTGGGTTTCGGACGGTCGATATTCTCTGCGTGGATGTGCCGCGCAAATCGCCGTATTCAGCTAGAAAAGCGTCTGGACTGGGGTGACCGCTAACAGTGATTCGAGCGTGACGTGCTTCGCATTGACGGACACTTCAAGAGCGTTGACAATAGAAGTCATGGGGGTTGGGAATCGCAGGCAAGATTTTTCGTAAACCTTGCGATGTCCGCAGTGATCGGACTCCACATCCTCCGGACCGAAGCGAGAGAACTCACTCCGTACTGTCGCGCCGAAAGGCGATCGAGAGGGGAATTAGTTGGTATTCGGCTTGCGCCAAATCAGATCCCTGGTACGCGCCAAGGCCCTGGCGGCGCTGGGCGTGGGCGTGCTCGCGGGGTTAACCGCGATGCCCGCCGGAACCGCCTACGCGGACTCCATGAACAGGTGGGCGACCGCGAGCGACTACGGCAACGGCTACCTGTATCTCGAAATCCTCAATTCGAGCATGGATCCGCTCGCCAAAGTCATCGCCTACCCGTACAACAGTTCGTCGAGCAATCAGCAGTGGTGGGACGCTCAGCAGTCCGACGGTTACTACTCCATACAGAACCTCCACAGCGGTCTGGTCCTGGACAGGTGGGATGATTACAGTGGCCCTGGCAGTGATGGCGGATGCAGCAGCCCGATGCAATACTGGTGGGTCGACGAGCCCCAGCAGCATTGGGGTTACCGGGTCGAATACAGTAATTACTACGGTGCATGGTTTACGATGTGGGTGAACAAGGCCGGGTGCTCGGGCGACCTTTATCAGGACACGCTCGGTGTTAATAATTCCACGGCCGCGGGCTACGGCCGCTGGACGACGCAGTTCCATACGGACCACTGCGTTTATGGGAACAGCTACGGAATCTACCACCAGTGCTACTGGAGGAGGGGGACCCCGTGACGCTTCAGCCAAGGAGAGCAGTCGCCGTCGTCGCCGCCGCCACGGCACTCGCGTCGATTTCCGCTGTTGGTTTCATCGTAATCCAGCTGTCCGCCGCCAATACGGCGGTGACCGCCGCCGTCGACCCCACCGTCGAGCCTTCGCTGTCCAACGGTATGCGCCCGACCTCCGCGCCTCTTGGGGGGGAGGGCGAGCCTCCGCTGGGCGACATCGTGAAGGTCCACGATTCCACGCATGTGACGTTGCCGCTCGATCCGTACCTCACTCCGATGAGCGACATCAGGCTCATCGACCAGGCTCGCGACATCGCGTCCGCCGCGTGCATGAGGTCACTCGGCTTCACTCACTGGACGGCCAACACCATCCGCACCTGGAGCCCCGGAGACTATCGCGAGTCCGACATCTTCGAATACCTGGATCCGAAGGCCGCCGCTGATTCGGGGTACCCGCGCCTCCCGGCGGAGACCATGCCGCGCGGTTTCACCGAGTCGAAGCACGAACCCACCCGTGAGGAAAGAAAGGCGTTCGACGGGGCCGCGGCTCAGACCGAGACGGGGCGCGCCATCCCCGCGAAAGGATGTGCCGGCCAGGCGGACGAGAAGCTCTACGGCACCGTGAGAAAACTCCCCGCCGACCCTCGCGGCCTGGCCGTCGCCTCCCGTTCACGAGCCATCCGCGACAGCCGGGTGCAGGCGGCTCTGGCCGCCTGGCGTGCCTGCATGCAGGATGTCGGCCTCACCTCGTACGACCATCCGGTCACCGCCCAAGGCGACCCGAGGTGGGAGTCGCGCGCCGAGGGCACGCCGGCGTCCGCCGAGGAGAGGCGGGTCGCCGCCGCCGATGCGAACTGCCAGGCGGAGCTGAATCTCGTCGGGACGTACAAGGCGGTCAGAGCCGCGTACGAACATCGGCTTCTCGACGGGAACAAGGAGAAGATCGCCGAATCCCGACAGATCTTCGCCGGCTGGGTGAGCAACGCGAAGCAGATCATCAAGGCGGGCTGAGAGAGCCGACGTCCGACCGGACGGTTCTTGACGGGGATCCCCGTAGGACGAGGCCGAGGGCCACGGGAACAGCGGAGGAAAGGCGTGCTTTCCTCCGCTGTTCCACGTCGGTTGTCTGTTTCTCGCCGAACAGGGCCGGTTCTCCTGACATGGAAGTCCGCCCGCCTTCTTTCTCCGGTCCCCGTCACCTGAAACGGGGCCGAACCAGCGTCCTTACAAGCTTCGAAGACGGAGGTCTGAGTGGCTATCGCCGGTAGGCCGTATACCGCTCTTGTGTTGTCCGTAATTACCGCTTTATCAATGGTCGGTGGTGTGGGTGCGGCAACGGCCGAGACTCGGGCGCCCACCAGGGGAGTCGCCCCGCAACCATCGGCGAAAGCCGCGGTCGAGCCGGCCGGAGACCTGACTGAGCTCTCGTCGGTGGAGACGTCGCAGCGTGACCGCGTGCTTCCCGCAGGGTGGCGGACGTCCAAGGATCTCGCTGTGGCCGCCGCTGGCGATGCGACCGGCTTTCACCTGCTCGTCGCGGAGGCGCGCACCGGTTACCAGTGGCGAACGCTGGCGACCCTCAGCGAACCGGGCATGGACACCGATCAGTGGATCGGAAACGCGTGTCTGACCGGGTCGGGGAGCCATGTGATGGCGGTCTACGCGCCCCGCTATTTCACCAACCGATCCGAACTCTTCGCTCGGGGCGCCTTCGCTGCGGTCGTCGATGTCGCGAGCGGCGCGGTGACCAAGCTCAAAGATCAAGTGACCTTGGCGTACTTCAATCCGGGCTGTGGTGCGGACGGCACGGTCGCGCTCACCCAGGGTGCGGACGACAAGCACCGGACCAGCCGACTTCTTCGGGTGGAGGCGGGCGGGGGGAAGGTCACCGACGCTGTGGTGATTCCCGGACAGATCACCTCGGCTGTGCCGTACGAGGACGGGTTCGCGGCCGCCAAGGGCGGTGCGCTTGTCGCCGTCTCCGGGTCCGGGAAGGTCAGGCGTCTGGCTGAGGCCCGTTCCGTGCCGTTTGACCTGCGGGTGGACGCTCAGGGAGGCGTGGCGTTCGTCGAGCAGGCCGAGGACGGCGTGACCGTCAGGTACCACTCCGGCGGCAGGACCCGGACGCTGGCCACGGGAGCGCTGGGGGAGGTGTCCGTTCAGGCGGGGAGCGGCGGCAGGATCTTCCTCTTGGGCGGGGCGCGGAACGCCCGCGACCTTCCGGGGACGATGAGCCTGGTGACAGGCCCCGCGTCCGGTCAGGTCTCCTCGCAGGGGACGCTCGTCGTCAGGAGCGCGTCCCGGCGCGGCCTGCGTGAAGGGCTCCGAGGAGATCCCAAGGACACCGGAATTTCCGGAGTCGGCAGGGACGACGGTGGAGCCGAAACGATTGACGTGGCGGCGGAGGTCTCCGCGACCAAGGCGAAGCTGACCTTCCGCGTGGAGCCGGAGCTGCGGCGGGCACCGAAGATCCACACGGGCGGAGTCCTGAATCCCCGCCTCGCGGCGATCGCGGAGCGTGCCGACAAGGCGGCGGCCGGAACATCGGCAGGGCTGACCCTCGCGGAGAGCCCGATCGACGACGGCCACACCTGCGCGGTCCCGCGCAACGATCCGAAGCTGCAGGTGTACCAGCCGCACTGGCGTCAGGTCGAATGGGCTGTCGACCAGCTGGTTTTCAAGCGCCTGACGGTGACCCGACCGACCGGCGGGGGGGACAACTGGAAGGGCTCGGGGTTGCCAAATTGGCCCCCGCAGACGATGTTCCCCGCGCATGATCTCCTGGGAGGAGGCCGGGTGCCGACGAACATCATGCTCGGCATCCTCGCCCAGGAGTCGAACCTCTGGCAGGCCCAGCGGAGGGCCTTCGAGGGTGAGACGGGTAACCCGCTGGTGGGGAACTATTACGGGGTCAATATCTACGACAGCGACCCTTCCAACGACTGGGCCATCGACTTTTCCCAGGCGGACTGCGGGTACGGCATCTCGCAGCAGACCGACGGAATGCGTAAGGCCGGGTCCGAGCGACCGGGGGAGACGGCGTGGCCGCCGGACAAGCAGAAGGCCGTGGCCCTGGACTATGTCACCAACATCGCGGCGGGCCTGCGGACGCTGACCGAGAAGTGGAACCAGATCTGGACCGACACCAACGGCGCCATGATCGCGAACAATGGAAGCGCGTCGAAGCTGGAGAACTGGTATTTCGCCGTCTGGGCCTACAACTCCGGCTGGCATCCGAAGTCGGAGGCCAACGGCAACGATGCGAACGGCCAGCCGAACAACGGCGCCTGGGGTGCCGGCTGGACCAACAATCCCTCCAATTCGTTCTGGAAACCCGGTCGGCATCCCTTCCTGGACGGCAACACGTACGCGGACGCGGCGACGCCGCAGTTCTGGCCCTACCAGGAGAAGGTGCTCGGCTGGGCGGCCTGGCCCATCACCAAGACCTACTGGGACACGGCCCAGGGCAAATACGTGGACCAGGCGGGTTACAACGCCGCGTGGTGGAACCACAACGACTACCGCTCGTCCGTGGTCCCCGTCATTCAGAAGGTGAACGTCTTCGCGGTGGACCTCAACGCCTTCTGCGTCGCGGCCACGCCGGGCAGCACCGCGCACAACGACTGCCAGCCGGGGACGTCGAACTATGAGAACCCGGCCGCCAGTACGGCGGGCACCTGCACCCGGGCGGATTTCAAGTGCTGGTGGCACCTGCCCAAGGCGTGGAAGGGCGACTGCTCGGCCATGTGCGGCAACGAGGGCACGATCCGCTACGACGCCACCTGGGCCGGCACGGAACGTGAGGAACCACGGGACTTCTGGTATCCGTGCAAGACCCCCGGGCTGCCGTCCGGCGCCCAGATCGTCGACGACGTGCCCAGTACGGCGCCGGCCGTCCGCGGAGGCTGCGACAACTCCGGCTGGACCAACGCTGGCGGCTTCACCCTCGAATTCGGCCGCGACGCCAGCGGGAAGACGCCCGCCAAGGCGGACTTCCAGCAGCTCGGCAACGGGTTCGGCGGACACCAGTGGTTCGGCTACGCCAGGAACGCGAGCAACAACGGAGCCGTGATGAGGGTCGTCGGCACCTGGACTCTGGGCCAGCAGCTGAACGGGGCGGCACAGGTCTTCGTCCACCTGCCAGACCATTACGGATACACCAAACAGGCGCGTTACGACGTGCACACCGCGCAGGGCATCCGATCACGGGTGATCACGCAGCGTCCGGTCAAGGCGAATCCCGGGCAGGCGGCCAACCGCTGGGTGCCGCTCGGCGTGTTCACCTTCTCCGGCACGGCCAAGGTCTCGCTGAGCACGCTCAACGGCGAGGGCGCCGGAGACGAAAGCGTGGTCTTCGACGCCGTGGCATTCGTCCCGACCACCTGTCCGTGACGCTCCTCGGTTGCCGGGCTCCCTGGCAACCGTTGCGGTTCAGCTACCCATTCTGTTCGTCACCTCTCACCGTAGGCGGAAGATTTGTTATCTCCATATCAAACCCGTCGCCGAATGCGGGTAGTGGCATTGGCGGTCGTCGGCGTGCTCGTGGCGGTCCTGCAGTCGGCCACGGCGCCGAACGCCCTCGCGCGGCCGACGTCGACACCGACGCCGGCGGCCCCATCCGCCCAGCCGGAACCGCCGGTTCCCGGCGAGACGCCCGGGCCGTACCGAGCGGTGGAGCGGCCAGAAAGCGAGCTGCACAAGCAGCTCGCGGCCCAGAAACCCGACTTCGGCGATGACGGCCAGATTTCGAAAGCATGGTCGCGTGGCGAGATCGGCGTCGACGAATACATCCGGAACACGATTCTGAAGATCGCGGATCCGGGTCGGCTGCCGAAGAGATTCAGGGACGAGAAGATATCCCATGAAACGGGCTTCACCATGGTCCATGCGCTTTCACTGCTCAACCAGGCATCGGCGGAGACACAAGCCTGGGTGAAGGGCCTGGCCGTCAGGCCAGTAAAGAATACGGCCCCGTCAGCGCTGTTGGCCACCTGGAACGACTGTGCCACGTCGTACATTCAATTCTTGAACTGGTTCACCTGTAAGCGCTCGCTTTCGATAGGTCATGAATTCGATATCTATTACAATATCGACGGGTTCTCCATCGACGCCGCCGAGATCCCGCTGAACGGGATCCCGGACGTCGACACGAGCCCGGCGAACGGTGTTCCGGATGCCATCGACAAGATCGAGGCGTCGCTCAGGGTGGCGTGGTCGCAGTACCAGTCCATGGGGTATGGCCTCACGGGAGACCGCGTCGAGATATATGTCGGTTTCGATGTCAACGACAATCCCGGGCTGACCTTCCCCTTCGGGGATTTCGTCGACGGCGGGCCGGTGATCTTCCTCCCCACGGACCCTGCGGAGATGGTGGACGCGAATGGCAACCCTTTCCGCAACGAGGAGTGGTACACCTATCTCATCCGGCACGAGCTATTTCACGCGGTCCAATATCATTACCTGCCGAGCCTCCACTTCTTCGGCCACATCCCCTCGATCAACTGGTGGATGGAGGCGACCGCGGAATGGGCGACCGACGTCGTCTACCGTCAGGCCAACCCGGCGGAGGCGGGATGGCAGCACTACGCCAGGGCCCTGAAATCAGTCCTCGCCGAGGCTGGCGGTCCGGAAAGCGCGCTGAACGCGAGTGACGGCCTGGGCGGGAGCAGGCAGTACGGGGCCTTCATATTCGCCGAGTATCTAGCCGAGCGAACCGGCACCGTTGATTTCGTACGGAAGACCTGGGAGGAGATGGACGACAAGCTGCCGCTGGAGGCGATAGAGCAGGTGCTGGCAGGTTACGGCCTCAACCTGATCACCGAAGTGCAGGGATTCGCGGTGGCCAACTACCGGCTCACCGGAAAGACCACCGATCTCTCCGCGTTCATCGGCGCCGCGGACGGATACTCCCATGCTCACGCGACCACCACCTGGCGCGGCCTGCTCGGCGCTGACGCTCGTCCCAGGCGGGCGGCGCAGAGCGCCATGACCTGGGGCGGCTCGGCGAGCGGGAGCACCAGAATCTGGCACGGGGGCGCCTCCTACCTTGAGTTCACCCCACCCGCCACGGGAAACGGCAGGTTGTCCGTCCGGGTCGACGCGCCCGATCAGGCCGGGGTCGACAGCGAGGTCGAGTTCAACTACTTCCTCGTGGCGTGGAACAACCTGTCGTCCAGGACACCATTGCGATGGGCGCGCGCCCTGTCCAGGGGAGACGAGGAAACGCACGAACTCACCATCAAAATCAACGCGGGAGAGGCGGCGACGTTGATCGCGGTCCGCAGCGACCTCTGGCAGGAGTCACAGAATATCCCCAATTCCCTGGCGATGGGGCAGGTCGTGAACTGGACCGCCACCATGGCGGTCCAGGCCGGTACGCAGATGAACGGCGCGTTGAACGCGATGTGGGAAAACCAGGCGGCCAACGCCGGATGCGCGGATTGGAGTGGCGGGGACGCCGTCCAGTCGCTGAAACTGCCGTCGGGTAAGCGGGCCTGGTTCTTCTCGGACACCTTCCTCGGTGATCCGAGTAAACGGCCGACCGGCACCGACACCAGCTTCATGCGCAACTCTGTCGTCGTCCAGAACGGATCCTCGTTACGCACCATCACGGGAGGAAGCACCTGCCAGGAGACCGATCCCAACACGGACTTCTGGTCGCGATACGCCAAGACCCCGGTGGGCGAGGGCGGACAGTACTGGACGGGAGACTCCAAGGTCGCCGGGAACGACGTCGTCAAGTTCTATTACGAGGGGGTGGGGGACGAGAACACGCGTGGCTCGTACGCCAGGCTTCCGATCGCCGGTCTGGAGACGAGCAACACGATCAACGTCACCCCGACGAGGCTGCAGGACTGCTCGGCCCGGAATTCGTTACCCATCATCTGGGGAGCCTCCCTGCTGGACCATGACGGGTACACGTACATATACGGCTGGGAGGGAGACGGCGCCAACGCCGAGAAATCGCTTTTCCTTGCACGTACGCCCGGCAATGTCAACCTCACTGATCAGAGCCAATGGCGGTACTTCGCCGGCCCGGGGAGCAACGGAGCCGCGCAATGGGAGACGACCTGCGCCACGGCCAAGCCGCTGGCACCGAAAGTGGAAATCGACTTCAGCGTCGTCCGCGTCAACGGCTCGTTCTGGCTGGTGCATCACACGCCCGCCTCGCAGGCTCCAGGGAATATAGTCGCCGTGCCTTCCCGGAGCGCGTGGGGGTTCGGAACCACGAAGGTGGACCTTTACACGCCGCCGGAGACCACGACGAACCCGGCCTATTCCTCCGTCTACGGTGCGAGAGTCCAGCCGGGGATCCTGCCGGACAGCAGCAGGGTTCTCATTTCGTACACGGTGAGCAAGAGCGCCGCGAATCTGAGCTGCTGGACGCGCGGCTACTATTTCCCGGACCACCAGTATCCGCGATTCGTTGAAGTTCCCGTCAGCGAGTTCTTCACCGCGGCGCAGATTCCGTAGAAGGGCTCCGAGCCGGCACGGTGGAGGTTCCAGGCGGCCCCATCGTGCCGGCTCAGGAGGTGTACCAGGACGTACATTGGACAGAGAAGCCGCAGTCCCGGCTGGCGGCGCAAGATCCGGAGAGGCCTTGATGAGTACGCGAGGGGCAGTTGTATCCCCGTCTGTATCCCTGTCCAAGATTCGTCTGTGGATCGTGGGACTGGCCGTGGCCGGCGTGATGACCCTGAGTGCCTGCCAGCCCCGGTTCGATGCGCAATTCCATATCATCAACGACACTCACGAGACCGTGACGGTCAGCTGGAAAGGAAACGAGCACAGTCTCGCGACGATCAGCCCGGGACAGGGGACACCCTTCGGGTTCGGCGACAGATGTGATGGAGAAAATGGCGACATCCTGGTCGCCGTCAGCGAGAGCGGCAAAACCTACACCTATGGGCCTGGGATCTGCAATGGAAAGTCCTGGCGAATAAAAGAGTAGCCGCCGGATCACCTGCCACGGGCACGCCGGAATCCCGCGACTCCACTCCTCGCTCGCGGCAACCGAAGGGCCGGCACTCCGGCTGGAAGGCCGTCTACCCGGCGGCGTGACCGGATGAGACCTGGCGAGTCGGGTCGACGCCCGTTTAGCCGTCACCCGACTGAGCCGGGTGACGGCCGCCTAGCCGGAGAGTCCGGCGGCCATCACCGCCTGGGCTCTGGTCCGGGCGCCCAGCTTGCGAAGGATCTCCGTCACATGGGTCTTGACGGTGGAGATCGCTACGCCCAGTTCGGTGGCGATCTCACCGTTCACCTTCCCGCGGGCGATTAGAGTCAGCACTTCGTACTCTCGTTTTGTCAGGATTTGGCGGATCTCGCCGCTCACTGGAGCGAACCTGTCCGTCAGGCCCTGCACCAGGGCTTTGTATAGCGGTCGGTAGCCCATGCTGATGACCCTGATGAGCCAGACAAGCTGCATGGGACCGATGTGATCTCGTCGAATTGGACAAGCGTCTGCTTTGATCAGCATGATGTCGAGCGGGGACCAGTCGGGGGTGAGCACGATCACAGGGATGGGCCGTTCCGACCCTGTCAGGTGATGGCGCAACTGACTGACCAGTGTCACCGTCTCGTCGGTTACGCGATCCACACCCATGATGCAGACCGAGGTCTCGGATAAGGAAGGCTCTCTGCGGAGATCGTGATAGGCGGAAACCTCCACGATGGATTTGATGCCTTCCTCGTGGCGGAGTATCGCCGTGATGCCGCCGCGTGCCAGAGGGTCCCTCTCGATCACGACGACGCGCATGCCCGTCCCGTTGAGGACGGCATGTGAAGCGGCGGAACGCACGCTGAGACAAGTACATGCATGTCAGGCTCCCCGTTGATAGATACGTTCCCCGGCTACCGATGCGATGTGTCCGGCCGAGCGTAACCGTGTTGGTCGGTCGCACATTGAGGATGCAGAACACTGTTTCGGAAGTCGTTGGCTATTTGTGCACAGTATTTGTCGATCTCTGCATGGGCTGGCCGGTGAGGGTGAGCTTCCGGTAGACGCTGGGTGGCATGTCGTACGCGGTCCGGAACGCACGGCTGAAGTGAGCTGCGTCAGTGAAGCCCCATCGGCTTGCGATGGCATGGACAGGGCGCGAGGCGAGCCGGGGGTCGGCCAGGTCGCGGCGGCAGTTCTCCAGGCGTTGCCGGCGTATCCAGGCCGACAGCGTCACATCTTCGTCGTCGAAGATCTGGTAGAGGTGGCGCAGGGAGATCTGGTGGGCGGCGGCGATGGCGGTCGGGGACAGGTTCGGGTCGCTGAGCCGCTGCTGGACGTAGTCGCGGACCCGCACCCGCAGCACGCGTCGATGTGACTCCGGCGATGTGGCGCCGGCATCGTCGAGTTGGTGGGACAGCACGGCCACGAGTAACTCTACGGTGATCGAGTTCAAGGACGGCTCGTCCGCTGCGGTGAACTCGGTGGCATGCCTGTCGAGGTTCGTCAGCCAGCGGCGGAACACCGCGCCGATACCCTGGCGCCCAGAAAAGGAGGCTCCGACAAGCGGGCTGACCATAGTCGGCGGCAGCGGTAACAGCGCACGGGGAATCTCGACGACGATGCCGCAGGCGGTGTCGGGGGCGCATATCCGCCGACCATCGAACGGGCGGGAGGTGTCGAACAGGACGAACTCCCCGGCACTGATCACTGCTTCACAGCCCGCCTGGGCGGTCCACCCCTGCCCGCTGAGGATGAAGTTGACCTGGTACGCCTCGGGGTCGCTCCGCCGGATGTGCTGCGCGGACCTGCGGACGATCAGAGGAGGGTAGGCCATGGTGGAGATCTGCACATTGCCTAGCTCCACCGTCCGCACCCAGCCGCGGAAGTCGTTCTGCTCACTATGCACCCGGGAGGGTGTCAGCGATCTTTCCACGCTCTCAATCCAGCCGGGGAAGCGGTCATGGGCTGGCAGGCCATCAGTGCTGAATTCACTCACCCGCATGGCGTAACTCCTCGTTAGGGCATCGCCTCGCCCTTGCGGCGCGTATCTGCCGATGCCTGCCCGGTAGTGAACAGATGATCATATTGCCGATGTTGTACCCTACAGAGGCCATAGCGCACGATGTGGGAATGGTACCGAATGCGCTGAGCTGTCCGAATTTGCGTGCAGGGCGAGTCAGCGGGTGCTCTCAGTTCGTCGGCTGAATTGGCCGACTGCGGCGTCAGGTGACAGTGGCAATGGAAAGCACAGCAGGCGGGGATGTTTGGCATGGTCAGCATGGCTATGGCATCAAGATCGCGGATCGTTGGCGTTCGGCAGTGGTTTGACTGCTAGGCGAGTAACCATTCCAGGGCGGTCGGGAACCGCTGGGTCCACCAGTAGTGGTCGTGGCCGCCGATCCACTCCTCGTGGCGTACCCGCCCGCCGATCCCGGCCAGCCGCCTGGCCCATTCGGCGGAGGCCGAGCGGAAACCTGGTTCCAGCGTGCCCGCGCCGAGGTAATGGCGGCCCAGCGTGTGCACCTCGGCGGGCGGTGGGATGCCAGGACTCAACGCGGCCACCCCGGTGAACACGTCGGGCCGCCGCTGCGCCGCCGTCAGCGCCCACACCGCGCCGTTGGAGTAGCCGCCGCTCATCCAGTGCCCCGAGGCCGGAAACCGCTCCTCCGCCCAGGGAATGACCTCGTCGACCACGAACGCCAGATGCGCCGCGAACCGATCCGGGTCCGCGTCGGGCAGATACTCCCGCGCCCGCGGATCCGGATACGCCCCGGCCCCATGATCGCTGTCGATCCCCACCAGCACGACCGCCGGGAACTTCCCGGCCAGGATCGCCGGTTCGACCGTACGCGCGAAGAGGCCCACCGATCCGCCATCGGCCACACAGCACGCCGGCACCAGACCACCGCCGATCGGCGGCCGATAGAGGGTGATAGCCCGAGGCCGCCCCGCGAACTCCACCTCATGCCGCTCCACCGTACCGACCAGGGCCTGCGCGACCGGCCGAGGCTCGACCGCCTCCGGCCCGTGCCAGCGCACCTCATCCATGGCAGTACGGCTCCCGCCGACACACGGGACGATATCGATGACAGCCTCATCCAGTCGGCGGATCCGCAGCGAGGCCTCCCACAGATCGTCGGTCCCCTCCACCAGCCAGAGCCGCGGCCGGACGCCACCGATCAACTCCACCCGCCGCGCCGCCCCCCGCCACACCACATGCAAAACGTCATCCTCGGCCCACACCGCGAGACCGTCGTCCCCAAGACGTTTGCGCAGCGAGTCCGGATCGCGGGGAGTCCACACCCGCATGACGTTGACACCCTCGGGGAGCGCGCTGTCGTACCGCTCAGCGGCCTCACGACGCTCCACGTCCACGGACTGAAACTAGAGCGCCACCGAGTCCCCGTAAAGCGTTATTTGGGCGTTTCATCCAACGGATACGGAAACGGTACGCAAAGGAGCGTTTACAGCGGGTTTCGATAGAGCGACCGCAGCGTTCCACACCAGCTGGGATGATCTACATTGGACAGATCCACGCGCTGGCCATGGCAAAACGCCGGAGGACTTGAGTCAGTTCTTGAGCGGGCGTCCAGTTACGTTGAGTGCCTCGCTGAGAATGCGAACGGCCTTCGGGCCGACTCCGTGCATTGCCAGCAGTTCGGCTTCAGTCAGTTCGGCGACCTGGGTAAGCGTGGTTATGCCGGCGCTGATGAGCGCCTGAGTGGCGGGTCTTCCGATGGCCTTTGGCAGGTCACCGACTTCACCGGGAGCCGCGGTGTCCCCGGCGGCTACCTGCTCTGCGAGCCGCTTCGGTGCGCGCGAGAGCCAGGCGCGACGTACCCAGTGGTTGAGCTGCTGACCGTTGATGTCACCGAGCGGGACACGTACGCCGATCAGCGTCGCGCCGCGGGTCAGCCGCTCAGCGGTCGGGTGCGCCGCAAGGACCTCGTCCGCCTCCGCCACGGGGAGGTGGAGCTGCACATAGTCGTCCTTGTCCATCGAGGCGAACCGTTTGTCGCGCACAGTGAATGCGACCATGCCGAAGCGGATGCTTTGCTCGGCGGTCTCGGGGAGGGAAAGCGCGGTCTTGCGAAGCTGGGCGAGGGTCGTCATGAGTCACCTTTGGAGATCGGCTCGATCAAGGCGGTCAGGGTTTCGATTGGCATTGAGCCGGGTTCGCGGCGTTCTCGGGCGAAGCGGTTGGCCTCGCGTTGGAGGACGATGTTGGTTGGGGTGGGGATGTTGTGGAGGCGGCCGAGGAGGGCGATTTCGCCGTTGATGAAGTCGGCTTCGATTGTGCCGCTGGATTTGGCGAGGCTCTGCCAGGATGAGCCGCCTGGGCGGGGGAAGCCGTCGATGGCCACCAGGTCGGCTCGGTTGCCGCGTTTGTCTTGTTCCTCTTGAGGGGTTGCGTAGCTGATGCCGGCCGCGTTCAGGGCTGCGCGGCCTTCGGCTACCGCTTGTGTCATCACTGGTTCGCGGCCGGGGCCGGGGCCGCACAGGGCTTCGATGGCGTTGCCGAGGTTGCCGAGGAGTTTGGCGTATTTCCAGCGCATGATGTCGGGGTCGGGCCAGCTGGTGAAGACGCTCTTGCTCAGGGCTTCTGCCACCTGTTCGGAGAATTCGTCCACACCCTGGGGATAACGTCCGAGGGGCAGCATGCCGGAGAGGGGTGCGCCGTACGCGGCTACGGTGCCCGGTTCCAGGTGGAGGGCGGGGAGCCAGACGAGCATGCCGTACGCGCGGGGGAAGTGGCGGAGTGCGGCGCGTTCGTTCTCGACGGCGTTCTGGGCGCAGATGATCGGCAGCCGCTCGGCGGCGGTGCCGCCGCCACGCACCGGCGCGCCTGCCCACAGGTCCAGCGCGGCCGTCGTGTCCTGCGTTTTCACAGAGAGGAGGAGTACGTCGTCGGGGGTCAGCTCGACGTCTTGGGGGCCTTGGGCGGCGGGGATGGGGAGAGTCGCGGAGCGGTCGGGGGTGACGAAACGGAGCCCGCCGTCGCGCAACGCGGCGTAGTGAGCGCCTCGGGCCACCAGCACGACGTCATGGCCGCTCTCGAACAGCCTGCCGCCGATGGTCCCGCCGATCGCCCCGGCCCCAATGATGATGTAACGCATGGATTCGATCCTTCCAGGTGCCCGCCGATCCGGAGGATCGGCCATCGGACACTGCTAGCCTCCGGAATCATGCTCTACGTGACGGCGATCGTGGCTCGCGCGGCTGGTTCCAGTGATGAGGAGGCAGTGCTTCTGCTGGAGACTCCGGATCCTCGTGGGCCTGTCATGATGCCGTCGCTCGCGATGGAACTCGGGCTGGATCCCGCGCCTGGGGCTGTGACGCAAGAACCCATTGGGTTCCGGGTGCAGATCGGTTACGAAGAGGTGGCAGTGGAGTTGCCGGATGGGCGGACGTTCCATCAACCTGTTGGCGGAGAGTGGATCCATACTGCTGGGGTACGGCGGAGAGTGCTGGTCGCGGTGGGTTACGAGGCGGGCGCGCTCGGCTCCGGACAGGTTGCGTACGCGCTCGTGCCCCTCTAGAAGTGGGCAATTTCGGTCTATCTAAATATGCTGGCGAACGGAAAACTTCGCCCTGCTTACGGAGAGGAACGGTATGTACAAGGAGTTCGCGGTCGAGGTCGTCATGTGGCTGATCCCCGTCGCCATCCTGCTGGGCATCGCGATCCTGGTCACCAAGACGGCCTGACCTACACCAACTCCAGCCGGTAGTCGCCCGACGGGCAGCCGGAGATCCGCCAGCCGCCGGGGACCCTACGGGAGGCGACGCTGGAGATGCCGGTGGACGCGATCGCGGGCCGTTCCGCCCCGGGAACCCAGACGTCCAGGTCGCAGCGGCCACTGCCGCCGGTTCCCGCCAGGCGCAGGCCGCGGCGTTCGGTGCCGGACCAGAGCGCGGTCAGTCGTCCCGGCGTGGCCCGGGGATAGGCCCGGGACAGCACGGCGGGTCTGTAGCCGACCCGGAAAGCGCCTCCGACCAGGCCTTCGTCCTCCGCGGAGGCGTAGCCGCTCGGCTCGCTCGACCACTCGCCGATCCACAGGGCGGCGTCGTACCGCGAGGCCATGCGCGCGGCCTGGGCGAGTCCCCGCCGGGCCGAGACCAGGGTGGAGCGCGCGGGCGGGTGGGGCGCGAACACCAGGTTCGGATCGGCGCTGAAGCCGGGGGGCGGGGCGGCGTCGAAGCCCAGTTCGGCCCAGAGCACGCTGGGCTGGAAGAAGATCAGATGGGCGAAGCCGCGGGCCGCGCGCTCGGCGGCCCTGATCGCCGTGATGGCCTCGGCGTAGTCCCGGCCGAGCAGCAATGACGAGGTGAGCGGGGGTTGTTCCCCGGTGGCCGGTTCGTCCATCAGGTCGAACCCGGCCACGGCCGACGCGCTCGCGAACTCGGCGGCCAGCCGTCCCCAGGTCGCGTACAGGCCGGTGGGGGCGCGGTCCTGGCGCAGGTTGAGCACGGTGTAGAGGTCGTGCGCCTCGGCCCAGCCGACCGCCTCCCTGATCCTGGCCAGGTAGCTGGTGTCCCAGACGCCGGGGGTGGGTTCCAGCCGCGACCAGGAGATGCCCAGGCGGGCGACGTTGGCGCCCTGCTCGGCGAGGCCCCGGAAGTCGTCCCTGGTCAGCGGGAGCTCCACGTTGGCGCCGCGCAGCAGGACCTGGCGGCCCTGGCCGTCCACGATCGCGGGCGCGGACACCGATAGCCGGGGGAGTTCGTCCGCCGTGGTGGTGGCCGCGACGGGGAGCGGCGGCGGCAGCGGGTCGACCGTGAGCAGGCTGAGCAGGGCCATCGTGGCGACGGCTGGTTTGATCATCCGGGGGGCGCGCAGGGACGCGGGAAGGGTGATCAGGGCGCTGGCGGCGACCAGGCCGATCGTCGCGCCGTACGAGACGCCGAGGGAGAGCCGGAGCAGGGTCGCGGGGATCGCCCACAGGTCGGAGCCCAGAGCGTCGACCGGGTCCGAGGCGAACAGGGCGAGCAGGCTCTGGGCCGCGCCCAGGCCGAGGCCGCCGCAGACGCAGGCCAGCCAGCCGCCGACGAACGTCGACAACCGGCTCGGGCCTCGGGCCAGCCGGGGGGCGGCCACGTGCACGATCGCCAGGAACACGCCCAGGCCGGCCAGCCCGCCGACGACTCCGGCCTCGGCGGTGGGGGCGATGAACCACCAGCCGTCGCCGAAGGCGTACCCGAGGGGGGAGTGGGTCCACCAGGCGCGGCTGAGCAGCAGCAGGCCGCCGACCCCGGCGAACGCGGCCATGACCGTCAGTTCGGGCACCGGCCTGGCGGACGGGCCGGGCTTCTCGCGGCGCAGGATCAGCCACGCGGGGATGGCGGCGGGCCAGCCGAACACGCCCGCGTAGATCCCGGTGAACCCCGTCGACCAGGCCACGAACCGGACGGTCGACCAGGCGGGCACCGTGCCGATCACGCTCACCAGCGAAGCAGCGAACCGGGCGACCATCGCCGATAACACCAGAACACCCAATGTCACGAAAAATCCGGACCTGCGGCGTTGTAGGAGGATGGTGCATCCTGCCGCGAATCCGGCCAGCCATAAGGGCAGGTAGATAAGCATGGACCCTAGCCGGTAGCTGCCCGGATAGGAGGACAGGCCCACCACTTTGGAAGGGTCCAGAGCCACCCCGGCCAGCAGCAGCAACGCCAGCACGATCGTTCCCGCGCGGGCGGCGCGAAAGGTGGGGGTCGTCCTCATGGTGCTCCCGTAACGCGAGAATTCTTCATATTTATTGGCTGACGCGTTTCACCGGCAAGCCCCGAGAAGATCCAACCAGCCTGCTGGCCTTTCGCCTAGGCCGTTCCCGCAGGTAACCCCAGTCACTTACCGCCCAATACCCTCCAATTCGGACCGATCCATGTATTTCGGTCATGTGCCTACAAAAGTGTCACTGTGGTGCAATATTGATCGACTGGAATTGATCATGTGATACTGCGCCAGTGATGTCGCTTGGGGCTAAAACCATCACATGGGCGACATCGGTCATGTGATCAGGCGCGAACTGGAGGTAACCGACGAGCTACTGAGCGTCGATTCCTATTCGAATACCGACCATTTCGGTCGAGGTCCGGGTGCCCAATCGGCAACCCGTGTGCCTTGGACCGTTTCACGCACCCATCCGCCATGAGTGCCGTTCGTGCTGCGCAAAAATCGCACCAGTGGGAGACACCCGCGATGTCGATCACCAATCCAGTCGGAACCAGACAGGCCGCAACGCTTCCCCTCCGCCACGTCCTGCCCCGGCTCCTGCGTGACCCCGTCAACGCGCTCGCCGACTTCGGCCGGGCCGCCGGCGGCGAACTCGTCCGGATCAACCTCGGCCCGATCCGGCCGTACCTGGTCAGCCACCCCGACCACGTCCAGCACGTGTTACGCGGGAACTGGACCAACTACGTGAGAGACGGTATGTTCTGGAAGCCGCTGTCCCGGCTGTCCGGGGACAGCATCATCAGCGACGGGCCCGGCTGGGAGTCCAGCAGGAAGATCCTTCAGCCGCTGTTCACCGCACGGTATGTGGACTCGCTTGCCGCCGAGATGGCCGAGTCCATCGAGGAGGGCATCGACGCTCTCGACCGGCACACCGCACAGGTGATCGACGTGGCCGAGGAGATGGCCCGCATCGTCAACCAGGCCGTGATCCGGGTGCTGTTCGGGAACCGGGTGTCACCGGAGAAAGCCGAACGCCTCGCCCCCGCGTACGCGACCGCGGCTTCGTCCTTCGCATTCCGGATCTTCCTGCCGTTCGTGCCCGACCGGGTTCCGCTGCCTGGCGACCGGGCCTTCTGGGACGCGGCGAAGACGATCGACGACGTGGTGTATCCGCTGGTCCGCCAGGCCCGGCTGGAGGAGAACGACGGGCGCGACATCATCTCCGCGCTGAGCCGGGCGCGCTCCCGGGACGAGAGCGGCAACCGCCAGATGCGCGACGATCTGGTCAGCATCTACGGTGCCGCTGCCGAGACGACGGCGATGGCCCTGACCTGGCTCTGGCCGCTCCTGGACGCACACCCGCAGGTGGCGGAACGCTTGTACGCGGAGATCGACCAGGTGGTCGGGACCGGCCCGGTGACTCCCGACCATCTCCTGGAACTGCGCTACCTGAAGATGGTCCTGCAGGAACTCCTGCGCCTCTACCCATCTGGCTGGCTGTTCCCCCGGGTCGCCGCCGCCGATGATGAAATCGCCGGAATTCCGATCAAGGCCGGTTCCGACCTCCTCATCAGCCCGTACGTCACGCACCGCCTGGACGAGTTCTGGGAGCGCCCGCTGGAGTTCGACCCCGAGCGTTTCTCGCCGGACGTCGCCGAGCGCCGCCATCGCTATGCCTACTTCCCGTTCGGCGGCGGCCCGCACGTCTGTCTGGGCCTGCACTTGTTCTACGTCGAAGCCCCGCTGCTCCTGGCCACCCTGCTGAGCAGATTCCGCCCCCGGCTGGTGGACCCCGGCCCATACCAGCCGTTCCCCGCCGGATCCGTCCGGCCTCGCCGGAAGGTCGAGATGACCCTGCACCGGCGAGAGGGGCGCTGAGTGGATCTCCTGGCGTCCGCCGCCGAGCAGGGCAGGATCTGCGCCCTGGCCGCGACCGGTCAGCGCTACCTGATGGAATGCGCGGCCACCCAGCCCGACCTTTTCCCACCCAAACCCTTCGCCCCCGGCCTGTTCAGCTCCCTCGCCCTGGCCAACTCCTTCAGCTCCCCGGACGCGACCGCCGAGGACCTGCGCGTCCTGCTCCGCACCGCGCTCTGGGTGTTCGCCGCCGACTGGCAGATGGACTACGTGGCCAGCACCCCCGGCCAGGTCGACGAGCTGGTACGGACCTGCGTGCGCGTCGCCGAAGGCGGCGACCCGGCGACTCCGCTCACCACCTTCCTTCAGGGCATCCGCGACGACCTGGCCGAACGACCCGCCTACGAGGAACTCCAGCGCCGCTGGCGGGACGTGCTCCGCCGGTTCGTCGCCGCGATGGCCAGGGAATGGCACTGGCGGGCCGCCGGTGACAAGCCCGCCCTGGGCGAATATCTGGCCAACGCGGCCAGCGCCGCCTCGTCCTTCGTCAACCTCACGCACTGGATCGCCCTCGGCGACCCTGCCACTCTGCGCCACCTGGACCAGTTGATGGACATCGGCGACGAGGTCCAGCGGGTGCTCCGGCTCCTCAACGATCTGGCCGGTTACGAGCGCGACCAGGAGTGGGGCGACCTCAACGCGCTGCTGCTGGGCGCCACCCGGGCGGAGGTCACCGACCTGATCATGAACTCGGTCGACGTCTGCCGCAAACGCCTGGATCCACTCCGGGGCCGATGCCCGGGTGCGGTCGCCTATCTGGAGCGGCAGATCGGATTCAGCACGGGCTTCTACGGCCACGGCGACTACTGGGGTGAGCTGTGACGACGACGATGTCCGGTGCGGAATTGACCGAGGCCGGTAATGAACTGCTGTCCGGGCTGATGCTCAAACCGTGGGGGCAGGTCTCGCCCTCCGCGTACGAGACCGGACGGCTGGTCAGCCAGGCCCCCTGGCTGGTCGGGCACGCTGAGCGAATCGCCTTCCTGGTGGCGGGCCAGCAGTCGGACGGCGGCTGGGGCGCGCCCGACGGCTACGGCCTGGTGCCCACGCTAAGCGCCACCGAGGCGTTGCTGTCCGTCCTGCGGCGTGGGGATCACGTGCGGGATACCGAGCGGGTCGGCTTGGTGGCCGAACGCGGGCTCGCGGCATTGCTGGCCTGGCAGCGCGACGATGGGCCGTTGCCGGACATGCCGGCCATCGAACTGGTGGTGCCGTCGCTGGTCGCGCTCATCAACCGGCACCTGGGCGGTGATCCGCTCCGGCTGCCGTCCGGGATGTCGGACGCCAAGCTGGCCGTGATCAGATCCAGGCTCGACTCCGGCGGCGCGGTTCCCGAGAAGCTGGTGCACGCCCTGGAGGTCGCGGGCGACGCGGCCCGCGGCGTGTCCGCCGTCCGGCCCACCCTCGCCGGGATCGTCGGCGCATCCCCGGCCGCCGCCGCCGCCTGGCTCGGCGACCCGAAGGGCCCCAGCTCGGTCCGCCGCCACTTGGAGGCGGTGGTCCGCGCGCATGGCGGCCCCGTCCCCGTGGGCTACCCGATCACCGTGTTCGAGCGCGGCTGGGTGCTCAGCTGGCTGGCCCGCACCGGTGTGTCCGTGGACGTCCCTCCGGAGATGGTCGCCGACCTGCGACTGGCGATCGGCCCGTCCGGCACCCCCGCCGGGCCGGGATTGCCCGCCGACGCCGACACCACCTCGGTCGCGCTGTACGCGCTGGCACTGCTCGGTGCCCCCTGCCCGCCCGACAGCCTGGCTGCCTATGAAACAGATTCGCATTTCTGTACCTGGCCGGGAGAAGAGGGCTCCTCGGTCAGCGTGAACGCGCACGTACTCGATGCGTATGGCCAGTACGCCAGGGAAAATCCGAACGCCGCCGGACGATATGCGGCTGTCATCGGTAAAGTCTCGCACTGGCTGTGCGCGCACCAGAACCCCGACGGGAATTGGCACGATCGCTGGCACGCGTCGCCTTTCTATGCCACCGCGAGCTGCGTGCTCGCCCTGCACGAGTTCGGCGGCGGAGCCGCCCGCAAGGCCACCGCCAGGGCCGTCCGCTGGGTCCGCGCCACCCAGCGCGCCAACGGTTCCTGGGGCCGCTGGACCGGGACTGCGGAAGAGACCGCGTACGCGATCCAGATCCTGCTCACTCGCGAGAACACCGACTGGGACGCCGTTCTGCGCGGCCACGCCTTCCTGCTGGCGGCCGAAGCGAAGGCGGACCACCCGCCGCTCTGGCATGACAAGGACCTGTATCTGCCGGTCTCCATCGTGCGCGCTGTGATCTTGGCAACCCGGCAGGCCGTACGGACCCGATTGGCTGGTGCACCGCCGCCAGGTCGGTTACCATCACAGGTCTGTACCGCTTAAACCGCGATAAACAGGACGTTTAACGAAAAGTAGGACATCTAGTCGGTTGTATAGTCCTGCGGCTTGAGTGTGTTTCGTAGCATTGCTAGGGTTTTCCGACGTGTGGTGCAGGGATATCGGCCACTCCTTTCGCTGAGGCCCTGAGTGGTTAGCAATAGTTAATCGCAAGGAAACACGCCGCAGCTTTCTCTGGCTTTATCAGGGATGGTGTCATGCGTTTCCGTAACTCACGCGTGCGGACCAAGGTCACAGCGCTGCTCCTCTCGTTGGCCGCGCTGTGGGTGTTCGCTGCCTGGGTGACCCTCCGCGAGGGTGTCAACCTGCTCTGGGTCAGCACGCTCGACTCGGGCATCGTGCAGCCGAGCGAGCCACTGCTCGTCGAACTCCAGCACGAGCGGCGGCTGACGCTGGTCAACCTGGGCGCGCCCAGCAACGCCAGTCGTAAAGAACTGGAGGCGCAGCGGGGCCGTACCGACACGGTCATCCGGGCCTTCAAGGAGCTCAGCGCCGACGGCGGCGTGAGCACCGCGGCCAGCCCGATCCTGCGCACCCGCCTGGCCGACACGGTCAAGGGCCTCGACGGCCTCGCCGCGGCCAGGGACACCATAGACAAGAGCCGGATCGACCGGCTGCGCGCTGCCGACGTCTACTCCGACCTCACCAACTCGATCTACCGCATGTACGTCTCACTGGCCGGCCTCGACGACGAAGAGGTCTCCAAGGACGCCCGCACCCTGGTCGAGCTGACCCGGGCCAGAGAGATCGTCGCCCAGGAGGACGCGCTCCTGTCCGGCGCGCTTGCCGCCGGCCGCCTCACCGCAGCGGAACACTCCCAGTTCGCCCAGCTCGTCGGCGCCCAACGGGCTCAGACCGATGATGCGGTGGCCGAACTGCCCAAGGCCGACAAGGACGCCTACCAGGAGTTGGCCGTCACCCCCGACTTCGTCCGGATGCGGGTCATGGAGGACACCGTCATCGAGAGCGGTCGAACCGACATGGGCCTGGTGCTCACCTCGGGCCAGTGGCGGGCCGTCGCCGACGCTGTGCTCGGTGCCCGCCAGCAAGCCGTCGAGGACGCCGGCAAGAACCTGCTCGACCGGGCCGCGGGCGTGGCCATCGGTGTCCTCGTACGGCTGGCGCTGGCCGGTGGTCTCGGCCTGCTCGCCGTCATCGCCTCTATCGTGCTGTCCATCACGACCGCGCGGGCGCTCTTCCAGCAGCTGGAGAAGCTGCGCACGGCGGCCCTCGAACTCGCCAACGAGCGCCTGCCCAGCATCGTCAACCGGCTCGCGCACGGCGAGAAGGTGGACGTCGCCAGCGAGGCGCCGCCGCTGGAGTTCGGCGACGACGTCATCGGCCAGGTCGGCCACGCGTTCAACGCGGTGCAGGAGACGGCCATCAAAACCGCCGTCGACGAAGCCGAACTGCGGCAGAGCATCCGCGACATTCTGCTCAGCCTGGCTCGCCGTACCCAGGGTCTGGTGCACCGCCAGCTCACCCTGCTGGACGTGATGGAGCGCCGGGAGAGCGAGCCGGAGGAGCTCAACGACCTGTTCCGGGTCGACCACCTGGCCACCCGCATGCGCCGCAACGCGGAGAACCTGATCGTCCTCTCCGGCGCGAGCCCCGCCCGTGCCTGGCGCAACCCCGTCCCCATGGTGGACGTGGTGCGCGGCGCGCTCGGCGAGGTCGAGGACTTCACCCGGGTCACCATCATGCCGATGGGCCAGGTCGAGCTGACCGGCCGGGCCGTCGGCGACGTCATCCACCTGCTGGCTGAGCTGGTCGAGAACGCGGTCTCGTTCTCGCCGCCGTACACGGTGGTGCAGGTGGCCGGGCAGATGGTGGCCAACGGGTACGCGCTGGAGGTGGAGGACCGGGGTCTGGGCATGTCCGCCGAGGACCTGGCCGCGGCCAACCAGCGCATCCTGGAGCCGCCGGAGTTCAACCTGTCCAGCACCGCCCGGCTCGGCCTGTTCGTGGTCAGCCGCCTGGCCGAGCGCCACGGCATCCGGGTCCAGCTCAAGGCCTCCCCGTACGGCGGGACCACCGCGGTGGTGCTGCTGCCGCGCGAGCTGGTCGTGGAGGACGAACTCGTGATGATGAGCTCGGGCCTGGTGGACGCCGATCCGCTGGGCGCGCCCGAGCTGCCGAGGATGGCCGTGGTCGCCCAGCACGGACGGCCCACCGACCCGCTCGACCGGGCGCCGGAACCGCCCCGGCAGCAGCCGCTCGCGGCCCCGGTGGCGACACCGGTCACCCCGATCGGGGAGCGTCGCCGCCCCGAGCTCGTGCCGGACACTCCCGACATCCCGCGTGTCCCGGAGGCTCCCGTGCCTGAGTCGTTCACCCCGTCCGGGCTCCCCTTCCGGGTGCCCCAGGCGAGCATCGCCCCGTCCCTGCGGGACCGGCCGGTCGAGGATCTGCCTGAGGATGAGGACGATGATCGTTCTCCCGAGGATATTCGTAAGATCATGGGGTCGTACCAGTCTGGTACCCAACGTGGAAGGTCCGAGGCCGCGCGGCTGCTCGGACAACAAAAGAACGATGAGGACTACCGATGATGACCGCATCCGCTGACCTGGCCTGGCTATTGGACGATCTTGTCGGGCGGGTCCGCGAGGCTCGGCACTGCATCGTTCTCTCCACCGACGGCCTGCTCATGGCATCCTCCCGCGGCCTGGCCGTGGACGACGCCGAGCACCTGTCCGCGGTCGCGGCGGGCGTGCAGAGCCTGGCCCGCGGCATCAGCGAAAGGTTCGAAGGCGGCACGGTCCGGCAGACGATCATCGAGATGAAGTCCGCCTACCTGCTCGTCACGGTCGCCGGCCAGGGCGCCTGCCTGGCCGTGTTCTGCGAGGAATCGGCCGACATCGGCCTGGTCGCGTACGAGATGGCCATGCTGGTCACCCGCGTCGGCCAGTACCTCACCTCGCCCGCACGGACCGTAGCCTCTTCTACCAGGAGCGACCCGTGAATCCTGATGACGCCCTCTATGACGAGCAGGTGGTCCGGCCGTACGTGATGACGCGCGGCCGCACCGAGGCGCGGGCCAAGCTGGACCTCATCTCGCTGGCCGTGACCATCCGCCCGGCCACCGGGGTCGAGATGGGCCTCGATCCGGAACATCTGAAGATCGTCCGGCTGTGCAAGCGGCCGCTCTCGGTGGCGGAGATCGCGGCCCACCTGGACCTGCCGGCCGGCACGGTTCGCGTGCTCCTCGGCGACCTGCTGGACCGGGGTTTCATCGCGGTCCAGGAACCGCAGCCCGAGGTGGACGTGCTCGACGAGAGAATGTATAGGGCGGTGCTCGATGGTCTCCGGGCCCTCTGACGGCAAGAAGAAGATGCCCGTCCCGATCAAGCTGCTGATCGCGGGCGGGTTCGGGGTGGGCAAGACCACCATGGTGGGCGCGGTCTCCGAGATCAAGCCTCTGCGCACCGAGGAGACCCTGACCGACCGCAGCGTGGGCGTCGACGACCTGTCCGGCGTGGAGTCCAAGAACACCACCACGGTCGCGATGGACTTCGGCCGGATCAGCATCGGCGACGACTTCGTCCTCTACCTGTTCGGCACCCCCGGCCAGGAACGTTTCTGGTTCGTCTGGGATGAGCTCGCCCGCGGTGCCCTGGGCGCGGTCGTGCTGGCCGACACCCGCCGCCTGGCCGACTGCTTCCCCTCGGTCGACTACTTCGAACGCCGCGGCACCCCGTTCATCGTCGCCGTCAACTGCTTCGACGACGCCCCCCGCTACGACCTGGACGAGGTCAAACTCGCCCTCAACCTGGGCCCCGACATCCCGGTCCTGCTCTGCGACGCCCGCCGCCGCGACTCCGGCAAGGAAGTCCTCATCGCCCTGGTCCAGCACGCCTACGGCCGCCGCCCGATGGCGAAGGTCTAGCGCTGCACCTCCAGGTAGTCGACGTTCGGGCCGCCGCTCGCGGTGGTGGCCGTGGCCCGGATGGTGGAAGTTCCGGCGGGTAGCGTCACCGTCAGAGTTCTGGTCTGCCAGGTGGTCCAGGCGCCGGTGCCCGTGAAGGCGAACTCGTCGGCGACCAAGGTGCCGTTGACGGTGATGTCCATGGGACGGTTGGCCATGGTGCCGTTGGCGTAGCGGAGGCGGAGGGTGGCCGTGCCCGCGGTGGGGGCGGTGACCGTCCACTGGACGCTGCTGCCCACGGCGCTGTCGTAGTTGACGAAGCCGGTGCCGGAGTAGCCGGCGTGGTTGGACTCGACGACGCCCTGGGTGATGGCGGCGTTCTCGGCTTCGTACCGGACGGTCGTGCCCGGCGCGGGCCAGGCGATCTGGGGAGAGCGGTAGAAGTCGATGCCCATGATCGTCCAGCGGGGGCCCTGCACGGCCAGGCGGGCGCGGAAGGCCGTCCAGTTGTGGGTGGACCACGGGGACCAGCCGAGTTCGGCGATGGCGGGCAGGCGGGGGAAGGCCATGAACTCGATGTGGTCCTCGGTGACGATCGTCTCGGTCCACATCGGGGCCTCGACGCCGAGGACGGCGGTGGCGGGCACGCCGCTGAGGTGGGTGCCGGGGTTCCACTCGTAGGCGGTCTGCACCTCGATGAGGCCCGCCCAGCTGAGCCCGATCGGGGTGGCGTTGGTGTATTTCATGTCGAGGTAGGCCTTGTTGGCCGGTGACATGACGACCTTCGCGCCGCGCGAGACGGCGGTGCTCACCAGCGTGTCGGACGTGGTGGTGCCCCAGTACTGCACGATCCGGTTCGCCGAATGTTGCACGGCCGAGGCGCCGATCTGGTGCCAGCCCATGACGGCCTTGTTCTTGCCGGTCACCAGCGGCTGCACCCGGTTCATGAACGTGGCGTACTGGGCGGCCGAGGTCGCGTCCGCCTCGTCGCCGCCGACGTGCAGGTACGGCCCGGGCGTCAGCGCCGCCAGTTCGGTCAGCACGTCGTTGACGAAGGTGTAGGTGATCTCCTTGGTCGTGCAGAGCGAGCTGAACCCGACTCCGGTTCCGGTGTAGAGCGCCGGGGCGACGCCGTTGCAGTTGAGGTCGGCGTAGGAGGCGAGCGCGGCGTTGGTGTGCCCCGGCATGTCGATCTCGGGCACGATCGTGATGTGCCGGGCCGCGGCGTACGCGACGATGTCCTGGAACTGCGCCTTCGTGTAGTAGCCGCCGGGGCCGCCGCCCACCTGGGTGCTGCCGCCGAAGGTGGCCAGCCGGGGCCAGGAGTCCACCACGATCCGCCAGCCCTGGTCGTCGGACAGGTGCAGGTGTAAGTAGTTGATCTTGTAGAGCGCGATCCGGTCGATGTGCTGCTTGATCGTGGCCACCGGGTGGAAGTGGCGGGCCACGTCGAGCATCGTGCCCCGGTAGGCGAACCGCGGGTAGTCCACGATCCTGCCCCCGGGAACCGTCCAGGGCCCTGGGCGCACGGTCGGGCTCTCGATCTCCGGCGGCAGCAGCTGCCGCAGCGTCTGGACCCCGTTGAACAGACCGGTCGCCGTCTGCGCCCGCAGCACCACGGCGGCGGCGGTCACGTCGAGCTGGTATCCCTGCGCGCCCACGCTCGGATCGGCGCCGCTGAGCAGCAGGGAGATGCCACTGGTGGGTTCGCCCGATCCGGCGCTCGCGATCGGCAGCGCGTACCCGGTCGAACGCCGCAGAATGCCCGCCAGATAATTCCCGACATCAGCCGATCCCGCCTGGGTGAAGATGCTGGCCCCCGACGGGAGTGTGTAGGTCGCCGCCGACGGCTGGATGGTCACCGGCACCGGTACGACATCCGCCATCGTCGCCGCCACCGCCGGAGCGGACGCGGGCACGATCACTGCGGTGCTCGCCAGAAGCACTGTCACGACAACACGCCCGAACCGGGTCACAAGCGCCTCCAGAGGTGTTAATTAGTAAGCCTTATTTACAGTTCAACACCCGTCAAGACCTGTTTCGAGTACGGGGGTACTCATGCCCCCAACCCCCGACTCGCAGTGCAATCGATCACATGCAAATCATTCGCGCGCAGCGCATCTTCGACGGTCACGACCTGATCCACTCGCGGGCGGTGGTCGTGGACGGCGGGCGGATCACCGCGCTCCTCGACGACGCCGAGAACGCCCTCGACCTGGGCGACGTGACCCTCCTGCCCGGCCTGATCGACACCCATGTGCACCTCGCCTTCGACGCCAGCCTCGACCCCATCGGCCACCTCGACGAGGACGGCCTCTACGAGCGCATGCACGCGGCCGCGCAACTGCACCTGGCCGCCGGGGTGACCACCATCCGCGACCTGGGCGACAAGGACTACCTGGCCATCAAGCTGGCCCAGGAGTTCACCGACGGCCCCGAGATCCTCTCGGCCGGAGCGCCCATCACCTCACCTCGGGGTCACTGCTGGTTCCTCGGCGGCGAGGCCGAAGGCGAGAAAGGCATCCGCGAAGCCGTACGGGAAAGGGCCGCGCGCGGCGCGAAAGCCGTCAAGATGATGGTGACCGGTGGCGAGATGACCCCCGGCACCCACTCCCACCTGCTGCAGTTCACCCCCGCCGAGATTCGCGCCGCCGCCGAGGAGGCGCACCTGCACGGCCTGCCCATCACCGGCCACGCGCACGCCTCCGTGGGCATCGCCGCCGCGCTCGACGCGGGATTCGACTCGATCGAACATGTCTCCTTCCTGACCGAGGACGGCGTGAGCCCCGACCACGAGCTGATCGCGCGGCTGGCTGAAAGCGGGATCTTCGCCTCGCTGACGGTCGGCGTGCTGCCTGGCTTCAACCCACCGCCCGTGATCGCCCGCCGCCTTCCCGGGCTGGCCGAGGGCATGCGCCTGCTGCACGCGGCCGGGGTCCAGATCATCGGCGGCAGCGACGCGGGCATCGGCCCGCCCAAGCCGCACGGCATCCTCCCCTACGGCGGCGAGATGCTGGTCGACTTCGCCCGGTGCACCCCCACCGAGGTCCTCCGCTCGTTCACCAGCCTGGCCGCCCGCGCCTGCCGCGTCGACGACCGCAAGGGCAGGATCGCCCCCGGCTTCGACGCCGACCTGCTCGCGGTCGCGGGCGACCCCACGAAGGACCACCGCCTGCTCCAGCGCCCGGCGGCCGTCTTCCGCCGGGGAATCCGCACTTCCTGAGGAACCGGCCAAGTCGCGAGTGTCGAGATACTTACTTAGAGTAACGACTGTCTAGTATGCGGAACTGGTCCATCTGCTTCTTTCGGGGGAGGCCCAGTTGGCGCATGCCACCAAGCCGCACTACGTGTTCGACAACGACGGAGACCACTCGGCCGACCAGCACCGATGTCTGGCCGACCTGCTCGATCCGCTGACCTTCGAGCGTCTCGCCCGCACCGGGGTGACCGCGGGGTGGCGCTGCCTGGAGATCGGCGCGGGCGGCGGCAGCGTCGCCCGCTGGCTGGCCGAACGGGTCGCGCCCCAGGGCAGCGTGCTGGCCACGGACATCAAGCCGGGCCTCATCCCCGCCCATCCGGGCCTCACCGTCACCCGCCATGACATCGTCCACGATCCCCTGCCGGACGCGGGCTTCGACCTGGTGCACGCCCGGCTGGTGCTCAGCCACCTGCCGGACCGGCAGCACGTGCTGGCCCGCCTGCTGCGCGCGCTCCGCCCGGGCGGCTGGCTGCAGCTCGACGAGATCGACATCACCCACTGGCCCGCGCTGCTCACGCCGGACGAGCAGGCGCGGGAACTCTACGAGACCTACCTCACCACGCTGGCCACCGTGCTGGACGCGGTCGGGGCCGACCCGACCTGGGGCAGGTCGGCCGCCCAGGCGGTCGCCGAGGCGGGCTTCACCGCCGTGGACCCGGCCTGCAAGACCGAGGTGTGGGGTCCTGATTCGCCCGGTCTCGGCCTGCTGATCAGCAACAGCCACCACCTGGAGGCCCAGCTGCTGGCGGCGGGCATGACCCCCGCCCAGCTCACCGGCGTCCGGAAGCTCATGGCCGAGCCCGGCTTCCGCGCGGTCTCCTTCACCGTGCACAGCGTGCACGCGCGCCGCCCGGCGGGAGGTGCGGCCTGATGGAGCTGGTCCGCACCGTCAAGATCGACGATCCCGGCTCGTTACTGGAGGTCGCGCCGCACGCCGGAGCCACCTTATGGCTGCGCGGTGGCGACGGGGTGGTGGCCTGGGGAGAGGCAGCCCGGTTCGAGATCTCCGGTCCCGACCGCTTCGACCTGGCCCGCCGCTGGTGGCGGCGGTTCACGGCCGTCAGCCGGATCAGCGACGAGGTCGAGCGCCCGGGCTCGGGCCCGATCGTCTTCGGCAGCTTCACCTTCGACGACGGCCCGGGAAAATCCGTGCTGATCGTGCCCCGGGTGGTGGTCGGCCGCCGGGACGGGATCGCCTGGAAGACCACGGTCGGCGACCCCGAGGAGCCGCCGCGCGACCCCTGGGCTCCGCTGCCGCACGTCGACTGGCGCGCGGAACCGGGGGCCAGGGCCCGCTGGCACAGCGCGGTCACCCAGGCCGTCCAGGACATCAAGGCCGACCGGCTGGAGAAGGTGGTGCTGGCCAGGGACGTCCGCGGCCGCCTGGCCGGTCCCTTCGACCCGCGCTCCGCCGTCGCCCGCCTGACCGAACGTTTCCCTTCCTGCTGGTCCTTCGCGGTGGACGGCCTGGTCGGCGCGTCCCCCGAACTGCTGGCCTGCCGCGTCGGCCGCGACATCACCTCCCTGGTGCTGGCCGGTACGGCCTGGCCGGGCGGCGCCCACAACCTGGTCACGCCCAAGAACTCGGTGGAGCACTCGCTGGCCGCCGACTCGGCCATCGCCGTCCTGGAGGAGTACTGCGACACCCTGGACGTGCCCACCCCGCACGTGCTCCGGCTGGCCAACGTCACCCACCTGGCCACCATGATCACCGGCACGCTGAGCGGCGACACCGACGCACTCGCCCTCGCGGGGCGGCTGCATCCGACCGCCGCCGTGTGCGGCACGCCCACCCACCAGGCGCGGGAACTGCTGCGCTCCCTGGAGGGCCTGGACCGGGACCGGTACGCCGCCCCGGTCGGCTGGCAGGACTCCCGGGGCGACGGGGAGTGGTGCATCGCGCTGCGCTGCGCCCGGGTGAGCGGCCAGGAGCTGCGGTTGTTCGCCGGGTGCGGCATCGTCGCCGGTTCCAGTCCGGTCGCCGAGTGGCAGGAGACCGAGGCCAAGCTGGGCGCGGTCCGCGACATCTTCGGCGTCCGCGAGGCCGTGGGGAGCTTCTAGAGTGCAGGCAGGACGATATTGGGGAGTGGGAATGGTTTCTGAGCTGTTCGACGACAAGGCGTGGGAGCCGGTGGACGCCTTCGAGTTCACCGACATCACCTACCATCGCGCGGTCGATCAGGGCACGGTCAGGATCGCCTTCAACCGGCCGGAGGTCCGCAACGCGTTCCGCCCGCAGACCGTGGACGAGCTCTACCAGGCTTTCGACCACGCCCGGATGACCACGGACGTCGGCTGCGTGCTACTCACCGGCAACGGCCCGTCCCCCAAGGACGGCGGCTGGGCCTTCTGCTCCGGCGGCGACCAGCGCATCCGCGGCAAGGACGGCTACCAGTACGCGGACGGCACCCCCGCTACCGGCCGCCTGCACATCCTGGAGGTGCAGCGGCTGATCCGGTTCATGCCCAAGATCGTGATCTGCGTGGTTCCCGGCTGGGCGGCCGGGGGCGGCCACAGCCTGCACGTGGTGGCCGACCTGACCATCGCCAGCCGGGAGCACGCCCGCTTCAAGCAGACCGACGCGGACGTGGCCAGCTTCGACGGCGGCTTCGGCTCCGCGTACCTGGCCCGCCAGGTGGGGCAGAAGTTCGCCCGGGAGATCTTCTTCCTGGGCGACACGTACGACGCCGAGGCCGCGCACCGGATGGGCATGGTCAACACGGTCGTGCCGCACGAGGAACTGGAGCGGACCGCGCTGGAGTGGGCTCGCAAGATCAACGGCAAGAGCCCGACCGCGCAGCGCATGCTCAAGTATTCCTTCAACCTGATCGACGACGGCCTGGTCGGGCAGCAGGTGTTCGCGGGGGAGGCGACCCGGCTGGCGTACATGACCGAGGAGGCGGCCGAGGGCCGGGACTCCTTCCTGGAGAAGCGCGCCCCCGACTGGAGCCCGTTTCCCTGGCACTTCTGAGTTTCTTGCGCGTTGACCTCGAAAGATTGCGTTGAGATTTCCAACTATTGCACTCGTGTATCGGATCCTGTCACGATGGGGATCCGAGCCTTTCTGGCGCGCGGTTCACGCGTCCTGATCCGCGCCCCCTCACAGAGGAGTGCGCGTGGAGATCTCACGTCGGGGGTTCTTGGCCTCCGCGGTGACCGGATCCGCCCTGGCGGCGGCGTCGACGACCGGGGTGCTGGCGACGATGGCCGGCGCGGCGAACGCGGCGAGCCCGCCGGGGGACGTGGTCGGGAAGATCACGGTGGGCTATCAGGGCTGGTTCGCCTGCAAGGGGGACGGCGCGCCGATCAACGCCTGGTGGCACTGGAGCGGCAACAACAACCAGGTGCCGCCGTCGCCGGGCAACAACACCATCGTGGCCTGGCCGGACATGCGGGAGTACACCAACAGCTACGTCACCGCGTACTCGAACCTGAACAACGGGCAGCCCGCCACGCTGTTCTCCAGCTGGGACCAGCAGACGGTCGACACCCACTTCCGCTGGATGCGGGAGAACACCATCGACACGGCCGCGTTGCAGCGGTTCAACCCCAACGGCGCCGAAGGTCCCACGCGGGACGCCATGGCGCAGAAGGTCCGGCAGGCGGCCGAGGCCAACACCGTCAAGTGGTACGTCATGTACGACCTCACCGACTGGCTGAACATGCAGTCGGAGGTGAAGACCGACTGGCTGACCAAGATGTCGGCCCACGTCGCCTCCCCCATGTACGCCAAGCAGAACGGCAAACCCGTCGTCGGCCTCTGGGGCTTCGGCTTCAGCGAGCCCAGCCGGCCGTTCGCCCCCGGCCCCTGCCTGGACGTCGTCAACTGGTTCAAGGCCCAGGGCTGTTACGTGATGGGCGGGGTCCCGACGCATTGGCGGCAGGGCATCAACGACTCCCGCCCCGGCTTCATCGACGTCTACAACGCCTACGACATGATCTCGCCGTGGATGGTCGGCCGGATCAGGAACGTCGGCGAGGCGGACAACCACTACACCAACCTGCTCGTGCCGGACCAGGCGCACTGCAACGCGCGCGGCATCGACTACCAGCCGTGCGTGCTGCCCGGCGAGGTCACCGCCCGGCACCGCGCGCACGGTGACTTCATGTGGCGGCAGTTCTACAACGTCATCCGCGCGGGCTGCCAGGGCATCTACATCTCGATGTTCGACGAGTTCAACGAGGGCAACCAGATCGCCAAGACCGCCGAGACGCCGGCGACCGTGCCGGCCAACTCGGGCTTGCTGGCCCTGGACGAGGACGGGACGGCCTGTTCGTCGGACTACTACCTGCGGCTGACCGGCGACGGCGGGCGCATGCTGAAAGGCCAGATCGCCCTCACGTCGGTACGGCCCACCGTGCCGATGATCATCGTCGACCCCGACCCCAACCTCGCGCGCGGCAAGCAGACGACCGCGAGCAGCACGAACCCGGGCTACCCCCCGTCCAATGCCGTCGACGGCAACCCCGGTTCGTACTGGGAGAGCCTGAACGGATTCCCGCAGTGGATCCAGGTGGACCTCGGGTCGGCGGCGAACATCGGCCGGGTGGTGCTCAAGCTGCCGCCGCAGCCCGCCTGGGGGACACGCAACCAGACCATCCAGGTCCAGGGCAGCACCAACGGCACGACCTACACGAACTTCGCGGGCCCGACAGCGTTCACGTTCAACCCGGCCACCGGAAATATGGTGACCATCAATATCCCGTCCGGGACCGCGCGGTATGTCCGGCTCAACTTCTCCGGGAACACCGGCTGGCCCGCCGCGCAGCTCGCCGAATTCGAGGTGTACGGCACGACGGTCATCGGCGAGAACGAGCCGCCCACCGTGCCGGGCAACCTCACCCTGACCGGCAAGACCGCCACCAGCGTCTCCCTCTCCTGGAGCGCCTCCACCGACAACGTGGGCGTGGCCGGCTACGAGGTCCGGCAGAACGGCACCGCCGTGGCCAGCCCGACCGGCACCTCCACCACCATCACCGGCCTCACCCCGGCCACCGCCTACACTTTCACCGTCGTCGCCCGTGACGCGGCCGGGAACACCTCGCAACCGTCCTCCGCGCTGAACGTCACCACCGACGCCGCGCCCAACGTCAACCTGGCCCGCGGCAAGCCCACCGCCGAGAGCAGCCACACCCAGAACCTGGGCTCCGGCAACGCGGTCGACGGCGACGCCGGTTCCTACTGGGAGAGCGCCAACAACGTGTTCCCGCAGTGGATCCAGGTCGATCTGGGCTCGGCTGTCACGGTCGGCAGGATCGTGCTCAAGTTGCCGCCGCCGTCCGCGTGGCAGACACGTACCCAGACGTTGTCCGTTCAGGGCAGCACGAACGGCTCCTCGTTCAGCACCATCGTGGGCTCGGCGGGATACGTCTTCAACCCGGCCACCGGCAACACCGTGACGATCACGTTCGCGGGCACGTCCACCCGCTACGTGCGGCTGAACATCACCGGCAACACCGGCTGGCCCGCCGGGCAGCTGTCGGAATTCGAGGTCTACCAGTCCTGAGGGGCTTATTACCCGCCGCTGACCGGCGCCGCGATCGGCGCCGGTCAGCGGCATACCATGATCGCCTTCATGGTGCAGGCCAGGACGCTGGGCGCCGGCGTGATCGTCGCCGCCGCGCTGACCATGCTCGGGCCGGGCGGTTCGGGCGGGTCGGCGCAGCCCCCTCAGGTTGATCTGCTGGCGCGGACGCAGGAGTACCTGCGCGCGCATCCCGGCGACGCCAGAACCTGGGCGTCGCTCGGCAACCTCTACGCGGAACGGGCCCGGCGGACGGGTCAGAGCGCGTACGTGCCCAAGGCCGAAGGCGCGCTCCGGGAGGCCACCCGGCTGGATCCGGGCAACTTGGACGCCATTGTCGGTCTGGGCGCCGTGGCCAACATCAAGCACGACTTCGCGAAGGGCTACGCCTGGGGGATCAAAGCCCGGCGCGCCGACCCGCGCCGGGCCTCCACCTACGCGGTGCTCTTCGACGCCGCCATCGAGCGCGGCCAGCCCGCCCGCGCAGAGCGGGCGCTCGACCGCCTGATGGCCCTGCGCGCCGACGTGGCCACCTTCACCCGCGCCGCCCGCATGTACGAGCTGCGCGGCCAGCCGGCCCGAGCCGCCGAAGCCCTGCGCCGGGCCGCCGACACGGCCGTCGACCCGGTGGACGTCGCCTTCTGCCACCACCGCCTGGGCGAACTGCAGACCGACCCCGCCGCTGCCCTCCGCTCCTACGAGCGCGCCCTCCAGGCCGACTCCGGCTACGCGTACGCGCTGGCGGGCCGCGCCAGAGCCCAGGCCGCGCTCGGCGCGACCGCCGAAGCCGCGGCGAGCTACCAGGCCGCCGTCAACCGCCTGCCCGCCCCGGCCTTCCTGCTGGAGTACGGCGAGCTCCTCCTCAAGCTCGGCCGGGACCGGGAGGCGAAGGCCCACTTCGCCATGGTGCGCGCCACCGGCGACCGGCTCGCGATCGGCCGCTACGAGACCGGCCACGGCGACCCCGAGACCGCGGTCCGGCTGCTGCGCGCCGAGTGGCGGCAGCGCAAGACGCCTGAGGTCGCCGACGCCCTCGACCGGGCGCTGCGGCATGCGGGGCGCACCCAAGCCCGTCATCTGGCGGAGATCGAAAGCATTAATCAGAAACCCGTCCCATAGACAGCCGCGTAGCCGCCGACCAGGCGATTCACCGCTGCGGCTGACCAGATCACGACTTTCTAATTAATATCGGAGGAACGCGTGAAACGCAGCAAGCTAGTCTTGCCAGCCGTAGTCACCACGGCGACCGTGGGGGCGATGACCTGGGGCGTGCTGGCCGGGCCCAGTACGGGGACGAGCACGGCCGCCAGCCATGTGGACGCGCCGCGGCTGGTCCTTGATCCGCAGATGGATGGCTCGGATCTGTATGCCTTTGTCTGCCCGGATAGCCCGGACATGGTGTGCTTTGTCACCAACTATGCCCCGATCCAGCAGTTCTCCGGACGGGGGTTCGCCACCGACGCGCGTTACGAGATCCATATTGACCAGCGGGGGACCGGCACCCCGGATCTCACCTATCGGTGGACGTTCGGGACGCAGGTGGGGGCCAGCCAGCCGTACAAGCTGGAGGAGATCCGGCCGGGAGAGCCGGTCAAGACGCTGGTGGGCAACGGGGTAGTGCCGCTTGCGGCCACCGGCGCGGGACGGCCGGAAGCGACCGTGGACCTGCCCGGCGGCGGCCGGACGCTCGCCGCGAAGGCGGCGGACTCGTTCTTCAGCAACGCCAAGACGGTGGGACTGGCGATGACCGGGTCGCCGATCATCCCGCCGATCGACCTGATCAAGGTGCTGAACGGCAACGTCAACGCGATGGTGTTGCAGGTGCCGAAGGCCACGCTGGCGTTGAAGGGCGATGTCACGCGCAATCCGGTGATCGGGGTCTGGGCGACGGCCGGACGTCGCGGGCTGGATGGCAGATATCCGCAGATGTCGCGGATGGGCAATCCCGCCATGGACGTGGTGACCATGTTCACCATGGGGGAGACGTACAACTCGATGACCCCGGTCGAGGACCGGTACAACACGCGGCTGACCAACTTCGTGCTCAACCCGATCGGGCCGAGGCTGATCAAGGTTCACCACTGGAGCGTCAAGGTGCCCCCGGCACCGCGCCGCGACCTGTGGCAGATCTTCTTCGCCGGAGTGGCCAAGTCCACCGGGCCGATCCGGGGCACGATCCGGGACGATCTCAACGCGCACGTCCTCAACCAGGACGTCGACCCGGCCGCCGTCATCCCGAGCGACCAGCTCCGGCTGAACATGAGCATCCCGCCCAGCAGCCGCCCGAACCGCTTCGGGCTGGTGGAGGATGACCCCCAGGGTTACCCGAACGGCCGCCGCCTCGGCGACGACGCGCACGCCACGCTGGTCCGGATGCTGATGGGGGAGCCTGCCGGGCCCGGCTCGCCGTCGCTGATCATCGCGAACGAGAAGGTCACCGCGCCGACGGCGGCGGTCAGCCCGACGTTCCCCTACCTGGCGCCGCCGCACCGCTTCTAACGTTGGGAGATCCCGGCCGCCGCGAGGCGGCCGGGATCTCGTGTCTACGGCAGGTACTTGACGACCGCGTCCAGGTTGCCCAGCACCTGGCCGATCGGCGGCGTGAAGCCGCTCAGCCGCTTGACGGCCTTCGACCAGCCGGAATCCACGTAGAACGGCCACACCCGAGGCCCGACGCCGCCCTCAAGCGGGCGCGGTGTGGCGATGGTCGGCATGAACTCCAGCAGCTTGTACGTCCCGACCCGGAGCTCCGCCGACGGACCTCCGTTGACCGACATGTTGAAGTAGACGCCGTCCACACGCAGGTAGAACCGCTCAAACGAGATGTTCTCCTTGGTCTTGTCGTTCACCATCCGGAACCCGCCCGGGTAGAAAACGCCACGGCACGGGTCGATATGGTCCTGCTGCCAGCCGATCGGCATGAAGATGCCGGTGTTGCCACGCTTGACCTGGACCGGCGTGATGCCCTCCAGCCGGATGCCGTTGCGGTTCAACTGCTCGACGGTCGCGGGGCCGAAGTCGAAATCGGCCTTCCCCCACGGACCGAAGTACGGCAACTGGAAACAGCGCGACGCGGCGGATGTCGTGGCCGCTTGGGCCGGCGTCATCGCGGGCGTGAGAAGAAGGAGCGCAGCCCCGGCCAGAACGGTCGATATACGCATGGGATATTTCCTTCGCTTGGAGAATCAACCTTGATCTTGATTCCCGGGCGAAGGCGAGCCGGTGGCTGATCTTGGTAAAGATCCCGTGATCAGCGGTCGGCCAGGCGGAGTTCGGTCAGGTAGCGCTTGACGATCCGGCCGCCGTACGTGTTGTCGATGAGGTCGGCGATGCAGCGCAGGAGTCCGGCTCTGGCCGGGGCTGGCAGGGCGATATGGCCGGAGTAGGTGGTCAGGACGTCGAGGTAGGCCTGGGTGGTGTAGGGCTGGTCCCATTCGTACCGGTGGAAGCGGGCGGGGCCGAAGTCGGGGGACGCGTCGATCTCGGCGCTGTCCGTGGGGATCTCGGCGGAGGGCCGCAGGCGCAGGCCCGGTGGGGTGTCGGGGTCGAAGCGCAGGTAACACTCCTGGGCGTCGGCGAAGAACGCGGTGGTTCCGCCGAATACGTGGTGGGTGGCGATGGTGGCCAGCGTTCCGCCCGGGCGTAGGGCTTGCGCGGCCTTGGCCACGCGGATGTCCGGGTCGATCCAGTGAAAGGATGTCGCGGCCAGGACGAGGTCGAAAGGTTCGGGTGGCAGCGGCCAGGTCTCGAAATCGGCGGTGATGATTTCTATGTGAGGGAATCGGGAGAGCTTACGCCTGGCGACGTCGGCCAATTGTTCGCCCAATTCGATCGCGACGATGGGTCGGCCTTGTCTGGCCAGTGGTTCGGTGGCCTGGCCGGTGCCGCAGCCGATTTCGAGCACGCGCCCGGTGGGCAACTGGTCGAACAATTCAGCTGGATAGCCTGGCCTGACACGGTCGTAGAGTTCGGCGTCGGTGTTGAACGTGTGCCGCAATGTCGTCCGGGCTTCGGCCATCGCAGCAGATTAACGCGGGCGGGCCGATGCGGAAACCCGCCCGCGTTAGCTCTCAGGCCGGGGAGCCCATCCGCGCGTTGCGGGCCATCCGGGAGTCCATATCCGTCTTGGACTTGCCCATCATGTCGTGCTTCCCGTCCATGCTCTCTTCGATCCGGAGCGCGATCCCGAGCGTGAAGAAGGTCGGCGCCCACTGTCCGATGAAGATCCCCCAGTGGTCGGCGCGCCCCATGCCGACGTCGCCCGCGGCCCTGGAGAGCAGCCAGGACGCCATCGAAAGCCCTATGGACGCGAAGCCGGCGATGTACATGTGCTGGGAGGTGAGACCGTTCTCACGAATCTTATTGATCATCTGGCATCCCCCTCTTGTTGATCGGACTCTGCCCGGCACAACCACCAGGAATCCCGACATAAGTAGACAAATATGGCGATTTTGCACCAGCTTGGTGTCGGGCGCGGCGGGCACCGCCAACTCTGCGGCATATCTTCGCCAAGCCGGTCAGGTGCTCGGGGTTGGGTCGATCATGCGTCAACGCCAGTGGTGCACGGATGAACAGGCGATGGCTGTGCCTTGCCGTACCGCAAAATCCCAAAAATCGCCAATTACGGCGTTGCTAGCTTGGGCCGTAGGAACTGCGTCCCTGGGGGAGGACTCAATGGGGAAAGTCACGGTTGGGCGGGAGAACAGCGACGTCATCAACATCCACTTCGAGGACCACGGGGCGGGGCGGCCGGTGGTGATGATGCACGGGTACCCGCTGGACGGCCGGGCCTGGGAGAAGCAGGAGCGCGTGCTGCTGCGGGCCGGATACCGCGTGATCACCTATGACCGGCGCGGGTTCGGCAAGTCCAGCCAGCCCACCACCGGCTACGACTACAGAACCTTCACCGACGATCTCAAGGCGGTGCTCGACCACCTCGAACTGGACGAAGTCGACCTGGTCGGCTTCTCCATGGGCACGGGCGAGGTGACGCGGTATCTCGGCACGTACGGCTCGGAGCGGGTTGGCCGCGCGGTGCTCATCGGGGCACTTCCGCCGTTCCTCCTGCAGACCGGCGACAACCCCGAAGGCGTGGACGGAAAGGTGTTCGACGCCATCAAGGAGGCGATCGTGCACGACCGGCCCGCCGCCATCAAGGAGTTCCTCGACAACTTCTACAACGTCGACGTCTACCGGGGCACCCGGATCAGCGACGAGGCCTGGCAGAACAGCTTCAACGTGGCGGTCCTCGCGTCTCCCTACGCGGCGTACGCCTGCGTGGACGCCTGGCTGACCGACTTCCGGCCGGACCTGCTCAAATTCGACGTGCCAACCCTGCTCATCCACGGCGAGGAGGACCGCATCCTGCCGTACGCCAACACCGCCGCCCGGCTGCCTGGCCTGATCAGGGACCTCACCTTCGTCACGATCGAGAAGGGTCCGCACAACGTGCCCTGGACCCACCCCGAGGAGGTCAACCGGGCGCTACTGGACTTCCTCGCCCGCTGACGCTTTCCGCGCGTACCGGACCAGCCGGTGCTGTAGGTCGGGGTAAGGCACGGCGGCGGGGATGCTTCCGCTATCGCGGACGGCCGTGGCCACCTGCGTCGCGGCGTGGATCGCCGCCCGGTACGGCAACGAGCCCGTGCTGACCCGGCGCACGCCGAGTTCGGCCAGGTCGGCGAGGGAGAGCGCCGGGATCACGAGAACGTTGAGCGGCACCAGGATGCGCGCGGCCAGCTCCCGCAGCTCGGCAGGTTCGGTGGCGCCGGGCACGAAGACGCCGTCGGCGCCCGCCTCAACGTAATGGGAGGCCCGATCCAGCGTCGCATCCACGGTGGCCTCCTGGCCGAGCCAGTAGGTGTCAACGCGGGCATTGACGAACACGCCGGGATTCTGGCCCTTGATCGCCGCCACCTTGGCCGCGTGCGCCTGCGGCGGCAGCAGCTTCTCGGCCGTGCTGTCCTCGATGTTGACGCCCGCCACGCCGAGCTCGGCGACGTACGCGGCGATCTCCTCGGGGTCGTCGGTGTAGCCGTCCTCGATGTCCACGCTGACGTGGATCGGCAGGCGTGCGAGCCGGCGCGCGAGCGACAGGTTGGCGTCCCTGGTGGCGCGCTCACCGTCCGGACGGCCGAGGCCGGAGGCGACGCCGAAACTCGTGGTCCCGATCGCCGGGAAGCCCGCGTGGAGGAAGGCCAGCGCGGACGGCACATCCCAGGCGTTGGGCAGCAGCAAAGGCCGGTCGCCGTGGTGCAACTCATGAAATGTCCTCATGTGTTCCTCCCGTTCAAGGGTATGCCGGACCGGGGGTCGCAGAGGTGTTTGCCCAGGTAGAGCCCCTTGTGGAGAGAAATATGCGGTGGAAGACTGGGACTGACGTGAGGGGGAACGTCATGATCGAGGTCAAGAGCATCGAAAAGCCGGACGAGCGCCGCGACTTCCCGCTGGGGCACCTGGAAGTATGCAACCTGACCGGCCTGAGCTTCGGTGTGGCCACCTTCGAGCCCGGATGGTGCTGGTCCGAATCGGTCAAGTCCATCGCGGGCACGGAACTCTGCGAGACCCGCCACAACGGCTTCGTCGTCACCGGCCGCATGCGCTTCCGCATGAACGACGGCACCGAAGCAGAAGTCGGCCCCGGCGACGTCTTCGTCTGCCCACCGGGCCACAACGCCTGGGTAGTCGGCGACGAACCCGCCATCGTGTACGACTTCGCGGGCGGCGCCGCCGAATACGCAAAGGCAACGAACGCCTAAGCATTAGCTGCTCGGATTGGCGCGACCATATTATTCGGCGGCGGACAAGCACGGGACCGGCGAGATCCCGTCCCGCCGGTCCCGTCGAGCTGCGTCATAGAGGAATGTCACCACGCACGGAACGCCATTGAGCGTGACGCCGGTCGGGTTGGCGTTCACCCCGGTGTAGGTGGCCGTGAAGCCCATCCCATGGGAAGCGCCGGGAGCGATGGACGCGTACCAGGTGGGATTGGTGGCCTGCACGCTCGGCGGTGTCTGTGACCAGACGCCGCTCCACGACGAGATGACCTGCTGGTCGCCGGCGAAGACGAACTGCAGGATCCACGGGCTGAACGTTATGGTCCCCGTATTGCTCACGGTCAGTGCTACCACGAATCCCGTGCCCCAGTCGGTGGCGTCGTAGGTCACCGCACAGCCGTACGCCGCCGAACTCGCCGTAGCCGCGGGCGTGCCGGCACCGACGAACAGCGGTAACGCGAGGGCGACCGCGGCTACCCGCGCGATCGTGGATTTCAGCGACCTCATGGCACGCCTTCCTTTTGATGAGCGATCCGCTGTGAGCGTCCGATCACCTTTGGACCGCGTCAACGGACATCCCTCGCCCGTCATTCGCCGCGCAGTTCACCGGAGCCTCCGGCCTGAAGATTTCAGGCGGGTCCGCGCCTCGGGCGTCACCGGCGTCATCGACTGTGATCAGGGAGCTGATCCCACCCGGAGAGCGCGCGATTGTCGTGAGATGACGCATCGCCCCAGGTCGAACGCCGAAACTTTGCCTTGGTTCGGGACGTTGTGGCCAGACATCGCCGTTCTTTGACTAGAAGGGGGTGAAGCACCTCACATTCGGGGGGGCGCATGTTGAGCTGGTACCGATCATCATCGTTTCGGGCGCGTAGGACACTTGTGGCCGGGGCTCTCGTGGCGCTGGTCTGCGTCGGGGTCAGCTTTCTGTTCCTCCTGTTCGCGGGTGCCAAGGAGGCGGACAGGGCTCGGGATCGGGCCACCGGGGCCTGGAGCCGGGTGGTGCCCCTCATCAGGGAAGGTCCTCTCCCGGCCGTGCTGCAGAAGGGCAGGGTCGAGGCGATTCAGGTCCTGAACGCGCACGGCCGGCCGGTCGCGGCGACCCGGCCGCTGGTCGGCAAGCCGCCGATGGCCACCTTCCTCCCGGCCAGCAGCAACGTGCGCGCCGCGCGGGTGTTGTGCCCTCCGGCGGGGTTGAAGGGCTGCATGACCGTCGTGGCGTACAAGGTGTACCAGCCGGATGGGATCTGGCCGCTCTACATTGCGGTCCCGATCGTCCCCTGGTACGGCGACGTCACCGCGCTGCTCCTGGCGGTCGGCGTGTCCCTGGTGGTGACCACGATGATGACCGCCTGGGTGTTCCGCGATCTCACCAAGGTGGTGACTCCGATGAACGCCATCCGTACCGAACTGGCGGAGATCACCGCCACCCGTCTCGATCGCCGGGTCCCGGTGCCCCAGTACGGGAGGTATTCGGAGCTCAAGTGCCTGGCCGAAACGGTGAACGGCACTCTGGACCGGCTCGAAGGCGCGTACAAGCAGCTGCGGCAGTTCACCTCGGACGCCTCCCACGACCTGCGCAGCCCGATCACCGCCATGCGGGTGCAGCTGGACGAGGCGCTCATGTATCCCCGGGACACCGACTGGCCGAAGATGACCAAGGAGGTGCTCGCCGGGCTTGACCGGCTTCAGGCGATCGTGACCGACCTGCTGACCCTGGCCCGATTGGACGCGCATGCCCCGCTCAGCCGTGAGGTGACCGATCTGAGTGAGCTGGCCGGTGCCGAGGTGGAGCACCGGGCCTACCGGGTGGAGATCGTCAGGGATCTCCAGCCGAGCGTGCTCATCGACTGTGACCGGCTGCGGGTCACGCGGGTGCTGGTCAACCTGCTCGACAACGCCGAACGTCACGCCACCTCGAAGGTCACCGTCAGCGTGCGAGCCGAGGGATCGGCGGCGATCCTGGAGGTGGTCGACGACGGCGCCGGAATAGCTCCAGAACACCGGGAGATGGTCTTCGAGCGATTCACCCGGCTGGACGCCTCGCGCGATCGGGACTCGGGGGGAACCGGCTTGGGGCTCGCGATCGCGCGGGAAATCGCCGAGGCGCACGGGGGCACGTTGACCATTCAGGACAGCGAACGAGGGGCGCGTTTTGTCCTGCGTGTCCCCGCACACGGGGCTGTCAGCCCTGCTTGAGCGGCACCGCGATGTCGACGACCTGCTGCTTCGCCGGGAAGGCTCCCCGCGATGAGGCGAGGCCGGTGAGCAGGTCCACGGTGTAGAAGCGGTAGCCGCCGGAGACCTTCAGCGTGGCGAAACCGCGGTTGCTGCCGCGGCTGCTGAAGATGTCGAAACCGGTGCCGCCGGAAGCCGTCACGCCCAGTTTGCCGGTCGGGGCCAGCGAGCCCGCGTTGGCCGGAGACTGGATGCTGACCTGGTCGGCGCCGAGGTCGAACAGGGTGGTCGCGGTGGCGGGGTTCAGGTCGTTGTTGGTGTAGGCCGCGCCGGAGACGCCGGTCGCCGTCGCGCCGGTGGTGGCCGGGGGCACGGGCGGGTTGGTGAGCGTGCCGTCGGTGGCGGTGGTGCCGGCGGCGGGCGCGCCCATGGGGTCGTCGATGTTGTGCCGGAGGTTCTGCCCGGTGTCGCTGATCACCCGCAGCCGGTTGGCGGCCGGGTTGAAGTCGACGCCGAAGTTCTTCCCGGTCAGGGCGACCGTGAGCTGGGAGACCTTGGTCGCCTTGGCGGTGGTGGGGCTGACGACGTAGACGCCCCCCTTGTCGCCGACGCCGTAGAGCTTGCCGTTCTGCACGCGGTAGTCGATGCCGACCAGCCTCTTGTCCCCCTTGAGCGCCGTGACCTTGCCGATCACGAAGGTGGAACCGGGGCTGTCGGCTTCGAAGATGACCAGTCGCTGCGTGCTGGTGAGTCCGATGACCTTGATGCTGTCGCGGCTCGCGCTCGCGGGTGCTGCGGCGACGGTGACCGCCGCCAGCGCGAGCAGGCCGGTGGCCAGAGTCCTGCGCATGTCCGTGCTCCTTTGCATGAGTGAAATCGAGGGCGACACCTCTCATTCGGTGCGGTACGGCGTGCGGATTGCCCGGCGATCTTACCTGCCCTCCAGGCATTTTTGCTTGACGTGCATTTTTGCCGAAAAGGTAGGTATGGTCTCCTCTACGTGCCGGCAGATCGCCATCGTGGCGTTCGTGATCGCCTCCCTGGGCTGCGGGTTCGCCCAGAACACCGGCCAGCTCATCGCCTGGCGGGTCCTGCAGGGCATCGGCATGGGCGCGTTGCAGGTCCTGGTCCAGGTGGTCATCGCCGCGATGTCACCGGCCGTTCGCGAGGTCGTCAGCGCCGCCTACGGGGACGGCACCGCGCACATCTTTCTCATCTCCGCCGCCGTCGCCGCCTTCGGCCTCATGGCGGCGCTTCACCTCACCCCCACCAAGCTGCGCGACAGCATCGACCTGGCCCCCAGAGCTCTCGTCGAGAGCGGGCGTCACTGACGCCTGGTGTCCCGCTCACCGAACAGCCACGGCCGGGGTCCCAAGTTGTCCGCGGTGGGGTAACCCAGGTCGAATTCGACCGCCGAATCCAGACGATCCATGGCTTCCGCCGGGAGGGTGACGTCGATGGCGGCCAGGTTGTCCTGCAGTTGCTCGGCGGTGCGGGAGCCGATGATCGGGTGCACGGCACGGGACCGGCCGCGGGTCCAGGCGATCGCGACCTGCGACGCGGTCACCCCCAACTCCCCGGCGACATCCTGCACGGCACGCGCCGCTCGATGATCACGCGCGGTGAGGGACGCCGGATTGATCCTGGTCGAAACCCCGACAGGGCTGAGGAACTTGCCCGAGAGCACTCCACCGGCGAGCACCCCGTAGGTGGCCACGCTCAGCCCAAGAGCCTCCGCCATCGGCAGCAGTTCCCGCTCGATGTCCCGCTTGAGCAGGCTGTACGGCACCTGGATCCCCGCGAACGAGGTCCAGTCCCGCCATTCGGCCAGGGCGTTGGCCCGGGAGACCAGCCACGCGGGCAGGTTGGAGGCGCCCACGTAGAGGACCTTCCCCGCGCGGACGGCGTCGTCGAGCGCCCGCATGGTCTCCTCGATGGGCGTGACCTCGTCCCACATGTGCACCCAGAACAGGTCGACGTAGTCGGTGCGCAGCCGCCGCAGGCTGGCCTCAAGGGAGAGGGTCAGGTTCTTGCGGTGGCTGCCGCCCGCGTTCGGGTCCCTGGCGTCCCGGGTGAGCGTGAACTTGGTGGCCAGCACGAACTGGTCGCGGCGCTCCCGCAGGAGGTCGCCCAGGATCTCTTCGCTGTCACCGTAGGCGGAGGCGGTGTCGATGACGTTGCCGCCCGCGTCCGCGTACAGGTTGATCATCTTGCGGGCCTCGGCGGGGCTGGCGAAGCTCATCGCGCCGAGGAACAGGCCGGAGACTCGCAGGCCGGTCGGGCCGAGCAGCTGGTAACGCATCAGGCCACATCCCGGGCGGACAGGTCGAAGGAATCGGTGTCGATCCCGCGCGTCAGGATGCGCCGGGGGTGGATGCGGATCCACGCCGAGTCGAACGGCATGGTGGCCCCGATGCGCTTGCCGAGTTCCTCGCCGCCGGTGGTGTGGGTTTCGGCGCGTCCCCGGATCTCCATGCCGCGCGGGGTCCAGGGATCGGTAGAGGCAAGATCGTCCACGGCGAACGCGACCTCCGGGTGGCGCTCTGCGTCGCGGAACTTCTTGCTCTCGATCATGTTGGTGCCGGCGTGCCCGGCGATCACGATGGTCTGGGTCTCCGGGTCGTAGAAGACCCCTACCGGGACGATATGCGGGCGGCCGCCGGGGCCGACGGTGGCCAGGCGGCCGAGCAGCTGGCTGTTCAGATATTCGATCTCGTTGTCGGTAAATCTCATGATCTTCATTGTGGGGAGCCTATTCGGCGGCAGGAAGGCCGAGGGAAGGCTAGCCCTGGCAGGGCCACGATCCGGGGGTGGCGCCGGCCGTACACTCGGGCCATGGATTTGGGGGCGTTTCTCCGTAGTCGCCGGGAGGCCATTACGCCGGCCGAGGTGGGGTTGCCCGATAGTGGTCGTCGGCGCACGCCCGGTCTGCGGCGGGCCGAGCTCGCCACCATCTCCGGGGTGAGTGTCGACTATCTGACGCGGCTGGAACAGGGGCGCGATCGGCACCCGTCGCCGCAGGTGCTGGGCGCGCTCGCGGACGCGCTGCGGTTGCCGGGAGGCGAGCGGATCCAGCTCCGCAACCTGGCCAAGGCGGCGTCCGGCGCCGACATCCTGTGTCCGGGCGCGCTGCCGCCGGAACGGGAGGTGCGGGCCACGATGCGGTCGTTGCTGGACCGGCTGGAGACCACCCCGGCCGTGCTGCTCAACCGGCTCGGCGAGACGCTCGCCCACACCTCCGCCTACGAACGCCTCGCCAGGCCCATCGGCCTGCTAGACGGACGGCCGCCGAACCGGGCCACGTTCGTGTTCACCGACGACCGGGCTCGATCGGCGTTTCCCGACTGGGAGCGGATCGCCGACGAGGAGGTCGCCGTGCTCAGGTCCGAATCCTCGCCCGATGACCCGCACTTCGCCCACCTCGTCGAGGAGCTGACCATCGTGGGCGGGGCGCCTTTCGCCGAACGGATGCGGGCCGGGCTGGTGCCGCCGCGCCGTACCGGCGTGGAACGGCTCGTGCATCCCGAGGTGGGCGAACTGCACCTGTCGTACGAGACCCTGGACGCCGAAGGCCAGCGGATCCTCTTCTACCTCCCGGCTGACGAAGCCACGTCCGCCGCCCTGGACCGTCTCAACCGGCGCGCGTTGCGGGCCGTACGCGGCTAGACAGGGTCATCACGGGACAACATCCTGGAATCTGTCCTATGTCAGGTCGAGAACGGGGGCTCTCCCGTGACGGTCATCGTGCAGACCGCGTCCCTGCCGCCGGGTGAGCGGGCAGAAGTGGTACGCGACGTCGTGTGCGACTCGGTGGTCCGCATCGAGATCGATCACCACCGGCCGCCGGAGGACATCGACGTCGAGGTGCGGCTGAGCGGCGCCGGACGGATCGGGATCTGCTCGGTACGCGCGACGAGCACCACGATCCGCCGCACGCCCACGCTCGCCCGCGACGACGTCGAACCGGCCGTGTTCCTGGGGCTGCAGCTGTCCGGGTCGAGCATGGTGATCCAAGGTGGGCGAGAGGCATTGCTCCGGCCGGGAGACTTCGCTCTCTACGACACGGCGACTCCTTACACGCTGCTGTTCGAGCATGGCATCGACCAGCATTTCTTCCGGATTCCCCGCGAGGCGCTGGCGCTCCCCAGCAGGACGCTGCGCGAGGTGACTGCGCTGACGCTGGGCTCCGGCAATCCCGTGGCGGAGCTCGCCTCGGCGTACTTCGCCCGCCTGGGCGGCAGCGCGGAGCTGCGGCAGAGCACGCACGCCGACCTGGTCGCCGAACCGAGCATCGAGCTGATCCGCGCGGTCATCGCCACCCAACTGGCCGACCGAAGCCTGAGCTGGGCACCAATGGAGGCGACGCTGAACCTGCGGATCATGGAGTACCTCCGGACCCACTTCGCCGACCGCGACCTGTCGGCCGCACGGATCGCCGCCGCCCACAACATCTCCGTCCGCTACCTGTACACACTCCTGGCCCGATCCGGTATCAGCCTCGGCGACTGGATCCGCGCCCGCCGCCTCGAAGAATCCCGCAAGGACCTGGCCCGCCCCGCCACCCGCTCCCTGACCATCGCCGCCATCGCCCACCGCTGGGGCTTCACCGACGCCACCCACTTCAGCAAGGTATTCAAACGCGCGTACGGCATGTCGCCACGCGCCTGGCGCGACCTGAACCGCCCCAACGAATCCATGCACGCCTGACCAAATCCTGTGCGCACGCGACACGTTCGCCCGCTCCCTCCCGCCCTATCGTGACCAGGCCATCGCCCGTCAAACAGGAGCCTTCACGCATGTCCGCAGAACATGACCTCCAGCAGATCGAGCAGGCCAACGCCGCCGGCTGCACCCCCGTCGTCTTCGTCCACGGCCTGTGGCTGCTGCCGAGCAGCTGGGAGCGGTGGGCGGCGGTCTTCGCCGAGGCCGGCTTCGCGCCGGTGCTGCCCGGATGGCCGGACGACCCCGAGACCGTGGCCGAGGCCAAGGCGCACCCAGAGGTGTTCGCCCACAAAACCGTCGGCCAGGTCGCCGACCACTTCGCCGACCTGATCGGCAAGCTGGAGCGCAGGCCCGCTGTCATCGGGCACTCCTTCGGCGGCCTGCTCGCCCAGATCCTCGCCGGCCGGGGCCTGTCGTGCGCCTCCGTCGCGATCGACCCGGCCCCCTTCCAGGGCGTGCTGCCGCTGCCGGTCTCCTCCCTGCGCGCCGCCGCGCCCGTGCTGACCAACCCGGCCAACATCCACCGCGCGGTCCCGCTCACCTACGACCAGTTCCGGTACGCCTTCGCCAACGCCGTGACCGAGGAGGAGGCCAAACACCTGTACGAGACCTTCTCCGTCCCGGCCCCCGGCGCACCGCTGTTCCAGGCCGCCGTCGCCAACTTCAACCCCTGGAGCGAGACCAAGGTCGACAGCGAGACCCCCGACCGCGGCCCGCTACTGATCATCTCCGGCGAGAAGGACCACACCGTCCCCTGGGCGATCGCCAACGCCTCCTTCAAGAAGCAGCGCCGCAACGAGCACGCCGTCACCGAGATCGTCGAGATCCCCAACCGCGGCCACTCCCTCACCATCGACAGCGGCTGGCGCGAGGTCGCCGACACGGCCCTGACCTTCATCAAGCGGTTCGTCTAGCAGGCGAGCCGGCCCGGCTCCTGGCTGGAGCCGGGCCGTTGCCTAGCGGTGCGCGTTCAGCAGCCGGTGCCGAAGTTGACGGGGATGGCGATCGCGTTGCTCGGGGGCGATGCGTTTCCCGCGGCGTCGACCGCGACGATCGTGACGGTGTTGGTTCCGGGGATCTCCGGTTAAGCGCCGTTCGTGCGAGCCGGAACCGTGAGGATGTCGACGGTGAACGGGGCGCCGTCGGGAAGAGAGTCCGCGACGGTCAGCTCGTCGAGTGCCGCCTCGATCGCGCGGGCCACGCGCTGCTCGACGTCCGCCAGCCGCGCGCTCACCGAGCCGCCGACCGGGCAGCCTGGAGGCGGGCCGTGGATGCCCAGCACCGGCCCATCCCCCTGTACGGCCCGCCACACGTCACCGAGGCTGATCTCGTGCGAGGGGCGGGCGAGCTGCCAGCCGCCGAACACACCGGCTTTGGACTGGACGAAACCGGCGCGGCGGAGCAGGCCGAGCACGCGGCGGAGGTAGACGGAGCTGGAGCCGACGCTGGGGGCCAGTTGCTCGGAGCTCAGCGGCTCCCCGGGGATCGACGCGAGCAGCCCCAGCACGTGATAGGCGACGGCGAAGCGGGTGTTCGTGGGACTGCTCACCCTCGCAGTCTATAACTGCAACCGATCTGGTTATTATTAACCGTCACCGTTCTGATTACGGAAGCATGTGGAGGGCCCAAGTGCCGACCATCGCCATCACCGGAGCATCCGGTCACCTCGGCCGCCTAGTCGCCGAGCTGCTGCTCGACAAGGGGGAACAGCCTGTCCTGCTCACCCGCGATCCGGCCGCGCTCGGCGAGTTCGCGCAGCGCGGCGCCGACGTCCGGCACGGGGATTTCAGCGACCCGACCGGCCTGCGGTCCGCACTGACCGGCGTCGATCGCCTGCTGCTGATCTCGACCGACATCATCGGGCCTGGCCGCGTCGAGCTGCAGACCCAGGCCGTCGAAGCGGCCCGTGCCGCGGGCGTCGGGCACGTCCTCTACACCTCGCTGCCGAGCCCGGACCCGGACAATCCGGCCGCCGTCGCCGTCGACCACCGGGCCACCGAGACCGCGCTGCTCGACAGCGGGCTGACGTGGACGTTCCTGCGCAACAACATCTACGCCGAATACCAGATCCCGACGGCCGCCCAGGCGGTGGCCGGCGGCCAGCTGGTGACCAACAGCGGCGCGGGCGCCACCGCCTACGTCTCCCGCGAGGACTGCGCGGCCGCCGCCGCGGCGGTGCTGACGTCCGAAGGGCACGAGAACACCGTCTACGACATCACCGGCCCGGAGGCGATCGACGCCGCGGCGCTGGCCGCGCTGGCAGCCGAGATCAGCGGCCGTCCGGTCGAGGTGCTCCATGTCGATGACGAGGGGTACGTTCAGGGCCTGGTCGCGGCCGGGCTGCCGGTCGAGGTCGCGCAGATGATCGCCTCGTTCGGCGCCTCGGCCCGCGGCGGCTGGGCGGAACGGGTCTCGACCGCGGTCCGCGACCTCACCGGCCGCGAGCCCAGGTCGCTGCGCGACGTGCTGGCGGAAAACCGGGCCGCGCTGATCGGCTGACCGGCCCTGACGCACCAGCCTGGGGCCTACGCGCACCACACCGGGCCCCAGGCCGACGCCCTGGCCATCTCACCGAGTCCCAGGCCGACGCCCTGCCCACCACGCCGGGCCCCAGGCCGACGCCCTCCTCACCACACTGGGCCTCAGGCCGATGTTCTGCTTAGCGTGGCGGGCCGACCTGGCGGCTGAGCGGTTGTGGGCCGTCACCTCAATTGGCCCGCCTACCAGGACGCCGGGGTGGCGGTCGGGCGAGCTGACATGCCGCCGGTGCCGCATACTCTTGTGGTGGCGCACAAGTGCGCCTGAGGCACGAGGGGGTTGCGGATGCGGACTCTCGGATATGTCGGCGTGCAGTCCGCGGCGGCGGCGGACTGGCTGGATTTCGGGCCGAGGGTCTTCGGCTTCGAGGCGGACCGGCTGGCGGACGGCACGGTTCGGGTGCGTTGGTGCGATCGGGCTTACCGGCTGGCGGTGCATCCCCAGGGGCCGGACCGGCTGCTCTACCTCGGCTGGGATCTGGGCGACGAGGCCGCGCTCGAGGCGGCGGCGGCCCGGGTGGCGGGTGCGGGGTTCGCGGTGGAGCCGGGTGGCGCGCGGCTGGCGGCCGAGCGTTCGGTGCGGTGGATCGTCTCCTTCACCGACCCCTTCGGCCTGCGGCACGAGCTGTTCGTCGGCCAGGAGGAGAAGCCGGGCTCCTATCGGGGCCAACGTCCCAGCTCGCGGGCGGTCACCGGCGATCTCGGGCTGGGTTTCGTGGCGCTGCGGGTGCCCGACCTGCAGCGCGGGCTGGATTTCTACCGCGACGTGATGGGGATGCGGGTCTCCGACGCGATCAACCTGGGCCGGCCGCACGGGGAGATGTGGTTCCTGCGCTGCAACCTCCGCCACCACAGCATCGCGCTCCTGGAGGGCGGCGACGCGCTCCGGCTGGAGCACCTGATGATCGAGACGGCCACGCTGGAAGAGGTGGAGATCGCCTGGGACCTGGCGGAGCGGGAGATGGACGCCTTCGTCAGCCCCGGGCGCCGACTGTCGGACAACATGTTCCTGTTCCGGGTGCGTACCTCGACCGGCTTCGACGTCTGTTACGGCTGGGGCGCGAGCCAGGTCGACGACGAGAACTGGATTCCCCGCTACATCGACTCCTCCCGGGTGGGCGGGATCGTCTACTCCGCGGCGGCCGTGGTCACCGCGCCTCGCTGAAAAGAGCCCGGTGCTGAAAAGCGCCGGCCCGGTCACAGCCCGGCCTCTCCGAGGGCCTCCAGGATCTCCAGGGCGACCTGGGCGGCCAGCCGGTCCCGGTAGTTGTCCAGGTCCAGGCCGGTGATCTCCTCCACCCGGCGGACCCGGTAGGTGACCGTGTTGGGGTGCACGTGCAGCCGCTCCCCGGCTCGCCGGGGACTGCTGTTCTCCTGGAAGTACGACTTGAGCGTCGTCACGTACTTGACGTGATGTTCCTGCTCGTGCCGGAGCACCGCGCCGAGGATGTCGGTGGCGAACTCGCGCAGCGCCTCCGGGTCGGGCACCTGGAGCAGCAGGCGGCTGATGCCGAGGCTGTCGAACGCGACCACCGCGCCACGCCGGCCCAGCCGCCGGACCGCCTCGTTGGTGCGCCGCGCCTCCTCGTAGGAGCGGGCGATGTGCGCGGGCTCGCGGAACGCGCCGCCGATACCGATGGAGACGCCGACGTCGGGGAAGAGCGCGCCGAGCCGCTGCACGCACAGCGCGCCGAGCTGGTCGGCCCGGATGCCGGTGGCGGGCGTGGCCGGCTCGCTCAGCACGATGATCACCTCCCGGGCTCGGACGGCGGTGATCGCGTCCGGCGACTGGGCGACGAACAAGCGCGCGGTGGCCCCGGCCGCGCGCTCGGCGACCAGCCTGCTGCGCTCGCTGTCGCCCGGGGGCGCCTCGATGATGACCGACAGCACGCGGTGGTCCCGCTCGCCGTCGAAGCCGAGGTGCTGCGCCCAGCGCACCACCTCGTCGTTGTCCCGTCCCGAACCGGACAGCAGGCCCTCGATGAGGTCGTCGCGCACCTGGCTGCCCGCCGAGGAGATGACCCGCTCGCGGGCCAGGATGACGCCGCAGATGGTCGCGGCGTGCTCGGCGATCAGCAGGTGGATGTCCTCGCCCTGCTCGGGCGCGTCCGTGACCAGCGAGACGTTCGCGACTAGAGAGACGAGGTAGGCCGGGACGGTGTCGCCGACCAGGATGGGCGCGACGATCCTGGCCCGGCCCCGGGTGGGGTCGGGCAGGCGCATGGCGCGCCGGGTCTTGCCGGCCATCGCCAGCAGGTGCGCGAGCCGGGGGTGGATCAGGTGGTCGTGCACGTACTGCACGGAGTTCTCGTAGCTCTCGCCGGGTGCGGCCGCGGCGAGGATGCCCATCTTCTGGCTGATGACCGCGACGGTCACCTCGGTCCTGCGGGCGATGAGCTGGGCCACGGTGCCGATGTCGGCGTCCTGCAGCGCCAGGCCGGACAGGTGCCGGTAGATCTCCACCAGGTCGCGGAGCGTGCGGTTCTCCTGGTTGATCTCGGTGAACCCGCTGGTGACGGGGGACAGGCCGGCGGAGGTCGACGGTTCGGCCATGTGCGCATCCTAGGGCGAAAGGGGGAAGTTGCCATGTGCTCGGGACCAGAGAAATGCGGAACGTCTTGTGCTGGAGCCCAACGTACCGGCTCCCCGTGATCGGCTATACGTGGGTCACCCGCCGCTCACCCGCCGACGACCGGCACCTGTGATGACGCCCCGGCCGGACCCATCGATCCCACCTGGATCTGTAACAGTCCCGACTCCGAGGATTTACGCGGCGGTATCCCCTTGACGCGAACTTACCCGCAGGGCAGCATGGCGTAACAAATATCAAACGTTTTGTCCAATTATCGGACAAACGCGGGCTGGCGGAGCGGGTTGCCGCCAGCCCGACGCTCAACGGAGGTGACGATGAGCACTCGCATGATCATCCGTCGGCTCGGTGGCGGTCTGCTGGTCCTGTGGCTGGTGTCCATCCTCACCTTCCTGCTGGTCCACCTCATTCCGGGCGACCCGGCCGAGGTGATCGCGGGCGAGAACGCCACCACCGCCGACGTGGAGCGCATCCGCACCCAGCTGGGGCTGGACCGGCCCGTGCTCGCGCAGTACGTCACCTGGCTGTCCGGCGTGCTCCGCGGCGACCTCGGCAAATCGCTGTTCACCGACAAGTCGGTGCTCACCTCGATCGCGGAGGTGGCTCCGCCGACCCTGGTCATCACCGTCATGGCGATCGTCCTCGCGGTGCTGGTCGGGGTGTCGGCCGGCATCGTCGCGGGCCTGACCTTGGGCAGCCGGCTGGACCGGCTGGTCTCCACCCTGGCCACCCTGGGCATCGCGATGCCGAGCTTCTGGCTGGGGCTGGTGCTGGTCTCGGTCTTCGCGCTCACCAACACCTGGCTGCCGGCGACCGGTTACGCGGACCTGGGGGAGGGCTTCGGCACCTGGCTGTCCCACGTGATCCTCCCCTCCACCGCGCTGGGCCTGGCCACGGCCGCGGAGCTGGCCCGGCACACCCGCGGCTGCGTGGCCGACGTGCTCACCCGGCCGTACGTGCGAACCGCGCGGGCCAGGGGCGCGTCCGGCGGCTGGCTGGTCCGGCGGCACATCCTGCGCAACGCCGCCATCCCGGTGGTGACCGTGCTGGGCCTGCAGGCGGGGCGGCTGCTGGGCGGCGCGATCGTGATCGAGGCCGTGTTCGGCATCTCCGGCCTCGGCACCCTGGCCGTCAACGCGGTGCTGCAGCGCAACTACCCGGTGATCCAGGGATACGTGCTGCTCTGCGCCGTCGTCGTCGTCCTGATGAACCTCATCGTGGATCTGGCCTACGGCTGGATCAATCCGAAGGTGCGCACCGCATGACAACCGCCACCCTGAGTTCCGCCACCAGAAATTCCCAGCGCAGCCGGGTCATCAGGAACGTCCTGCGCCGCCCGTCCGCCGCGACCGCCGCCGGATTGGTGGCTATCCTGGTGCTGTTCGCCGTTTTTGGCCCGCTCATCTCCCCGCACGACCCGGACGCGCAGGACCTGGGCAACCGGTTCGCCGAGCTGAGCTGGTCCCACCTGCTGGGCACCGACGAGTTCGGCAGGGACGTGGCCAGCAGGATCATCCAGGCGAGCAGGATCGCCCTGGTCGCGCCGCTCATCTCGGTGGGCGTGGCGCTGCTCATCGGCCTGCCGTTCGGCCTGTGGGCCGGGCTTCGCCGGGGCGTCGTGGACGCCGTCGCCGGGCGGCTGGCCGACACCGTCCTCAGCCTGCCCGCCATGGTCGGCGCGCTGGCCATCCTGGCGGTGCTCGGCCCCGGCCTGGTCAACGCCATGGTGGCGATCGGCATCATCTTCGCGCCCGGCCTGTTCCGGGTGGTGCGCGGCGCGACCCTGGCGGTGGCCGAGGAGACCTTCGTGCACTCGGCGGTGGCGATCGGCTCGCCCACCCGCCGGACCCTGTGGGTGCACATCCTGCCCAACATCGCCGCCCCGCTGCTGGTCCAGGTGACCATCCTGATGGGCGTGGCGCTGCTGGCCGAGGCCAGCCTGAGCTTCATCGGGCTCGGCGTGCAGCCGCCCGACGCCAGCTGGGGGTCGATGCTGAAGGCCGCCTACACCAACCAATTCGACGCGCCCTACTCGGTCGTGCCGCCCGGGATCGCGATGGTCCTGACGGTGCTGGCCTTCAACACCATCGGTGACGCGATCCGCGACGCCGTCGGACTGAGGAGAGGCATATGACGCTGCTGTCGGTGGAAGGGCTCACCATCGACCTGCCCGGCCGCCAGCCCGGCCTGGTGGAGGATGTCAGCTTCCAGGTGAGCGAGGGCCGCTCCACCGCGCTGATCGGCGAGTCCGGCTGCGGCAAGACGCTGACCTCGATGTCCATTCTCGGCCTGCTGCCCGCCGCCGTCCGGGTCACGGCCGGTTCTGTCTGGTTCGACGGGGTCGACCTGCTCACGTGCACGCCCCGGCAGCTGCGCCGGATCCGCGGCGGGCCGGTCGGCATGGTCTTCCAGGAGCCGATGAGCAGCCTCAACCCGACCATGACGGTCGGCGACCAGATCGCCGAGGCGCGGCGGCTGCACCTGGGCGAGCGGCGCGGGGTGGCCCTGGCGCGAGCGCGCGAGCTCCTGGAGCGGGTCGGCATCCCGAACGCCGCCAGGAGGATCGGCTCCTACCCGCACGAGATGAGCGGCGGCATGCAGCAGCGGGTCATGATCGCGGCGGCCATCGCCTGCGAGCCCAAGCTGGTCATCGCCGACGAGCCGACCACCGCGCTGGACGTCACCATCCAGGCCGAGATCCTGGCCCTCCTGCGCGACCTGCAACGCGACCTCGACCTGGCCGTCCTGCTGGTCACCCACGACCTCGGCGTGGTCGCCGACTTCTGCGACGAGGTGGTCGTCATGTACGCCGGTCACATCGCCGAGCGCACCACCGTGGACCGGCTTTTCTACGACCCGGGGCACCCGTACTCCAGCGCCTTGCTGGCCGCCGTGCCGCAGTCGGGCCAGGCCAGGTCGCGGCTGACGGTGATTCCGGGGCGGGTGCCGTCCGCCGGAGGGTTCCCGGCCGGGTGCCGGTTCGAGCCACGCTGCGCGCACGCCGTGGAGCACTGCCGGGAGCCCCAGCCCGACGCCCTGCTGGGCGAAGGACATCGCACCCGATGTGGCCGCGTCGCCTCCGGCGACCTGACGCTCAAGGGAGCCGGCCGTGGCTGAGGATCGGGTGGTCCTGCGGGTCCAGGGCCTGAGCAAGTCGTTCCCGATGCGCCGGGGCGCGTTCGGCCGGACGGTGGAGAGCGTCCGCGCGGTGGACGGGGTGGATCTGGAGGTGCGGGCCGGAACCACCGTCGGCATCGTCGGCGAGTCGGGTTCCGGCAAGACCACCGTGGGCCGGTTGATGGCCCGGCTGCTCACCCCCGACCAGGGCACCGTCGAGGTGGAGGGCAAGGATGTCAGCCGGGCCAAGGGCCGTGAGCTGAAACAGATGCGCGCCCGCCTCCAGGTCATCTTCCAGGACCCGTACGGCGCGCTCGACCCCACCAAGACCGTCGCCCACGCCGTCGCGGAACCGCTGCTGGTGCACGGCCGGATCCGCCGGGGGGAGATGCGCGAGCGGGCGGCCGCCCTGCTGGCCCGGGTGGCGCTCGACCCGGCGTTCGTGGACCGCTACCCGGACGAGCTGTCCGGCGGGCAGCGGCAACGGGTCTGCATCGCCCGCGCCTTGGCCCTGTCGCCCAGCGTGCTGGTGGCCGACGAGCCGACCTCCGCGCTCGACCTGTCCACCCGGTCGGAGATCCTCAACCTGCTGCTGTCCATCCAGGAGGACACCGGCCAGGCGATGGTGCTGGTCTCGCACGACTTCGCCACCGTACGGCACCTGGCGCACCGGATCGCGGTGATGTATCTCGGCCGGATCGTCGAGGAAGGTCCGGCCGAGCAGATCGCGGAGGACCCGCGGCACCCCTATACCAAGGCGTTGTTGTCGGCGGTGCCGCTGCCCGACCCGCGCGCCCAGAGGGCCCGGCGCAGGACCGTGCTGAAGGGCGACCTGCCCGATCCGGCCAACCCGCCCTCGGGCTGCCGGTTCCACACCCGCTGCCCGGTGGCGCTGCCCGAGTGCGCCCAGCAGGACCCGCCGCTGCTGCAGATCGCGGCCGAGCACCGGGTGGCCTGCGTGCGCCACCGGCCGGGCGAGAAGCCGATGGATGAAGTGACGATCCCCCAGGAGACCGTGCGATGAACGACAGGGGAGGTGCGCTGGCGGGTGTCAGGGTGGTCGATTTCGGTCACTACGTGGCCGGGCCGCTGGCCGCGCTGATGCTCGCCGACCAGGGCGCCGACGTGGTCCACGTGGACCGCCCGGGGGCCGTGCTGGACAGCGCCGACGCATTCCTCAACCGGAACAAACGCCGCATCACTCTGGACCTGAAGGCCGACCTGGACACCGCCAGGGAGCTGGTCCGGCGGGCCGACGTGCTGATCGAGAACTTCCGGCCGGGGGTGATGGATCGGCTCGGGCTCGGCTGGGCGGAGTTGCGCGAGGTCAACCCCCGGCTGCTGTACTGCTCGCTGCCCGGCTTCGCCGCCGCCGACCCGCGGGCCGGGATACCCGGCTGGGAGGGGGTCATCGCGGCGGCCACCGGCAACTGCCGGATCAGGGCCGGGTACGTGCCCAAGGGCTGGGACCCCACCCGCCCGACCTACAGCGCGATCCCGGTGGCGTCCAACTTCGCGGCCTTCTGCGGGGCCTTCGCGGTGGTGTCGGGGCTCACGTCGCGGCACCGCACCGGCCGGGGAGATCGCATCGAGGTGCCGCTGTACCACGCGATGTTCGAGGCGATCGGGGGTGCCGGGGCGTACCCGACGGCGCGGGGTCTTGGACCGGAACGTGCCATCGCCGCCAACGGCAGTGGCACCTACCGCTGCGGGGATGGCCGCTATGTGCAGTTCAATCCGATCGGCGCGACCACTCGCTTCCTCTCGTGGTTTCTCGACGCGGCGGGGGTGGCCGAGTGGGCCGGGGAAGGACTGACCGACCGGCCCAGGATGGACCGCGAGCCGCACCTGCGTGACCTGCTGCAGAAGCGGCTGACCGGGCTCTTCCTGACCCGGCCCGCGCTGGAGTGGGAGGAGCTCGCTGACGCGGCCGGGGTGCCGCTCACCTTGGTGCGGACCACCGGGGAGTGGCTGGAGTCCGAGCATGCGCGCGTGTCCGGCGAGGTGGTTGTGCTGGATGACCCGGTGCTTGGGCCGACCGCCATGCCCGGCTCCCCGGTCTGGCTGTCGGGGACCCCCGCCGTGCCTGGCCGGGCACGCAGCCTGCCCGACGGGGACCGTGCGGAGATCTTGGCCGAGTTGGCCACGCCGTCGGGTTCCGCGTGGTTGCCGGCGGGTGGGGGCGGATTGCCGTACCAGGGGCGGAAGGTTGTGGATCTGACCCAGATTCTGGCCGGGCCGAGTGCGGGGCGCATTCTGGCCGAGTTCGGGGCCGACGTGGTCAAGATCAATGTGCCGCAGCGGTCGGTTGGCGCGCATGGGTTCGTGAATCGGGGCAAGCGCACCGTGCTGCTGGACGTCAAGTCCAGCCAGGGTCAGCAGGTCCTGTGGCGGTTGATCGACGAGGCGGATGTGCTCACGCACAACTTTCCGGGGCGGACCGCGGACAGTTACGGACTGGGTTATCAGCATGTGCGGGCCCGCCGGCCGGACATCGTCTACGTGTCGGTCAACTGTTTCGGGCGTGGCGGGCCGTGGTCGGATCGGCGCGGCTACGAGACGCAGGGCCAGGCGGCGACCGGGATCATGGTCCGCTCTGGTGGGGAGGGGCCGCCGGGGGTGTTCGGGCCGTACAACGTGCTGGATTACGGGACCGGCGCGATGGCGGCGTTCGCCGCGGCGCTCGGCCTCTACCACCAGGAGACCACGGGACAGGGGCAGCACGTGCACGCCTCGCTCACCCAGACCGGCCTCTACCAGCAGGCCTGGCTGGTGCTGGGCTCGGCGGATCCCGGGCAAGGCCCTGCCGCGCTCGGACCGAGCCCATGGCAGCGGTTCTACCAGGCCGCCGACGGCTGGTTCTACCTCGGCGCGACGGAGGAGCAGCTGCGCCGGGTGCCGGGCCTGGGCGAGTTGGACCCGGATTCCGGCCATGAACACATCGCCGCCGTGCTGGCCGCCGCTTTCCGCTCGTCCGGCGCGGCCGAGTGGACGCGGCGGCTGGTCGCGGCGGGTGTGGGCGCGCATGCGGTCACCTCGCTCGGCGAGCTGATGACCGACCCGGGCGTCAGAACCCTCGGGCTGAGCGTCAACCAGGTCTCCGAGGAGGTCGGAGAGGTGGTGATGCCCGGTCTCGCCATCTCGGTCGAGGGCAATCCGCCCCGGCTGGGCGAGCCGGTCCGCCGCCCCGGGGCGGACGGGCGCGAGGTGCTGGAACAGATCGGCCTGGGCGACGAGGCCGACGCGCTGGCGCGGGGCTGGGCTGTCCAGCTGGACGCGCTGCCTCCGGGCTGGAACCCCTTCTGATGGGAGATCCGATGGAATACGACCTGCTGATCAGAGGCGGCCGGGTCCTGGACCCGGGACAGGCCATCGACGGTGTCCTGGACGTGGCGATCACCGGTGGGCGCGTCAGCGCGCTGGGCCAGGACATCCTCGCCGACCAGGCCCGCCGCGTCATCGACGTGCGCGGCCGGTATGTGGTGCCCGGCTTGATCGATCTGCACACCCACGTCGCCTACGGCGCCATCACGCCCGGCGTCGGCATGGAGGGCTGCGACCCCGACGTGATCGGCGTCGGTTCCGGAGTGACCACGCTCGTGGACGCGGGCTCGGTCGGCGTGGCCGCCATCGGCGTCTTCTCGGCCTTCATCCAGCCCAAGGCCAGCACCAGGATCGTGCCCTACCTGAACATCGGCAGCTATGCCCACACCATGCCCACGATGGTGGACGTCAACAGCATGGACGAGATCGACCAGGACGCCATCGCCCGGTGCATGGCCGCCAACCCCGGCCTGGTCCAGGGCGTCAAACTGAGGCTGGTCGGGCCGCTCGTCGCCGAGCGCGGCAAGGAGGTCTTCGCCGCCGCCAAGGACGTCGCCCGCGAGTACGGCGTGCCGCTCATGGTCCACATCGGCGACCTGTCCGCGCACCGGCGACCGAATCCCGAGCGGCTCACCCCCGTCACCCAATTCGCCCTCGACCAGCTAGACCCCGGCGACATCCTCACCCACCTGTGCACGCCCAACCCCGGCGGTGCGCAGGGGATGACGCAAGCCCTGGTCGCGGCCAGGGAACGCGGGGTGATCCTGGACTCCGCGCTCGGCCGCGGCAACTTCGGCTACCGGGTGGCCAGCGAGCAGCGCGGGCTGGGCCTCGCGCCGGACACCATCAGCAGTGACCTGACGGCGATGGGCCAGAACTTCCACTCGCTGCTCGAATGCATGGCGAAGTTCCTGGCCGTCGGCTACAGCCTGGCCGACGTGGTGCGGATGACCACGGTGAACGCGGCCAGGGCGATCGGCATGGAAGACGAGCTCGGCGCGATCGCCGTTGGGCGGGAGGCCGATCTCACCGTGCTGGACCTGGTCGAGGGCGACTTCGAGTTCGTGGACACCGCGCAGGAGACCTTTCACGGCGGATATGGCCTGGTGCCCGTGCACACCGTACGAGCGGGAGAACTGGTGCCACCGGTGTGGGGCACCCACCCGTGGGGCTGGCTCCCGGCCACCCGGGGGGCGTTATGACCACACGCGGCGACCGCCACCGCTTCCTCCTCGACGACGACTGGGAGCGACTGCCCGACGGCCTGCGGCACGCGGACGTGACCGCCGTCGATGTGGACGCGGACGACCGCGTCTACCTGTTCACCCGCTTCGACCACCAGGTCCTGGTCTACGAGCGCGACGGCACGTTCGTCCGCTCCTGGGGACTCGGCCTCTTCACCATGCCGCACGGCCTGACCGTCGGATCCGACGGCGCGATCTACTGCGTGGACGCGGGCGACCACACCGTGCGCAAGTTCACCCCCGACGGAGAACTGCTCCTCACCATCGGAACCGAGGGCGTCCCCTCCGACACGGGCTACACCTCCACCGGCCCCGTACGGGTGCACAGCGTGGAGCGGGTCCGCCACCCCGGCGGCCCTTTCAACCGCTGCACCGCCCTGGCAGTCGCCCCCGACGGCGACCTGTACGTAACCGACGGATACGGCAACTGCCGCGTCCACCACTTCTCCCCCGACGGCGAACTGATCCACTCCTGGGGCGAGATCGGCACCGGCCCCGGCCAGTTCCACCTCCCGCACTGCCTGGACATCACCCCCGACGGCCGGATCCTGGTCGGCGACCGCGAGAACGACCGCATCCAGGTCTTCGACACCACCGGCCGGTTCATCGAGGCGTGGACGGACGTACGCCGCCCCTGCGCGCTGACCGTCGCGCCGGACGGCACGGTCTTCGTGGCCGAGCTGTGGCGGCCGAAGGGCGCGAAGTCCTTCGTCCACGGCGAGATGGCCGAGGACCACCCGGCCCGGCTCTCCGTGCTGGGCCAGGACGGTGGCGTGCTCGAGCGGTGGGGCGACTCCACCCAGGACCGCGCCGCCCCCGGCAACTTCATCGCCCCGCACGGCATCGCGCTGGACTCCCGCGGCGACCTGTACGTCGCCGAGGTGACCTACAGCTTCGCCGTCAGACCAGGCCTGGTCGATCAGTCGTGCGCCAGCCACCAACTCCAGAAATTCAAAGGAATCGTATGAGGCGCGACACCCACCGAATTCTCACCACCCACGGCGGCAACCTGCCCAGACCCAAGGACCTGGACGACCTGATCGCCAAGGGCGAGCGGGCGGCCGTAGACGAGCGACTTCCAGGCGCGGTAGGCGAGGTCGTAGACCTCCAGATCGCCTGCGGCCTGGACACCGTCAACGACGGCGAGTACGTCAAAGCCGCGAACATGTCCGGATATGCCGGTTATATCCACGCCCGGGTGACCGGCTGGGAGACCCTGCCCATCGAGCCGGGCACGCCGCCGAAGCGTGAGTTCGTGGCCGCTCGCGACAAGGCCGAATTCCCCGGCATGTACGCCTCCGGGTTGTGGCTGGCAGGCTCGGGGGGGCCGATCCGACCGGGCTTCTCAACACCCGGCGCCGCCCCAAAGATGTCCACCACCGAACGGGTGTGTACGTCCCCGATCGCTTACACCGGCCAGGACGCCATCGCCGCCGACATCGACGCCCTGAAGACCGCCCTCACTGGCCGGGAGGCGGACGGCTTCATCGCCGCCCTCGGCCCGCTCAGCCTGGGCGCCGGCGCGCGGAACGCGTACTACCCGAGCGAAGAGGACTACATGTTCGCGGTGGCCGAGGCGCTCCGCGAGGAGTACCGGGCGATCACCGACGCCGGTCTGATCCTGCAGATCGACGAGCCGGAGTTCGCCACCACCTGGCAGTTCCACCCCAGCTGGACGGTAGAGGACCTGCGCAGCTACCTGGAGTCGGCGGTCGAGGTGCTCAACCACAGCATCGCCGGGCTGCCCGCCGACCAGATCCGGCTGCACACCTGCTGGGGCAGCGGCCACCGCCCGCACACTCAGGACATCGGCCTGCAGCACATCGCCGACCTGCTGATCAAGGTCAACGCAGGCGCGTACGCCATCGAGGCGGGAAATGTCCGGCACGCGCACGAGTGGCGGGTGTGGGAGGACGTGAAGCTGCCCGAGGGCAAGATCCTCATCCCTGGGGTGGTCAGCCACGCGACCGACCTGGTCGAGCATCCCGAGCTGGTCGCCGAGCGGCTGGTGAACTTCGCCGGCGTGGTCGGCAGGGAGAACCTGCACGCCGGCACCGACTGCGGGATCGGATCCCGGGTGGGCCACGAGGAGATCGTCTGGGCGAAGCTGCGCGCTCTCGCCGAAGGCGCCGCGATCGCCGCTGAGCGGTTGCGGTAACGAGTGGAACGAAAAAAGTGAAATAGGGAGGCAAGGGCCGTGAAACGAACATCAGTGAAATCGGCCGGTGTGATCCTCTCCTTAGGTCTCGTCCTCGCCGGGTGCGGGAGCGAGACCGGGGGGAGTCCGGCCGGGAGCGCCCAACCGGCCGCGGCGGGATATGACAACAACGCCATCCTGAGGTGGGCGGTGCCGGGCATGCCGACCTCCTTCGACCCGCGCAAGTCGGCGCCGCTGGACCCCGTCTTCCTGGACGTCGTCTACGAGAGCCTGATCAACCGCACCCCGGCCGGGGAGATCATTCCTGGCCTGGCCACCGAGTGGCAGCTCGCCGACGAGAACAAGACGATCACCTTCAAACTGCGGCAGGGCGTGAAGTTCCACAATGGGGAGGAGCTGAACGCCGAAGCCGTCAAGGCGTCTCTGGAGGCGTACAAGAAGGAAGGGGCTCTGGCGGGCACCCTCGCGGGGCTTGAGCAGGTCGAGGTGCTCGCTCCCGACCAGGTCAAGCTGACCTTCACGGAGCCGTCCGGATACATGATCAACGTGCTGGCCGGGGAGCCGGGCATCGTGGTCGCGCCGAGCGCGCTCACCGATCCCGGCCTGACCGGTAAGCCGGTCGGCACCGGGCCGTTCCAGCTGGACACCCTCAGCGAGGGCAAGGTGACCTTCAAGAGGTTCGACGGTTACTGGGACGCCAAGCGCATCACCATCGGCGGCATCGAGATGGCGGTCTTCTCCGACGAGTCCACCCGGCTGCGCGCGGTCAAGTCGGGCCAGGCGGACGGCACGTCCATCACGCCCAGCCAGATGAAGGAGGCCGAGGCGTCCGGCCTGACCGTGATCAAGGGGGCGAACACCACCTTCAACGGCATCCTCATCAACACCGGCTCCGACAAGCTGGCCGACCCGAAGATCCGCGAGGCCATGCTGTACGCGATCGACCGCGAGTCGATCAGCAAGAACCTCTACGCCAGCTCCTGCACGCCGGCCGTGCAGCCGCTCCAGCAGGGCTTCTGGGCGAACGTGCCCGAGCTCAACGACGTCAAGCCGTACTACGACACGGCCAAGGCCAAGCAGCTGCTGACCGAGGCGGGTTTCCCGAACGGCTTCGAGATGCAGCTGGAGGTCGGCCCCAACACCTCCTACCAGACCCTGGCGCAGGCGCTCCAGGCCCAGCTGCAGCAGGTCGGCATCAAGGTCACCATCAAGGTGCTGGAGTTCCAGCAGATGGTGAACGCGCGCAGGACCGGCAAGTTCACCGCTACCGTCTCGCTGCTCCAGGCCGGGCGGCCCGACCCCAGCCAGTTCGTCGCCGACTTCTACCTCAAGGGCGGCCTCTACAACCCCGGCGGCTTCGAGCTGCCCGGCGGCGCGGAGCTGCTCGCCCAGGCGCGGGTCAGCGACGACGTGACCCAGCGCGCGGCGCCGCTCCAGGAGATCTTCAAGAAGGTCCTGGAGGTCGGCCCGCCGGTGGTGCCGGTCTGCGGCGTCACCTACGTGGCCGCCTTCCGCAAGGGCGTCACCGGCATGGAGGTGCCGGTGACGGGCGACTACGACTTCGCCCCCATAAAGATCAGCTCATAAGTCGCAGGGGGGCGTCCCTGGGGCGCCCCCCCCGGAACACCATGGAGGAAGACTGTGCGGCTCGACGACAAGGTCGCGATCGTCACCGGATCTGGACGGGGCCTCGGCCGCGCGTACGCTGAGGCGCTGGCCGCCGCGGGCGCGGGCGTGGTGGTCAACGACATCGACGGCGACGCGGCGGCCGAGACCGTGGCCGCGATCACCGGCGCGGGCGGCCGGGCCGTCGCCGAGGTGTGCGCGGTCGGCACGGCCGAGTCGGCCGACGCGCTGGTCCAGCGGGCCGTCGCCGAGTTCGGCCGGCTGGACGTGATGTGCACCAACGCGGGCGCGCTTCGCGACCGCACCCTGGGCAAGGTCACCGACGAGGAGTTCGACCTCGTCCTGAACAGCCACGTGCGCGGCACCTTCACCTGCGGCCGCGCCGCCGCCGCCCGCTTCCGCGAGCAGGGTGACGGCGGCCGCCTGATCCTGGTCGGCTCGCCCGCGGGCCAGTACGGCAGCTTCGGCCAGACCGCGTACGCGGCGTCCAAGGCGGCGATCATCGCCATGGTCCGGGTCTGGTCGATCGAGCTGGCCAAGGCCGGGGTGACGGTGAACGCCATCGTGCCGATCGCGCTGACCCGGATGGCGGCGACCATCCCGAACCTGGCCGAGGTGGTGGCCCAGGTGGAGGCCGGCGCCCCGGTCCCGCCCGAGCTCCGCCGCCGCGGCATCGGCACCGTCCAGGACGTGGCCCCGCTGGTGGTCTTCCTGTCCTCGGCGGAGTCGGCCGGGATCACCGGGCAGTATTTCGGCTTCGGCGGCGACAAGTTCGCCATCTGGGCGCATCCGAAGGAGGAGTTCGTGACCCACCGGGAGGGCGGCTGGACGGCGGACCAGCTGGCCGAAGACTTCGCCGGGTTCAGCAAGCATCTGCAGAGCCACCTGCCACCCGGCCGCTGAACGGCGGCTCCGCCGGTTCGGTGTCGGCGGAGCCGTTCGAGGTGGGCCGGTTCAGGAGGTCGGTCCAGGTGCTCGGTTCAGCCGAAGTAGAACGCCAGGGAGGCCCGGGTGATCTGATCGCGTAGCGTCGGCTCCGGCACCGTGGTCGCGAAGGAGTCCACGGCATCCCGGTAGGTGAGCGGCCGCCGCGCGCCGACGAATGGGGCGTCGCTGCCCCAGAACAGCCGTTCCGGCCCGACGGCGGCGAGCAGCGTCGCCGCATATCCGGCCAGCCTGGCGGGGGGAACGCGGAACCGGTATCCGGCCGACAGTTTCACCCAGACCCGGCCGGTGGCCAGGCCGCGCAACAGCGCCGCGCCTCCGGGGTTGGCGTAGCCGGTCGCGGGGTGCGGGTCGCCGAAATGGTCCACGACCACCTTCACCCCGGCAGCCAGCAGCGAGTCCAGCACCGCAGGCAGCCGCGCCGACTCGATGTTGAGCTCGACGTGCCGGCCCAGCTCGGCGACTTGGCGCAGCAGCGCGCGGTAGCCAGGCCCGGCCAGGTCCGGCAGATCGGCACGGCGACGCCACTGAAACCGCACGCCGGCCACGCCGTTGACGCGCAACCCGGCAAACTCGGTTGGCTCGGTCGCCTCTGTGGCCGGTTCCACGTGCACCGTGCCGCGCAGCCTGGGGTATGCGCGTAGCGCGGCCAGGGTGTACTCGTTCCGGTCGTCGAGCAGACTCATCGCGGAGATCACCGCGTGGCTGACGCCGTGCGCGTCCATCATCGGCAGGAACGCCTCGGTGGTCAGGTCGCCCTCCGGCCGGGTCCAGGCTCCGGCCGCCAGCGGCAGCGCTTTGCTGAACAGGTGGACGTGGGTGTCGACCAGCGGCAGCGTCATGTCAGGCCGTACAGGCGGGCGGCGGTGCCGCCGAGCACGAGGGCGGCGTCTCCGGGCGTGAGTCCGGCCACCGATTCCCGGCCGATCCGGACCATGTCCGGATAGCCGACCGGGGTCTGCGTGACGTCCGAACCCCACAACACCCGCCCGGCCCCGAACCGGGACACCAGCCAGAACACCACGTCCGCCGGGGCCACCCCGGCGGACAGCAGCCGGGCGTGGTTGAGGGTGGTGACCTTGACGTGCACCTGCTCCAGGTCGGCCAGCGCGAGCAGCCCGTCCGCCCCGGGGTACGGCTCCGGCCGGTCGGCTTCCACGCTGGCGATGTGGTCGAGCACGACGGGCGTGCCGGGGAACGCGCGGACCACGCCGGGCAGGGCGGCCAGGCAGTCGTCGCGGTTCCACCGGTAAATGTGCAGGCACATGGACAGCCCGAGCTCGGCGGCCTGCCGCCAGACCCGCAGCGCCGCAGGGCCCGCGAACCAGTCCGTGCCGCGAGGGCCGCCGTGCTGGTGTCCGCCCGGGGCGGTCAGCCGCATCGCCACCGCGCCGCGCGTAGCCCAGCGGCGTACCACCGCGTCGGCATCGTCGGCCAAAGCGTCGATCACGCACATGGCCGCCAGCCGGTCCGGATAACGTGCGGCCGAGTCCACCACGTAGCTGTTGTCGAAGCCGTACACGTGCGCTCGCTGCACCGCGACGGCGGCGGTGAGACCGTGCTCGTCCAGCGCGGCGAGCAGCCGCTCTGCGGTCATCGGGTCGACCACCTCGCCACCCGGGTAGGCGGGGTCATTGATGGTCAGATGGGCGTGCGCGTCGACTAGCACAGGCGCTCCCAGACGAGGACGGGCGTCGGTGGCTGGCCAGGGGTGCGCTCGGCGCGCAGGACCAGCCGAGATCCCGTCACGACGGCCAGGCGGACCAGCGTGGCGCCGATCCAGTTGGGATAGATGGCGGCTTCGACGTGGTGCACGATCCGGTCGCCGAGCCATTCGTACCGGCCGCTGTAGGCGCCGTAGCCGCGCACCGCGTCGAGCCGTTCCGCGTCGCTCGCCCAGCGCCAGTTGGCGGCGGCCATCGGCGGCCGGTTCCCTGGCATGTACTGCACCGCCATGTAGCCGTCCGGACCGTAGAGGAGCCGCCCGAGCGGGGTGTCGCCGAGCGGCCGTTCCCCGTCCTCCAGGTAGTAGTCGTCCAGACGCCAGGTGCCGATGATCATGGGGCTGGATACTCCGCCGCGTTCAGCACCCACCCGGCCTTGGCCGAGAAGTCCGCGCGCGGCGGGCTGAACACGTCGATGAGCAGGTGCTGCCCGGCGCCCATGGCCTGGCTGGTGTGCACGGTGGGCGGTGGGATGATCGCGACGGACGGGCTGCCCACCCGGGCGTGCTCGTCGTCGCGCCACTGGTCCAGCTTGGCCGTCCACGGGGTGCGGACGTGGTGGACGTAGTCGCCCGCCACGGTCAGCGAGCACTGTTCGAAGTCGTCGTGGTGGTGCGGGGACATCCGGTCGGGGTCGCGCGGCCCATCGCTGGGGTCACCGAAGTTGACCATGAAGGAGCTGGTCCGGAATATCCGCCCGAACCGGCCAGGCTCCCGGGGATAGTCGGCGGTGAGATACACGCGCAGCCGGTGCCCGGCGGGCGGGTCCGGCCAGGGCTCCAGCAAGGCCACCCGGGGGTGCGGCTCGGCGTAGGACGCGGCGTTGGCGCAGCGGGCCAGCACGTCCGAGGCGCGCACGTCGAACAGGCGGAACAGCTCCACCTGGCCGCGCGCGGTGATCGAGCTGTCCCCCGGGGGCACGACGACCAGGCCGCTGCCGGACACCGTCCTGCTCTCGGAGCCTGCCGTGACCTCGATGGTCGCCTCGGCATCCGGCAGGATCACGACATACTCCTCGCCCTGCTCCGCGGCCGAGCGGCTGAGCGTGTCGCCGCCGGCCAGCCGGCTGTAGGCGATCGCCAGGTTCTGCCCCCGGGCATACCAGGTTCTGCCCCCGCGTTCGGTCGTCTCCTGCGGCGGCAGGCTGAGGAACTCGAAGGTGGCCAGCGCGGCGATCGGCGCGTTGGTGTCGATCGGGCGTCCCGCGTTGAGCGCGGAGCGCGGGTCGGTTGCGCTGTACATGCGATCGGTCCTTTCAGTCGTCCAGGCCGAGCAGGTAGGAGGGGTTGACGCGGACGATCTGCCCTAGGTCCTTTTCCGGCAGGCCGAGGTCCAGCAGCGCGGAGCCGACCCGGATGAAGGAGTCCACGGGCATCGGCCGCCCCGCCTGGCCGAGGTCGGAGGCGAGCACGGTGTGCTCGGGCCCGACCTGCTCGATCCAGTCGAGCAGCTGCCGGGGTGACCATCGGGCCTGGGCCACCTCGGGGTCGTACATGCTGGTCTCGTGCTCGATGTACGCGCCGAGCCGGACGAACTCCTGGCACTGCGCGGGATCTGAGCCGATCACGAAGTTCGGATGGCTGACCACCAGCCGCCGGATGCCCCGGTCCCGGGCGGCGGCGAAGACCTCCAGGATGTCGTCGGGGGCCATATGCCCGGCGGACAGCAGCGCGCCGGACTCGGCGATCACGTCGAGCACCCGGCCGACCTCGGGGATCAGCGCGCCGTCCGGGCCGCGCACGTCGACCTGGGCGAGCGACAGCGGGATGGTCGGCTTGGGGAAGCCGCCGCCGGAGTTGTGGTGGTCGATGTGCGCGCGGGAGGAGATGGTGGGGAACCACACGCACCGCCCGCCCATCCGCAGGCACATCTCCACCGCGTACGGGTTGATGCCGCCGACCTGGTTGTTGAGGGCGATCCCGCCGTACACGGCGGTGCTGAGCGGGGCCAGCCGATCCCGCATGGCCAGCAGGTCCATCACCGTGTTGTGGTGGTGGGACTTGGCCAGCAGCGCCCGCATGCCCAGCCGCGCCCCGTCGGCGGCGGCACCGACATGGTCGAACCGGCGCGGGAGGGGGTTAGGCCCGGAGTGGCAGTGCAGATCGACGAGCCCGTGCAGGGCTCGCTCGATCGCGGAGGGTCGGATCATCGTCGTTCCTCTTGACAGCGGTGCCGCCACCCTAGAGTCTGTAACACATTGCGGACTTGATGTACGATAAATGCGAATCGCTATCATGGCAAGCCCGTGAGGATGCGCCGGTGTCTGGACTGAGGAGCGAAGCGACGAGGGAAGACACCGGGGTTGAGCATCCGAACCGCGATGCGAAGCATCGCAATCAACACAGTGGGGGGTTCACGTGCCGGACACGAGCTATACCTGGGCCGAGATGATGGCGATCTCCATTTCGCACGAGATGGCCGACGGCGACTTCGGCTCCGTGGGCGCCGCCTCGCACATCCCCGTGGCCGGCCTGCGGCTGGCGCAGCTCACCCACGCGCCGGACCTGTCCTTCTTCTGCGGCGGCAGTGGCGCGATGAACCCGAAGATCCAGCGGCTCACCGAGTCGTCGGCCGACTACCGCAACCTGGTGACCAGCGAGTACCAGTTCTCTCTTGATGATGTGGTGGACTTCGAGACCGCGATCCGGTTCGACTTCGCGTTCCTGGGCGGGATGCAGATCGACAAGCACGGCAATCTCAACATGGCCGTGATCGGCCCGTGGGACAAGCCCAAGGTCCGCGGCCCCGGCACGATCGGGCTGATCTTCCTGGGCGGCTTCAAGACCAGTTACATCTACACCGAGCACCACACGCCGAGGATCTTCGTCGACAAGGTGGACTTCGTCAGCGGGGCGGGCTGGCTGGACGGCGGCGACTCCCGCAGCAAGGTCTTCCGCCCCGAGTCCGACGGTCCCCGCCGGGTGTTCACCCCGCTGGGGGTGTTCGACTTCGAGCCGGAGAGCCGCCGGATGCGGCTGATCAAGGTGCACCCGTGGAGCAGCGTCGAGCGCGTCCAGGCGGCCACCGGGTTCGAGCTGCTGGTCGCCGACGACGTGCGGACCGTGGACCCGCCGACCGAGGAGGAGCTGCGCCTGCTGCGGACCCAGGTGGACACCGAAGGCGTGCTGCGCCGCTACCCCGCCACGGCATGAGCTGGGCAGAGCGCCACCTCGTGGTGGACGGCTGCGCCACCCACTACCTGGAGGCCGGCGACGGACCCCCGCTGGTCCTGCTCCACGGCGGTGAGTACGGCGCCGCCGCCGAGATCACCTGGGAGCACTGCATCCCGGCCCTGGCGGCACACCACCGGGTGATGGCGCTCGACTTCGTCGGCTACGGGCACAGCGCCAAGCTCAGGGACTTCGGCGGCCAGCGACGGCTGATGCTCCGCCAGGTCTCCGGCGTGCTGCGCGCGCTCCGGATCGAGTCGGCGTACTTCATCGGCACCTCACTCAGCGGGCGCATGCTGCTGGACGTGGCCAGCAAACCCGCGCCGGTCTGGCCGATAAAAGCGATGGCGGTGGCCGGGATCGGTCTGGCCGCCCCGGCGGAGGCGGCCCGGAAGGTGCTGGAGGATTTCGACGGCACCCTGGAAGGGCTGCGCCCGTCCATGGACGTGCTCTTCCACGATCCCCGCTGGCGGGACAGCGAGGAGTATCTGCGCCGCAGGTACGACTTCTGCGCCATCCCCGGCGCGTGGGAGACGGCGGCGGCGGGCAACCTGCGCTCGCCGATGCGCCGTGGCGAGAGCCGCCCGCACATAAGACCGCCCGCCCGCGACTATGGCGGCGTCGCCGTACCCACCTGCCTGATCCGGGGCGAGCACGACCGGCTGGTGCCGGACGGCACCTGGCGGGAGCTGGCCGCGCAGATCCCCGGCGCGGTCGCGGTCACCGTCGCCGGGAGCGGTCACTACCCGCAGATCGAGCAGGCTGCCGCGTTCACCGAGACGGTGCTGGACTTCTTCAAGCAGGAGGGATCATGACTTCTCCCCGGCCGACGCAGGCCGGACCGGGCGTGCACCTGGAGTCCGGCGGCGGCGCGGGCCCGACGGTGGTGTTCCTGCACGGCTCGGCCGCCTCGGGGGCGGTCTGGAAGCCGGTCACCCGGGAGCTGGCCGGCCGCCGCCCCGACGTCGGCTGGCTGCTCGCCGACCTGCCAGGTCACGGCCGCTCCCGCTGGCAGCTGGACTATTCTCCGGACGGCTACGCCGACGCGGTGGCCGCTGGCATCCGCGGGCACCTGGGCGAGCGCCCGGTGCACCTGGTCGGCCACTCCCTCGGCGCGATGGTCGCGCTGGCCCTCGCGGACGGCGCTCGCGGGGTGAGCGTCGCGTCCGTCCTGGTCATCGCGATGAAGGTGAGCTGGACCGAGGAGGAGCTGACCCGCCGCGCCGCCGCCGCGACCAGGCCGATCCGGATCCTCCCCGGCCGCGAGCAGGCTCGCGAGCTGTTCGGGCGGATCTCCGGGATGGCCGGATTCGCCGCGGCAGACCTGGACAGCGGGGTCGCCGTCGCCGAGAGCGGCTACCGGTTATCGGGCGATCCCCGGATCACCGCCGCGCCTCCCGCGCCTCCCGCCGCGCTGGCCGCGTTGGCCGCCCGTGCCGCCTGCCCGGTCCGGCTGGCCTGCGGCGACCGTGACCCCGGCATCCGCTACGAGGAGCTGGTCTCGGTGCTCGGCCGCCCGGTCACCGTGCTGGCGAACACCGGCCACAACGCGCACATCGAGCAACCCGGCCTGGTCGCCAATCTGGTGGAACAGGCACTCCGCTGAGAACGGAAGATCCATGCGAATCGAGAACCTGCTGCGGCAGAACGCGGTACGGCGCGGCGACCGGCTCGCCGTCATCTCCGACGAGCGGCAGCTGACCTGGGCCGAACTCGACCACGAGAGCGACCGCCTGGCCAACGCGCTGGCCGCCCTCGGCTACCGCGCCCAGGAGCGGATCGCGCTCGTGCTCGCCAACAGCCACCCCATGGTGACCGCCTTCTACGGCCTCTGGAAGATCAACCTCGTCGCGGTCGGCATCAACCCCCGGATGACCGCACCCGAGATCACCCGCATCCTGGCTCACTCCGGCGCGTCCGCGGTCATCTGCGACACCCCCGCCGCGGTCGAGGCGGCCGCCGCGCTACCCGGCATGCGCGCGGTGTTCACCGTCGGCCTCGACGGCCACCCCACGCTGGCCGAGCTGATCGCCTCCGGCGACCCGGCCGGAACACCGGAGACCGGCCACGGCGGCGACCTGCGCTCGCTCCGCTACACCAGCGGCACCACCGGCGCGCCCAAGGGCTGCATGGCCACCCACGACCAGCAGCTGGCCCACACCGCCAACTACCTGTCCGAGATCGACGTGCCGCGCGGCGGCCCGACCTGGCTCTCGGTCCCGCTCAGCCTGGGCGTCGGCGCGTCCTATGTGACCACCACCGCCTACCTGGGCGTGCCCCTGCTCCTGCGGCGGCGCTTCGACCCGGCCGCCTTCCTCAAGGACATCGCCGAGTACGGCGTCGAGCACGCCTTCCTGGTCCCCACCATGCTCGTGGACCTGGTCCGGGCCCTACCCGACCTGGACCTGTCCCAGGCCCAGCGCCTCAAGATGATCGGCTACGGCGGCGCCTCCGTCTCCTGGAGCCTGATCAGATCCGTGGCCGAAGCCCTGGAAGTCGAGCTCTACCACGCCTTCGGCGCCACCGAGGCAGGCGGCTTCACCGCGCTCCTCACCCCCGACGACCACCGCAACTTCCTCGCCGCCGGGGCCACCGCCCTGGTCTCGGTGGGCCGCCCAGCCGCGTACGCCGAAGTGAAGATCTTCGACGAGCAGGACCACGAAGTGCCTGTGCGCGAAACCGGCGAGATGCGCATCAAGGCGGCCAGCGTGTTCTCCGGATACTGGAGCCAGCCCGAACTCACCCGGCAGGTGCTCCAGGACGGCTGGCTGCGCCTGGGCGACATCGCCTGGCGGGACGAGCGCGGCTACATCTACCTGGCCGACCGGGCCCAGGGCGTGATCAGGTCCGGCGCGCAGAACGTGTACGCGGGCGAGGTCGAGGCGGTGCTCCAGGCGTGTCCCGGCGTGGCCAGGGCGGCCGTGGTCGGCGTGCCGGACGAGCGGTTCGGCGAGTCGGTCAAGGCGCTGGTGCAGCGGGTGCCCGGCGCGGACCTGACCGAGGAGCAGGTGCTCGGCTACTGCGCCGAGCGGCTGGCCGGATACAAGCGCCCCCGCGAGGTGGAGTTCGTCACGGACCTGCCGGTGGACGAGGGCGGAAAGATCAGAAGAGCCGAGCTGAAGGAGTCCATGCGATGAGCAAGGTGACGACCCCCGAGGAGGCGGTCGCCGGCATTCCCGACGGAGCCACGATCGCGCTCGGCGGAGTGCACTCGCACAACAGCCCGATGGCCCTGGTCAACGCGCTGATCCGGCGCGGCGCGCGAGACCTGGAACTGATCCCGACACCCAGCGCGGGCGCGCCGGTGGACATGCTGATCGCCGCCGGATGTGTACGGCGCTTGCACGTCTCCTACGTCGGCCTGGAGTTCCTCGGTATGGCCCCCAACTACCGCAGGGCCGCCGAGAGCCAGAGCATCGAGATCGTCGAGGGAGACGAGGCCTACATCGTCTACGGCTTCCGCGCGGGCGCCAGCAGATTGCCGTTCCTGCCCCTGCCCCCGCTGTACGAGGGCACCGACCTGCCCAAGGTGAACCCGGACATCCGCACCACCACCGACCCGTACACCGGCCGCACGGTCACCACCATCCCCGCCCTGCGCGCCGACTACGGCCTGTTCCACGCCCAGGTCAGTGACCGGAAGGGCAATGCGCAGATCTTCGGTCAGCGCCGCTTCGAGGACGTCATGGCCAAGGCGTGCGACCACGTCATCATCAGCTCGGACGAGATCCTGGACGAGCACGCCCCGCAGCCGGACCCGCGCCTGGTGTCCATACCCGGCGCCATCGTGGAACGGGTGGCACACGCTCCATACGGGGCCTACCCGCTGTCCTCCCCAGGCCACTACGGCTACGACCGGGAGCGGTTGGTCGAGTACCGCGACCTGGCCGCCCAGGACCGCACCAAGGAATACCTGGAGACCCACGTGCACTCGGTCGCCGACCACCAGGAACATCTGGAAAAAGTGGGCGTGCGGCGGCTGCTGGCCCTCCAGCAGACCTTCCGCTGATCACCAGGAGTACGCCTCAGGCGCGGGGCCGGGACCAGGGAAGATCTCATCCAGCCTGGCCAGCGTCGCCTCGTCCAGGTTCACCTCGAAGGCCCGCACGGCGGCGTCCAGCTGCTCCACCGTGCGGGGCCCGATGATCGGCGCGGTCACCCCGGGCTGCCGCAGCAGCCAGGCCACGGCCACGTCCGCCGGGTCCTCGCCGAGCTTCGCGCACAGGTCCTCGTAGGCCTGGACGGCGGCGCGGTGCCGGTCCAGCTTGACCATCCTGCGGCCCCGGTGCGGGGCCATCCCGGCGCCGGGCAGCGGTTTGCCCAGCAGGTGCTCGCGTTCCTTGCGGAGGATGCCGCCGAGCAGCCCGGCGTCCAGCGGGGACCACGGCATCATGCCCACGCCGTAGTGCCGGCAGGCGGGCAGCACCTCCAGCTCGGCGGTGCGTTCCAGCAGGTTGTAGATGGTCTGCTCGCTGACCAGGCCGAGGTGGCCGCGTCGGGCCGCGCTCTCCTGGCCACCGGCGAGATGCCAGGCGGGATGGTTGGAGGAGCCCACGTAGACGATCTTGCCCTGGGTCTTCAGGAGCTCCATCGCCTCCCAGATCTCCTCCCACGGGGTGCTCCGGTCGATGTGGTGCGGCTGGTAGAGGTCGATGTGGTCGGTCCCCAGGCGGCGGAGCGAGTCCTCGCAGGCGCGCCGGATGTGCAGCGCGGACAGGCCGGAGTTGTTGGGCCACTCGGCCATCCGGCCGTACAGCTTGGTGGCGAGCACGGTCCGGTCCCTGCGGCCGCCGCCCTGGGCCAGCCAGCGGCCGATGATCTGCTCGGTCAGGCCCTCGCCGAACCGCCAGCCGTACACGTTGGAGGTGTCGATCAGGTTGATCCCGAGCTCGTGGGCCCGATCCATGATCGCGAAGGCGTCCTCCTCGGTGGTCTGGGTGCCGAAATTGTCGGTGCCGAGGACCAGGCGGCTGATGACCAGACCGCTGCGGCCGAGGTTCGCGAACTCCACACTGCTCTCCCATGTTCCATTTATCGGACTTTAAGTCCTATAAATAAGAGTATCGTTGCCCGCTAGCTGAGGGAAAGAGGAGAGCAGCCGTTGAGCACACTCGCTGGGCACATCGCCACCGCCAGGCTTCCGGCGGCCCACAGTTTCGTCTCCGGCGCGCTCTGCCACGGCGGTGGCCGGGAGTTCGCCACCAGCCACCCGGGCGACGGAACCTGGCTGGCCACCGTCCAGGAGGCCACTCCGGAGTTCGGCGACGCGGCGGTGCGCGAGGCCGCCGCCGCGCAACCGGCCTGGGCCGCCACCTCGCCGCACCAGCGGGCCCGGGTGCTGCGCGCCGCCGCCGACCTGATCGAGGCCCAGTCCGTACGGCTGGCGCACCTGGTCACCCTGGACAACGGCAAGACGCTGGCCGAGGCGTACGGCGAGGTGGCCGTGGCGGCGGCGCACTTACGCGCGGCGGCCGGGTGGGCGGCCACCCTGGAGGGGTCCACGTTCCCCGCCGACGGTGGCACGCTGCGGATGACCTTCCGCGAGCCGGTCGGCGTGGTCGCCGCGATCATCCCGTTCAACACCACGCTCGTGTTCGCCGCGCAGAAGGCCGGGCCCGCGCTGGCGGCCGGGAACGCGGTGCTGCTCAAGGCTCCCGAGGTCAGCCCGCTGGCGGCCCCCGTGTTCGCCGGGCTGCTCACCGACGCGGGCCTGCCCCCCGGGCTGCTCCAGGTGCTGCAGGGCGCGGGCGAGGTGGGGCGGCGGCTGGCCGAGCACCCGGCGGTGACCATGGTGTCCTTCACCGGCAGCACCGCCGTCGGCCGCCAGGTGATGCGCTCGGCCGCCGACGGCATGAAGCGGGTGCTGCTCGAACTCGGCGGCAAGTCCGCCAACATCGTCTACGCCGACGCCGACCTGGACGCCGCCCTGCACGCCACGGTCGGCGGCATCTTCCGCAACGCGGGACAGCGCTGCTTCTCCGGCTCCCGGCTGCTGGTGGAGGAGCCGGTCGCGGCTGAGTTCACGGCCCGGGTGGTGGAGCTAGCCCGCTCGATCCGGGTGGGACCGCCGTTCGATCCGGACAGCCAGTTGGGCACGCTGATCTCGGCCGCCGAGGCGACGCGGGTGCACGTGATGGTGCAGGAGGCCGTCGAGCAGGGGGCCAAGGTCCTGGTCGGCGGCGAGCCCCCGGACGGCGCATTCTACGCGCCCACCGTCCTGGAGGTCGCCCCGGTGAACCCGCCCGACATCGTCTACCAGGAGGTGTTCGGCCCGGTCCTCACCGTGCAGCGGTTCAGCGGCGCGGAGCAGGCGGTCGCGCTGGCCAACGACTCGCCGTTCGGCCTGGTGGGTGGCTGCTGGACCCGGGACCTGGACCGGGCGCTGACCACCGCCCGGCGGGTCAGGTCCGGATATTTCTGGATCAATTCCTACGGCGCGCTCGCGCTGGACGCGCCCATCGGCGGTGTCGGCCTGTCCGGCGTCGGCCGGGAGCTGGGACGTCTCGGCCACGAGGCGTACACCGAGACCAAGACCGTGATCATCGACACCGCCTCGGCCGACGCGCCGCGCTGGTACTAACCGGAAACCCGTCCCATAGGAAGCCTCCGACCAGGCGATTCACCGTCGCCGTCCAGATCACGACCTACCGAAGGAGCCGCCATGCCCACCCACTACCGAGGCGCGGTCGCCCGTGCCGCGCACGGGCCGCTGAGCATCGAGGACATCCCGCTGCGCGAGCCGGTGGGCGACGAGGTGGTGATCGAGGTGTCCGCCTGCGGGTTATGCCACAGCGACGTGCACTTCATGCACGGCACCTCGGGCACCGACTTTCCCTACCTGGTGGGCCACGAGGTGGCCGGGCGGGTGGCCGAGCTGGGTCCCGAGGCGAGCGGGCTGAGCGTCGGCGACAGCGTGGTGGTCGCCCCGATGGTGGCCTGCGGGCGGTGCCGCCAGTGCATGGCCGGCCGCCCGCGCGCGTGCCCTGACCGGCTGCCCCGGCGGCCCAAGGTACTTCTGGGCGACGGCGTCGAGGCGACCCCGGTGCTCGGCGTGGGCGGGCTCGCCGAGCGGGTCATCGTGCCCGCGCGGCAGGCCGTGGCGATCGATCCCAGGGTGCCGCCGCAGGTCGCCGCGCTGCTCGGATGCGGCGTGCCGAGCGGCTTCGGAGCGGCGGTCAACACCGCGGCGGTCGGCCCCGCCGACGACGTGGTGGTCCTCGGATGCGGTGGGGTCGGGGTCGCGGCTGTCGCCGGGGCCGCCTACGCGGGCGCGCGGCGCATCGTCGCGGTGGACGTCAACGCGGCCAAGCTCGACGCGGCCCGGCGCTTCGGCGCCACCGACGTGGTGGACGCCTCCCGGGAGGAGACGGTGGCCCGCGTGCGGGAACTCACCGACGGCCAGGGCGCGGACGTCGTGCTCGACGCGGTCGGCGGCCCCGCCTCCTTCACCACCGCCAACCAGCTGCGCGGTCCCGGCTCCCGTCTGGTGGTGGTGGGCGCACCCCGGCAGGGCGACACGGTCGAGCTACCCCTGCGCCACCTGTTCCTGACCGGCGGCTCGATCCAGGTCTCGATCTGGGGCGACTGCGAGGCGGCCAGGGACCTGCCCCTGCTCGCCGAGCTCTTCCTGGATGGTCGGCTCCCGCTGGAGGAGTACGTGACCGGCGCCTACCCGCTGGACGAGGCGCAGGCCGGCTATGACCGGCTGCTCTCTGGCGAGGCACTGCGTGGCGTCGTGAGGATGCGCCGGTGTCTGGACTGAGGAGCGAAGCGACGAGGGAAGACATCGGGGTTGAGCATCCGAAGCATCGCCATGACGCGGTGGTGTTGTGACGGCGGTTGACAGAACGGTACGAACCGCCAGACAATCAAACACATATTTCGGACTAGTTGTCCGATAATTGAAACAAGATCGAGGAGTGATGATGGCGACCGCCGCTCTCCGCGCACCGCGCTCGCTCAACCACATCGCCTACCCGACCTGGAACTCGCAGGCCACGCACGACTTCTACACCGAGGTGTTGAAGTGCGAATTCCTGACCGCGATCCAGCTGGACGTGGTCCCCTCCAGCGGTGCGCGGACCCCGTACCTGCACACCTTCTTCGGCCTGCACGACGGCAGCGCCATCGCCTTCTTCGAGGTGGAGGGCCTGCCAGACCCGGGGCCCGACTCGGTGCCCTCCTGGGTGCGGCACATCGCGCTCAACGTGGACTCGATGGAGGAACTCCACGCCTGGCAGGCGCACTTCACCGCCAAGGGCGTGGAGAGCGTCGGCATCGTCGACCACGACGGGGTCTGGGAGTCGCTGTACATCTTCGACCCCAACGGCGTCCGGATCGAGCTGACGCTGCAGACCCGCCCGCTCACCGAGGACGACGCCCGCCAGGGCGCCGAAACCCTGCGGACGTGGAACGCACGCTGATCGTGTCCCAACCGCCGCCCCTCAGGAGCTTCCCGTGCTGACCCGCGAACTACTCCCCGTACCGTTGACGCCGGGCGGGCGCCTCGACATCAACTCGGGCGTCGCCCGGCTGAGCGGGAAGATCTGGGCCACCCTCTGGAAGGACGACCGGCGCCCGGCCGGCACCGCGGTGCTGATCGTGCACCCGTCCTCCAACTTCATCGGCCACTACGCGCTGGAGGAACTGGCCTCCCGGGGGGTCGCCGCCGTCGGCCTGGCCACCCGCTACGCCGGCAACGACTCCGCGCTGATCATGGAGAACTGCGTCCTGGACGTCGGCGCAACCATCCGCCACCTGCGCGAGCTCGGCTACGACCAGGTCGTCCTGGTGGGCAACTCCGGTGGCGGCGGCCTGGCCGCGCTCTACCAGGCGCAGGCCGAGAACCCCACCATCACCCACACCCCGGCCGGGGACCCGGCGGACCTGACCGCCGCCGACCTGCTCCCGGCCGACCGCCTGGTCATGGCCATGGCTCACCCCGGCCGCGCGGTGGTCTACACCGAAGGGCTCGACCCGGCGATCACCGACGAGCACCTGCCCTTCGACCGGGACCCGGACCTCGACATGTTCGAGCCCGCCAACGGCCCCGTGTACAGCCCGGAGTTCGTGACCCGCTACCGCCAGGCCCAGATCGACCGCAACCGCCGGATCACCGACTGGGCACTCCAGCAGATCGAGGCGCTGCGCTCGCAGACGCGTGGGTCGGAGGCCCCCGACGACCTGCCCTTCGTCGTTCACGGCACCGCCGCCGACCCGCGCTTCCTCGACCTCACCCTGGACCCCTCCGACCGGATCGCCCGCACCATCTGGGGCAGCCCGTGGGTGGCCAACTTCCTGCCCGCCTCGCTCGGGCACCTGACCAGCCTGCGCTCCTGGCTCAGCCAGTGGAGCTACGACCGGAGCCGGGCCAACGCGTACCGGGAACTGCCCGGCGTCCAGGCCCCGGTGATGGTGGTCTACGGGTCCGCCGACTGCGCGGCCTTCCCCAGCCACGCCCGCGGCATGTACGACGCCGTCGGCCACCAGCGCCGCGAGCTCGTCGAGATCAAGGGCGCCGACCACTACTTCCAGGGCCGCCCCGACCTGGCCGCCACCATGTGCGACCACATCGTCGAATGGGCCGGGTGATGGGCGTGCTCGACGTGGCAGTCGTGGGCGCGGGGCCGGTCGGGCTCACCGCCGCGCTCGCGCTGGCCAGGCGCGGGATCGCGGTCACCGTCTTCGAGGAGGCCGGGCGGCTCAGCACCGAGTGGCGGGCCTCCACCTTCCACCCGCCGACCCTGGAGATCGCCTGCGACCTCGGCATCGCCGACGCGATGCTGGCCGAGGGCATCATCGCCCGCACGTACCAGATCAGGGACCGGCGGGACGGCCTGATCGCCGAGTTCGACTTCGGCCTGCTCGCCGGCGAGACCGACTACCCGTTCCGGCTCCAGCTGGAGCAGTACAAGTACGCCCAGATCATCAGCGACGCGCTGGACGGCAGGCACCCGGACGTCGGGCTGCGGTTCGGCGAGGGCATCACCGGGGTCACCCAGCACGCCGACGCCGCGGTGCTCACCACCGTCGCGGGGGAGCAGGTCGAGGCCCGCTGGGTGCTGGCCGCCGACGGCGCGCGCAGCACCCTGCGCAAGGCCCTCGGCACCAGCTTCGAGGGCCTCACCTACGACCACCGCTACCTGGTGCTGAGCATCGACTACCCGGTGGAGACCCTGCTGCCGGGCATCTGCGACGTCAACTACATCGCCGACCCCAGCGAGCACCTGCTCATCCTGCGGGTTCCGGACGTGTGGCGGGTCGTGGTGGCCGTACGGCCCGAGCTCGGCGCCGAGGAGGCACTCGCCGACGGGTACGTGGCCGAGCGGCTGCGCGGCCTGTTCGGCGACCACCCGGAGCTGCCGCTACGGGAACGGAAGATCTACTCGGTGCACCAGCGGGTGGCGGGCAACTTCCGCACCGACCGGGTGCTGCTGCTCGGCGACGCCGCGCACGTCAACAGCCCGATGGGCGGCATGGGCCTCAATGGCGGCATCCACGACGCGTTCGACCTGTCGGTCCAGCTCGGCAAGGTGCTGCAGGACGGGACCGGAGACGAGGTGCTCGACGCCTGGGCGCAGCGCCGCCGCAAGGCCGCCATCGAGGCGGTGCAGGAGATCACCCACCGCACCACCACCGAGATGGCCGAGCAGGACGAGGCCGAGCGGCGCGGCTTCCGGCGGCGTATGTCGCAGATCGCGGCCGACCCGGCGCTGGCCAAGGAGTGGATGCTGGACGCGGCGATGATCTCCAACGTGCGCGCCCACGGCCTGCCCCGGCGCGACTCGGAGGTGGGCTGATGGACTTCGACCTCAGCGACGAGCAGCGCGACATCCGCGACACCGCCCGCGCCTTCGTCACCAAGGAGCTGCTTCCACTGGAGGAGGAGTTCCTCCGAAGCGGCGCGGTACGGCTGCCGCGCGAACAGGAACGTGCCCTCCAGGCCAAGGCCAGGGAGTTCGGCTTCTGGGGGATGAGCACCCCGGAGGCGTACGGAGGAATGGCCCTGCCCGCCCTCACCCAGGCCCTCATCCACATCGAAGTGGCCAGAACCTGCGTGCCGTTCCGATTCGGCGGCGAGGCCGACAACATCCTGTACGCCGCGGATGCCGCCCAGCAGGAGGAATACCTCAAACCCACCATCGAGGGCCGGCGGCTGGGTTGCTTCGCGCTGACCGAACCCGGCGCCGGATCGGACGCCGCGGCCATCCGCACCTCGGCCCGGCAGGACGGCGGCGACTGGGTGATCAACGGCCAGAAGACCTTCATCAGCAACGGCGACGACGCCGACTACGCGATCGTCATCGCGGTCACAGATACGGAGCGGGGAGCGCGGCACGGCTCGACCGCGTTCCTGGTGGATCGGGACGCCGGGTGGAGTTCCACCCCGATCCCGACCATGGGTAGCTGGCACCAGCCGGCCACGCTCTTCTTCGACCAGGTCAGGGTGCCGCCAGGAAAGGTGCTCGGCGACGTGGGCGCCGGGTTCGACCTGGCCAAACGCTGGATCGGCAGGGGCCGGCACGTGATCTCCGCCCACTGCGTGGGGATCGCCGAGCGGTGCCTGCGGATGGCGGTGGACTACGCCAACCTCCGGGAGACCTTCGGCCGGGCGATCGGGGAGAACCAGGCCGTGCAGTGGATGATCGCCGACTCGGAGACCGAGCTGGAGGCGGCCCGCTGGCTTGCCCTGCGGGCCGCGTGGGACGTGGATCGGGGGGCCGACGCGCGCCACTCCGTGGCGATGGCGAAACTCTTCTGCTGCCAGATGGTAGGCCGGGTTGTCGATCGGGCCCTGCAGATCCACGGTGGGATGGGCTACACGAAGGAACTCCCGCTGGAGGGGTGGTATCGCGCGGTCCGCGCGATGCGGATCTTCGAGGGGACGGATGAGATCCAGCGACTCATCCTGTCGCGGGACCTGCTACGAGGTTTCACCCGGATAGGAGGCCATCTTGCGTGAATCATCAGCATCGACAATGACAATGACCGAGCCGAAGATGAGCGTGGCCGTTGCGTTAAGGGCGGCGGTGCAGGCCGCGGGTGATCGCCCCGCCATGATCCAGGGCGATCGGCGGCGCGGTTACTCAGAGCTGGAGGCCCGCGCCGAGCGGGTGGCCCGAGCGCTGGCCGAGCGGGGGGTGGGTGTCGGTTCGACGGTGGCCATCGCCCTCTTCAACTCCTTTGAATATGTGGAGTCGGTGCTTGCCGCGTTCAAGATCGGCGCGCAGCCGGTCAACGTCAACTACCGCTACCGGGAGAAGGAACTGCGCTACGTGCTCGAATACACGGGCGCGGCGGCGCTCGTCTACGACACGAGCCTGGCCGACCGGGTGCGCGGGATCCGCGATGAGCTACCCGCGCCGATCGCTCTCCTCGAGGTCGGCGGAGACGAGGCGTCGGTGGTGCCAGGGGCGCTGGCATTCGAGCGTGCGGCCGAGCCCGATTCTGAGTCCGAACCGGGGTCCCCACCCACGGTTTCCGAACCGGGGTCCCCACCCACGGTTTCCGAACCGGGGTCCCCGGCTTCGGTTTCCGGTCCCGGGTCCCCGGCCACGGTTTCCGGTCCCGGGTCCCCGGCCACGGTTTCCGGTCCCGGGTCCCCGGCCACGGTTTCCGATCCGGCCGAGGATTCCCCGCACGGCATCATCCTGCTCACCGGGGGCACCACCGGCACGCCCAAGGGCGTGATCTGGGACCGTGACGGGCTGCTCGGCATCCTCAACGGGGTCTTCCGCCAGCAGGGCCTCGCCACCCCCACGACGCCGGCCGAGGTCGCCGAGCGGGTCCGCGAGCTGCAGGTGAGAGACCAGGTCCCGGTGGTGCTGCCGATGTCGCCGCTGATGCACGGCACCGGGTTCTTCCACGCGATGCGTACCCTGCTCGCGGGTGGTGTGCTCTGCTTCTGCGACTCCCGCTCGCTGGACGCGGAGGAGGTGTGGCGGACGGTGCAGGAGCACGCGGTGACCGAGATGGTCATCGTCGGCGACGCCTTCGGCGGCCCGCTGGTGGACGCCCTGGATGCGGCCGAGCGCGCGGGCAATCCGTACGACCTGGGCAGCCTGCGGAGGATGACCAGTTCGGGCGTGCTGTGGAGCACCGAGGTAAAGCGGGAGCTGTTGCGCCGGGGGCGGAAGCTCACGCTGGTCGACAACATCTCCGCTTCGGAGGGCGGGCCGTTCGGGCTGGCCGAGGCGAGTTCCGAGGCGGACCTGGCCGATGGGCGGTTCAATCTGTCGCCGGTGGCCCGCATTCTGGACGAGCACGATCGCGATATCGAGCCAGGCAGCGGGCAGGTGGGCGTGCTGGCCAGCGCCGGCCCCCAGCCGGTCGGCTATCTCGGCGATCCGGACCGGACGGCTCGGATCTGGCGGACGATCGACGGCGTGCGTTACGCCGTCCCGGGCGATCTGGCCTCGCTGGACGCGGACGGTCGGCTGATCCTGCTGGGGCGGGGCGACGGCGTGGTCAACACCGGCGGCGAGAAGGTCTTCCCCGAGGAGGTCGAGCAGGCACTGATCACGCACCCCGCCGTGGACGACGCGATCGTGGTCGGGATCCCCGACCCGCGCTGGGGCCAGATCGTGGCCGCCGTGGTCGCCCCGGCGAGCGGGCTGGGCGGCGTGCCGGACGAGGAGCTGATCCAGCACGTCCGGGACCGGCTGGCCGCGTACAAGAGCCCGCGCCGGATCATCAGGGTCGGCGTGGTCCCCCGGACGCCCGCAGGAAAGGCCAACCGTTCGCTGGCCAGGCAACTGGTGACAGAGGAGACAGCACCGTGACAGGCACCCCGTTCCCGATCGAGCGAGGCCACGTGCTGGCCTTCGCCCGCGCCCTGGGCGAGGAGACGGCGGGTGAGGGGACGGCGGGCGCGGAGGCGGCGGCCGTCCCGCCCACCTTCCCGATCGCGTTCGCCCAGTTCGACCCGGACTGGCCGCTGCGCATGGAGCCGGGAAAGCCCTGGAACGGCTCCGGCGCAGAACCTGGCGTGGCCTCGGGCGGCCCCGGCGGGCTCCACGCGGAGCAGGAGTTCGAGTACATCCGGCCGCTCCGGATCGGCGAGACGCTGTCCGCGCGGCGGCGCGACGGCCGGACCTGGCAGAAACCGGGCGGCCGTGGCGTGCTGAACTTCACCGAACGCCACATCGACTTCTACGACGCGGACGAGCAGCTCGTCGCCCGCTCCACCACGGTCACGGTCATCGTGGCGGTGGCGTCATGACGGGGGAGAGGACCGAGGTGGTGGTCACCGACCTGAAACGCACCCAGATCGTCATGTACGCCGGAGCCTCCGGCGATTACAACCCCCTCCACACCGACGAGCCCTTCGCCACCCAGGTGGCCGGAAACCCCACCGTGATGGCCCACGGCATGCTCACCATGGGCCTGGCCGGGCGGGTGCTGACCGGCTGGTTCGGCCACGAGAACATCCTCCGCTACCGGGCCAGGTTCAAGGCCCCGGTCTGGCCGGGCGACACCCTCACGGTCACCGCCAAGGTGACCGGCATGGCCGAGGGACGTGCCGAGATCACCCTCTCCGCGGTCAACGCCACCGGCACCGAGGTCCTCACTGGCACCGCGACCGCACTGATCACCGACTCCGCGCGGGACCTGGCACCCGGCGTGTCCGATGCCGCGCGGGACCCGGCACCCGGCGTGTCCGACGCCGCGCGGGACCTGGCACCCGGCGTGTCCGATGCCGCCCAGGACCCGGCGCCCGGCGTGCCGGACGCCGTGCGGAACGGAGCGGCCCGGTGAGCGGGCAAGCGAGCCCAGCCATGGACGTGGCCGCGCTGGAGGCGATCGACGTGCACACCCACGTGCAGGCGTCGATCTTGGACAGCCCGGCCACCGCCGACGGCGACGAAGCCTTCGCCGCCATGGCCGACTACTTCAAAGCGGGCGCGGTCACCAGGTTCACCGTACCGATGATCGCCGAGTACTACCGGCGGCGGCGGATGGCCGCGGTGATCTTCACCGTGGACACCATGCACCTGAGCGGGCGCGAGCAGATCCCCTCCAACGAGGAGGTAGCCGAGCAGGCGGCCCGCCACGCCGACGTGCTGATCCCGTTCGCCAGCATCGACCCGCACCGGGGCGCGGCCGGGGTCGCGGCCGCCCGGCGGCTGATCGAGGAGCACGGCGTCCGGGGCTTCAAGTTCCACCCCACCTCGCAGGGCTTCTTCCCGAACGACCGGCTCGCCTACCCGCTGTACGAGGTGATCGCCGAGCACGGCCTGACCGCGCTGTTCCACACCGGCCAGACCGGCGCGGGCGCGGGACTCCCGGGCGGCGGCGGGCTGCGGCTGAAGTACTCCAACCCGATGCACGTCGACGACGTGGCGGCCGACTTCCCCGACCTGCAGATCATCCTGGCCCACCCGTCCTTCCCCTGGCAGGACGAGGCCCTCTCGGTAGCCATGCACAAGCCGAAGGTGCACATCGACCTGTCCGGATGGTCGCCCAAGTACTTCCCGCCGCTGCTGGTGCGGTATGCCAACACGCTGCTGAAGGAGAAGGTGCTGTTCGGCTCGGACTTCCCGATGATCACCCCGGATCGCTGGCTGGCCGACTTCGGCAAGCTGGAGATCAGGGACGAGGTCCGCCCGAAGATCCTCAAGGAGAACGCGGCCCGGCTGTTCGGGCTGGCCTGAGCAAGGAGATCGCGATGTACCACGCCGGGCCGTACGACCGGATTGTCGATGTTGTCGTGCTCGGGTTCGGCGACGCCGGCGCGGTCGCCGCGATCACCGCCCACGACGCCGGCGCCGAGGTGCTCGTCCTCGAGAAGCAGCAGGCCGGCGACCACCGGCCGAACAGCAGGTACGCGGCGGGCTTCTTCCTGGTGCCCACGGACGTCGAGCGCGCGGCCGAGTACCTGTCCGCGCTGTACGCCGTCAACGGTGAGCGGGTCGACCCCGAGCTGATCCGCGCCTGGGCCAGGGAGACCGCCGCCAATCCGGCCTGGCTGGACAAGCACGGCTGCGGCTACGCCGACACGGGCATCCTCGGCGAGCACCACGCGGTGCCAGGCCACGACGCGATCACCGTCTACAAAGCCAAGCCGGGCCCCCGCCCGGCGGGCTACACCGGCTGCCCGATGCACGGTTTCCTGCGCCACCTCGTCGCCGAACGCGGCATCGAGGTCCTGTACTGCACTGCCGCCCGCTGGCTTCTCACCAACGAGCGCGGCGCGGTCACCGGAGTCCAGACGGAACACGAGCGCATCGGCGCGCGCCGCGGCGTGGTGCTCGCGGTGGGCGGCTACGAGGCCAGCAAGCGGCTGAAAACCCAGTACCTTCCGGTCACCCCCGTGCACTTCTACGGCACCGAGCACAACACCGGCGACGGCATCGCGATGGCAGTGGACGTGGGAGCCGAGCTGTGGCACATGAACGTCTGGCCGGGCCACTTTGTGGCCAGATTTCCGGACAGCGGCTACGGCGGGGGCACCGCGATCGACCTGTGGGGATCAGGCAGGTTCGGCCCCGCCGAGGGCAGGCGCCCCCCGGGTTCGATCTTCGTGGACGGCTCCGCGCGCCGGTTCCTCCGCGAGCCCGGCCGGCAGCACGCCGCCCACCTGGAACTCCTCGGCATGGACGCGGCCCGGCTCAAGCATCCGCGCGTGCCCACTTGGTGGATCTTCGACCAGGCCAGGTTCCACGAGGCCACGCTGGTGCCGACCTACTCAGGCCCCGCCGGACCGGTCGGCGACTTCACCTGGAGCGAGGACAACACCGAGGAACTGCGCCGCGGCTGGATCCTGTCAGCGGACTCGGCCGCCGAGCTGGCTGAGCGCTGCGGCCTCGACCCGGCGGCCCTGGAAACGACGATCGACCGCTACAACGCGCACTGCGCGGCAGGGGAGGACGCCGACTTCGGCCGGGCCCCATCCACCCTGACGCCGATCCGCGGCCCCCGCTATTTCGCGGTGCCGCTGTGGCCGGGCGGCTCGCACACCGTCGGCGGCCCGCGCCGGGACGCGGAGAGCCGCGTGGCCTCGGTTCGCGGCGGTTTCGTGGAAAACCTGTACGCCGCCGGTGAGCTAGGATCGCTGCACGGATTGCTCTATCCGGCGGGTGGGGGCAGCATCGCGGAATGCCTCGCGTTCGGCCGGATCGCGGGGCGCAACGCCGCGGCCAACATGATCGTCGGAGGATGACTCAGATGCGGCGAATGGCGCCGGGCGACCCCGCCGCGAGCGGGGCGCGCGGGTGGACACCGACAGCGGTAGGGGTGACTTCGTTTGGGCGCTAGTGATCACGCCGCCGAGGGCGCGAGTCCGGTCAGCGGCTCGCAGACCCTGGACCGCGGCCTGAAACTGCTCGAACTGCTCGCCACCGAGGACCGGGACATGACGGTGGCCGAGCTGGCCGCCTCGCTCGGCATGCACCGGCAGGCCGTCTACCGGCTGCTGACCACCCTGCGCACCCACCGGCTGGCCGCCGAGGGCAGCTCGGGGCGCTACCGGCTGGGTCTCGGCGTGATCCAGCTGGCCCGGCAGGCCAACCCGCACCTGCGCCGCGCCGTGCTGCCGCACCTGCGCACCCTGGCCGAGGAGCTCGGCGTCACCGCGCAGTGCGTGGTGGCCGAGGGCGACGACGCGGTGGTGCTCGCCGTGGTCGAACCGTCCGACGCGGTCTTCCACCTGTCCCAGCGCAGCGGCGCGCGGCACGCGCTGGCCCAGGGCGCCAGCGGTATCGCGATCATGATGTCCCGCGATCCCCAGGTCAGGGACTCCGAGACCGTGATCGAGGCCAGGTCGCGCGGATACGCGGTCACCCGCGGCCACCTCACCCCCGGCGCGGTCGGCATCGCGGTGCCGCTCTACACGGCCGAAGGGCACGCGCTGGACGCCAGCCTGGGCATCGTCTCCATGATCGATCTCGACGTGGAGCGGACCGCGAGCCGCCTGATCGCCGCCGCCGACGAGATCACCGCCTCCGAACTCTGACGCGCACCAACAACGATCTCCCTCAATTCGGACGTTTGCGACTTGAAGAATTCTGCAATTATCGACATCATGTGTTCTCTAGATCCGCAGAATCCTGTTCTGGAAGGGGAGGGCTGAGCGATGCCGGTTCCCCTGTATCAGGCCAAGGCGGAATTTTTCCGGACCCTGGGGCATCCGGTCCGCATCCAGGTGCTGGAACTCCTGCAGGCCGGGCCACATCCGGTGCGCGATCTGCTCGCCGAGATCGAAGTGGAGCCGTCCAACCTGTCCCAGCAGCTGGCGGTGCTACGGCGGGCCGGAATCGTGACGTCCACCCGCGACGGATCCACCGTCGTCTACGCGCTGAGCAGCCCCGACGTGGCCGAGCTGATGCGTGCCGCGCGCCGGATCCTCACCGACATGATCGTCGGACAGGGCGAGCTGCTGGCCGAACTGCGCGACGCCGAGCAGCCCCGCCCAGGCTGACGCTCCGCTCGGGATCAGGGATCTGGGTACGACAGGGAGAGTCGCGGTAGTGAGTTTGTGGCAAAAGATCAGAAAGACCGGCCGGGTGGCGGAACCCGCCCCGGAGCGTGCCCCAGGCAATGTCCTGCCCGCGGCGGCCGAGCTGGGCGGCTCCGTGCAACTCCGGCACGTGGACGCGGGCTCGTGCAACGGCTGCGAGGTGGAGATCGCCTCGGTCTTCGGCCCGGTGTACGACGCCGAGCGCTACGGCGCGCGGCTGGTGGCCTCTCCCCGCCACGCCGACGCCCTGGTGGTGACCGGACCGGTCACGCGCAACATGGAGATGGCCCTGCGCCGCACCTACGAGGCGGTGCCGGAGCCCCGCCTGGTGATCGCGCTGGGTGACTGCGCCAGGAACTGCGGTGCGTTCGCCGGGGCATACGGCGTGACCGGACCGGTCAGCGACGTGGTGCCGGTGGACGCGGAGATTCCGGGCTGCCCGCCGCGACCGGAGGCGATCGTCGCGGCGCTGCGCGAGCTGACCGGCCGATGAACCTGGTCGGCACGCTGTTCTGCACCGCCTTGGCCGTCTGCGCGGCCTCGGCGCTGGCCGGGCTCGTCGCGCCGACCCGTCTGCGGCTCCCGCTGGCCGGTCTCGGTACGGCGGGCGCGGGCGCGCTGGGCACGGCGGCGGGCCTGGCGGCCCTGCTCGGCGAATCCTGGTCGGCCTGGCTCCCCGAGCTGCTCCCGCTGGCCGGGGTCAGGCTGGCGATCGATCCGCTGGCCGGGCTGTTCCTCGCGGTCACCGGCGTCGTGGCGCTCTGCGCGGCGATCTACGGCATCGGCTATTCGCGCGACGGCCTCGACGGTCGGGTGGTGCAGGCCACCGCGCCCCTGTTCGTGGCCGCGCTGCTGCTGGTGCCCGCCGCCGCGAGCGTGAGCACGTTCCTGGTGGCGTGGGAGCTGATGGCGATCACCTCCCTGCTGCTGGTGGTGGCCGATCACCGGCACCGGTCCGCGGTGGGCGAGGCCGGTCTCTGGTATGGCGTGATGACCCACCTCGGCTTCGTCACGATCCTGGCCGGCCTCCTCGCCTTCGCGGCCGGAGCGGGCGGCGAGTCCTTCGACCAGCTCAGGCACGCGGAACTGTCCCCCGCCCTGCGGGGCACGGTGTTCCTGGCGACGGTGGTGGGATTCGCCTCCAAAGCCGGCATCGTCCCGCTGCACGTGTGGCTGCCCCGAGCCCACCCCGAGGCCCCGAGCCAGATCTCGGCCCTGATGAGCGCCGCCATGGTCAACATGGGTGTGTACGGCATCGTCCGCGTCGGCCTGGACCTGCTGCACGGCGGACCGGTCTGGTGGTGGATGGTCGTGCTCATCGCGGGCGCGATCTCCGCGCTGTACGGCATCCTGCAGGCCGCCGTGGCCGCCGACCTCAAAGGCCTGCTCGGCCACTCCACCACGGAGAACATGGGCTTGGTCTTGATCGGAGTCGGCGCGGCGGGCCTGTTCGCCGCCTGGGGCAACGCCGTCCTGGCGGCCCTGGCCCTGACCGCCGCGCTGCTGCATGTGGTCAACCACGCCGGATTCAAGACGTTGCTGTTCCTCGCCGCGGGCTCGGTGCAGCGGGCCACCGGGACGCGCGATCTCGATCAGCTGGGCGGGCTTCGCACGCGCATGCCGTACACGACCGGGCTGTTCGCGGTCGGGGCGCTGTGCGCGTCCGCGCTGCCGCCGGGGAACGCGTTCGTCAGCGAGTGGCTGCTCTTGCAGAGCCTGATCCACGCGCTGCCGACCTCCGGCGTGGTGGGGGCGGTGACCATGCCACTGGCCGTGGGCGTGATCGCGCTGTCGGCCGGGCTGGCGGTGGCCACCTTCGTCAAGGCCTTCGGCATCGGATTCCTCGCCAAACCGCGCGGCCCGGAGGCCGCACGCGCGGCCGAAAGTCCCCCGGCCATGCTCGGCGGGATGGCCCTGGCCGCCTGCTGCTGCCTGGTCCTGGCGCTCGCGCCCACCGCGATCCTCCCCGTTCTGAGCCACGCGGTGGCCGTGGCGCTCCCCGGCCCCGGCGCGGTGACCGGCGAGGTGTCCCTGCACCTGGCCGGGATCTCCAGCGTGATCTCGCCGCTGCTCATCGCCGTCGCGCTGGGCGTGGCGGTCGCGGGCGCGCTGGCCCTGACCCGGGTGTTCGCCACCCGCCGGGTACGGCGAGCCGCCCGCCTGTGGGACTGTGGCGGAGGCCCGATGTCAGCCCGGATGGAGTACACCGCGACCTCGTTCGCCGAGCCGCTGCAGCGGGTCTTCGACAACGTGCTGGCCCCGGAGAGCGACGTGGACGTGACCCCGGTCAAGGAATCCGCCTACCTGGTGGAATCTGTGCGGTTCCGGGCCAAGGTGCCCGACCGGATCGAGCGTCGCCTGTACGAGCCGGTGCTGTCCGTGCTCACCTTCGTCGGCCGGGGCGCGCGGCACCTGGCCACCGGGAGCGTGCACCGCTACCTGGCCTACGGATTCTGGGCGCTCACCGGCGCGCTGATCATGCTGGCGGTGTTCCAGTGATGGCCGGAGCGGTGCTGCAGGTGGTTCTCGTCGCGGTGGGATCCCCCCTGCTGGTCGGGATGATGCGCCAGGTCAGGGCCCGGCTGGAAGGCCGGGCGGGCGCGGGGATCGGCCAGCCATGGCGGGACCTGCGCAAGCTCGTGCGCAAGGAGCCGATCGCCCCCGACGGCACCGGCTGGGTGTTCCGGGCCGCGCCGCTGCTGCTGGCCGGCACCGTGCTCGTGGTGGCGGCCGTGGTGCCGCTGGTGTCCACTACCTCGCCGCTGGACGAGGTCGCCGACCTGTTCGCGGTGGTGGCGCTGCTGGCGCTGGGCTCGGTCGCGCTCGCGCTGGGCGCCCTGGACACCTCCACCGCGTTCGGCGGGATGGGCGCCAGCCGGGAGATGATCGTGCTCGCGCTGGTGGAACCCACCATCCTGCTGTCGGTGTTCGCGCTGTCGGTCCGGGTCGGCACCACCAACCTGGGCACGATCGTCACCTCGGTGGTGGCCGACCCGCTGGCCGTGATCTCCCCGGCCAGCCTGCTCGCGGCGGCCGCGCTGGCGATCGTCACGATCGCCGAGACCGGCCGGATCCCGGTGGACAACCCGTCCACCCACCTGGAACTGACCATGATCCACGAGGCCATGGTGCTGGAGTACGCAGGGCCCGATCTGGCGCTCATCGAGTGGGCGTCCGCGATGCGCCTCTCGGTCCTGCTCGGCCTGCTGACCAGCCTGTTCGCCCCGTGGGGCATCGCGACCGGGAACGCTGGGCCGCTGGCCCTGCTGCTGGCGGCGGTGGTCGTCATCGCCAAGGTGGCTCTGCTGGGCGCCCTCCTGGCGGTCGGTGAGGTGTTCATGGCCAAGCTGCGGCTGTTCCGCATCCCCGAACTGCTCGCCGGGTCCTTCCTGATGGCCCTGCTGGCCGTCGCGGCGTCCTTCTTCCTGGCGTGAGGTCCATGACTGAAACGATGTTCACCTTGCCGTCCTCGCTGTACGTCCCGCTGCTGGACCTGGCCTGCGGCGCGTTCCTGCTGACCGGGATGATGGTGCTCTGGCGGCGCGACCTGGCGGCGATCGTCCGGCTGTTCGCCCTGCAGGGCATCGCATTGGCGGCGCTGATCGTCGTACTCGGCGTGTACGAGCAGGATGTGGAACTGGTCGCCGTCGGGCTCGGTGTCGGGGCGCTTCGCGCGGGGCTGCTGCCGTACCTGATGCGCCGCGCCCTGATCGCCGGCGGTGCGGGCAGGGAAGTGCGGCCCGTGGTGAACGTGGCGACCTCGCTGCTGGTGGCGGCGGTGCTGGCCATGCTGGCTTACGCCGTCGCTCAGCCCCTGATACGGCTGTCGCCCACGCCCGCCACCCAGGCCGTGCCGATCGCGCTGACCGTGCTGCTGGTCGGGTTCTTCGTCCTGGTCACCCGGCGCCGCGCGCTGTCGCAGGTGGTGGGCTTCCTGCTGATGGACAACGCCATCACCATGACCGCGTTCCTCACCACCAGCGGGGTGCCGCTCGTGGTCGAGCTGGGGATCTCGATGGACGTGCTGCTGGCCGTGCTGGTGTTCCAGGTTCTGACCACCCGGATGCGCGCCGCTTTCGGCGGCACCGACCTGGACGAGCTCCGGGAGCTGCACGACTGATGAACACCCTGCTGATACTCGCCCCTGTCGGGTTTCCCCTGCTCGCCGCCGGTGGCTGCGCGGTGTTCGGCTGGAACCGGGTGACCGCGTGGCTGGGCGCGGCGGCCGCGGCCGGGCTGCTCGCCGCCGCGATCGGGCTCGCCGTGACCGGGCCGGGTGCCGCGCTGTGGGGGCTGCTGCGGGCGGACGCGCTCAGCGCGTACATGCTGATCGTGATCGGCGTGGTGGCCCTGCTCGCGATGTCCGCCAGCCCCGCCTACCTGGCGGCCGAACTGGCCGCCGGGCACACCTGGCCGCGCGCCATGCGCCGCTACGGCGTCCTCACCCAGGCCTTCGTCGCCGCGATGGCCCTGGCCGTGCTCTCCTCCAGCCTGGGCATGCTCTGGGTGGCGGTGGAGGCGACCACCATCGTCACCGCCTTCCTCGTCGGCCACCGGCACACCCGGGAGGCGACCGAGGCGGCCTGGAAATACGTGGTCATCTGCTCGGTCGGTATCGCGCTGGCGCTGCTGGGCATCGTGCTGGTGCACTACGCGGCCGCCCACGTGGGCGTGGCCTCCCTGGACTGGACGACCCTGTCCCAGCACGCCGGCCGGCTCGACCCCGGGGTGATGCGGATCGCCGTGGTCCTGCTCGTGCTGGGCTTCGGCACCAAGGCCGGGCTCGCGCCGCTGCACGCCTGGCTGCCCGACGCCCACAGCCAGGCCCCCGCGCCGGTCTCCGCGCTGATGTCCGGAGTGCTGCTGTCGGTGGCGTTCTACGCGATCCTGCGGGTCAAGGTGATCGCCGACGCCGCCCTCGGCACCGGTTTCACCCGCCTGCTGCTCGTCATCGTGGCCCTGGCCTCCCTGATCGTCACGGCTTTGCTGCTGCTGGCCCAGCGTGACTACAAGCGCCTGCTGGCCTACTCCAGCATCGAGCACATGGGGCTGATCGCCCTGGGCACGGCCATCGGCGGCACGCTCGCGCTGGCCGCCGTCCTGCTGCACATCCTCGGCCACGGGCTGGGCAAATCGGTGCTGTTCCTCAGCGCCGGGCACCTCCACCAGGCCGTCGGCAGCAGCCGCATCCATGCCGTGCGCGGCTTGGCGGCGCGCGCGCCGCTGCTGGCCGGAGCGTTCGCGCTCGGCCTGCTGGCCCTGCTCGGGCTGCCACCGTTCAGCCTGTTCGCCAGCGAGCTGGGCATCGCCAGGGCCGGCTTCTCCGCCGGTCTCGGCTGGGTGATCGCACCGGCCTTCGTGCTGGTGCTGGTCATCGCCGCCGCCCTCGGCCGGCACGCCAGGGACATGCTCCTGGGCCCCGCCTCCCCGGCCGACGCCATCCCCATGCCCCGCAGCGTGGCCGCCGCGCTGATCGCCGGGCTGGCCGCGTGCGCCGTCCTGGGCGTCGCCGCCGGACCCCTGAACACCCTGCTGCGGACCGCCGCGGCCATCGCCGGAGCCCTGCCATGACCACACGCACCCTCACCCCCGGCGACCTGACCGGCGCGGCCACCGAGCTGATCGCCCGGGGCCACCGGCTCGCCCTGATGTCGGCCCACCAGCAGGCCCGGGGATTCGGCGTGGTCTACCTGTTCGCCGCCCCCGGCCTCGACCACACCGAACTCCACCTCCACCTGCCGCCGGACGACCCCACGCTGCCCAGCCTCGCGCGGGTGTCGTTCCCCGCCGGCCGCTTCGAGCGGGAGATCCGCGACCTGTACGGCATCACGCCGCTCGACCACCCGCAGCCCCGGCGCCTGGTCCGCCACCACCACTGGCCACGCGGCTGGTACCCGATGCGTGCCGACGCGGGCCCGCCCCCCGCCTTCGGCGACCCCGAGGGACCGTTTCCCTTCCTCACCGTGGAAGGGCCGGGCGTGTACGAGATTCCCGTCGGTCCCGTACACGCCGGACTCATCGAACCCGGGCACTTCCGCTTCTCCGTCGTCGGCGAGACCGTCCTCAAGCTCAAAGCCCGGCTCTGGTTCGTCCACAAGGGCATCGAGAAGCTCTTCCAGGGCCGAGCCCCGGCCGACGCGCTGCCGCTGGCCGAACGGGTGAGCGGCGACACCTCCGTCGGCCACGCCCTGGCCTACTGCCTGGCCGTGGAGGAGGCCACCGGCACGGCGGTGCCGGAGGAGGCGCGCAGCGCGCGGGCGATCCTGCTGGAGCTGGAACGCCTCTACAACCACGTCACCGACCTCGGCGCGCTGTGCAACGACGTCGCCCACGGCATCCTGCACGCGCACGCGGGACGGGTGCGCGAGCAGCTCCTGCGCGTCAACGACGAGGTCACCGGGCACCGGCTGCTCCGCGGCGGCGTGATCCTGGGCGGCGCGGCGCTCCGCGCGCTGCCCGATCCGGCCCGCCTGGCGGCCATCGGGGCGGACGTCGCCGAGATCGTCGAGCTCGCCCTGTCCCACACCGTGGTCGCCGACCGGTTCACCGGCACCGCACTCCTGCGTTTTGAGGCCGCCCGCGACCTGGGCACTCTCGGCTACGTCGCCCGTGCCAGCGGTCTCGACGCGGACGCCCGCCGGGATCATCCCAGCGCCGACCTCGGCTCGTTCACCCCGGCCCTGCGCACCGGCGGGGACGTCCTGGCCCGCTTCCAGATCCGCGCGGACGAGATCGCCGCCTCCATCGCCCTGATCTCCTGGCTGGTCGGCAGATCGGCCTCCGGCCGGAGCACACCTCCATCGATCGACCGGCACGCGTCCGGGGTCGGGATCGCCGAAGGCTGGCGCGGCACCATCGTCCACCGGGTGGAGCTCGCCCCCGACGGCACGCTCGCCCGCGTGAAGATCGTCGACCCGTCGTTCTTCAACTGGCCCGCGCTGCCCGTCGCCCTCGACGGCGCGATCGTGCCCGACTTCCCCCTGGTCAACAAGAGCTTCAACCTGTCCTACGCAGGCAACGACCTGTAGCCGTGGCTCGCAGGGCCTCTTGCTCCTCGCTTATTCGTGTGCATATACTCGTCTACAAGTAATCGTGAACGAGGATATTGAGGTGCGGGGAATGCCGAAGCAGCGCAAGGTCAGCAACCTGCTGGCACTCGCCGTGCTGTCCGCCCTCGTCCAGCGCCCCATGCACCCCTACGAGATCGCCACCGCACTGCGCGGCTGGGGCAAAGACCAGGACATGGAGATCAAGTGGGGATCTCTCTACACAGTCGTCCGCAACATGGACAAACACGGCCTGATCGAGGCCGTGGAGAGCGTCCGCGAAGGCCGTAGGCCCGAGCGCACCGTCTATCGCATCACCGACGACGGCCGCGCGGAGCTCGTCGACTGGGCGCGCGAGCTGGTCTCCACGCCCGTGCGGGAACATCCGCGCTTCCGCGCCGGCCTGTCGGTGCTGGCCGCCCTCCACCCGGACGAGGCCACGAGCCTCCTGCGGCGGCGGCTGGACCTGCTCGAAGACCACCTCACCGCCGCACGCGAGGAGCTGGCGCAGTACCTGCGGCAGAACATCCCGCGGCTGTTCCTGGTCGAGTCGGAATACGACCTGGCCATCCAGGAGGCGGAAGCGGCCTGGATCCGCTCGCTGCTCGCCGAGCTCACCTCGGGCGCCTACCCGGGGCTGGACGCGTGGCGGGCCTTCCACGAAACCGGCGAGATTCCGGCGGAGCTGACCGAACTAGCCGAAAGGACCAGCTCCACGGATTGATTCAGGGCCCCGGCGCGGTGCGCCAACACCACGCCGGGACCCTTTCCTCGAACCACACCTGGGAAGGCGCTCGGCCCGAGGCGGCAACCACGAGGATAGCCTGCTCCCTCCCAGGGCGGTTCGGACCTGCGATACCGATCACCCAAGGGAGAAGACCATGACTCAGGTAAAGACAGCGATCGTCATCGGCGGCGGCATCGCCGGCCCCGTGGCCGCACTCGCGCTGCACAAGGCGGGCATCACGGCAACCGTCTACGAGGCCTACCCCAGTACCGCCGACGGCATCGGCGGCACCTTCGCGCTCGCGCCGAACGGCGTCGCGGCCCTGCGTACCATCGGCGCGGCCGAAACCGTGACCGCGATCTCCACGCCGCTCCCGCGCATGGTCATGTCTGTGGGCGGCAAGCACCTGAACATGCCTGGCCTGGCCGACGTGCCGCCCCTGCAACTGGTGCACCGCAGCGATCTCCACCGCTCCCTGCACGACCGCGCCGTCGCCGGCGGTGTGACCATCGAGCACGGCAAGCGCCTGGTCGACACGCAGGAAACCGCTTCCGGCATCACCGCCAGGTTCGCCGACGGCAGCACCGCCACCGCGGACATCCTCGTCGGGGCAGACGGCGTGCGATCCACGGTGCGCCGCCTCATCGACCCGAACGCGGCCGGTCCCCTATACACCGGGCTGCTCGGATTCGAGGCGGTCGCGCGGCACGAGATTGACGCCGAGCCCGGCACGATGACCTTCGCCTTCGGCAAGGGCGGCTACTACCTCTACTGGCCGGAGCCAGGCGGCGGCACCCGGTGGGGTATCAACCTGCCGCAGGAGCGGCCGATGAGCCTCACCGAGGCCCGCGCGGTGCCTTCATCCGAGTGGATGCGAACCCTGCGCGCCACCTTCGCCGACGACGATCCCGGCCGTGACCTGCTGCTGACCAGCAACGCCGACGAGCTGCAGGTGGTGGGATCGCTGCACATCATGCCGCCCGTCAAGCACTGGCATCGGGGCCGCATGGTGCTGGTCGGCGACTCGGCGCACGCCCCCTCCAACAGCTCGGGCCAGGGCGCCTCGCTGGCGATCGAGAGCGCGGTGCAACTGGCCCGCTGCCTGCGCGACCTGCCCGACATCCCCTCGGCGTACGCCACCTTCGAGCGCCTGCGGCGCGAACGCGTGGAGAAGGTCGCCCGCCGCGCGGCACGCATCAACCAGGCCAAGGCTCCGGGCGCGGTGGCCAGAGCGCTGATGCCCCTGCTGATGCCGCTCCTGATGAAGATCGCCATGAACCCGGAGAAGACGCTCGGCCCCGAGCAGCGCTACGTGATCGACTGGGACGCCCCGGTGACGTCGGATCTGGTGCATTCCTGAAATCTCAACGCCTGGTGGCACATTCACCGAATGCACCACCAGGCGTTCGATCATGGTCCGGCCGGAGGTGTTTAGTGGCTGGTCGTGATCCTGGTCATGGCGGAGTCGTAGCCTCCGCCGCCCGGGTAGACCCACGCGCCGGTCACCGTGTTCCCGTCCAGGCTGAAGGTGCCCTGGTAGTAGGCGGGCGATCCCTTCTCGCCACCCCAGATGGTGAGGGTGTCGCCGTCCAGTTCGTACACGTAGTCGAAGGTCTCGCCATTGCTGCCGTAGTAGCGGGACTTGATGTCCTTGCCCGGCTCCTCCGACCCGAACGTACGCTCGCGGCCGATCATCTCCACACCCTTGATGGGCTTACCCTCCGACTCCATCTCGATGTCCTGAACAAGGAAGAAGCCACCCGCCAACCACCGGTAGGTGACCGTCCCCTGGGTCCCGCCCGTGACCCGCCACACACCGACCAGCCGATCCAGGGCCTTGACCGCCGGGTCCGGGATATTCTCGGTCATGATCATTCCTCTCTTCGTGTCTCACCCGTATGACGGGCGGGCGGACTCAAAGGAATCGGCGCGCGCTCACAAGCTCGTGACCAGCCCGAACGCGGTGAACAGCTCGACGCCGAACGTGGTGATCTCCACGACCTGGTCGCCTTCGATCCGCAGGACGTCGAGGTTGACGGCGGAGAAATCACGCTCGCCGTGCCGCCGGACATAGTTGGCCACCGCGGGTTGCCGGTTCGCTGCGGTGAGCACCCCGCGCCACTCGCCCCAAGCCTCCGGCCCGACCAGGACCGGTCGCCACATCGCCAGGATCGCCTCCCGCCCGTCGTACACGGCCGCCAGCGGAGGCATCGTCTGCCGTGCGTCCGCACGCAACAACTCGGCCAGCGCCGCGAGGTCGGCTCGGTCGGAGGCCTCCAGGTAGCGCTGGAGCACGGCACGCTCCTCCTCGCTCGGCGGGGCACCCCGCCCCCAGTCCGAACGCCTTTCAGGCAACTGCTCGCGCATCGTCACCCGGGCCCGCTGCAGCGCGCTCTTGACCGAGACAACGCTCAACTCAAGCGCCGCCGCGGTCTCGGCCGCAGGCCAGCCCAGCACGTCACGCAGGATCAACACCGCCCGCTGCCTCGGCGGCAGGTGCTGGATAGCCGCCAGAAACGCCAGCTCAATCGTCTCCCTCATGATCACCACCGCGTCAGGCTCCCCCTCCCCAGGCGCGGCCAGATCCAGCAAAGCGTCCGGATACGGCTGCAACCACCCAACCTCAGCCATCGGCACCCGCATCCCATCGGCACCCGCCGCCACGACAACCTCCCGGCCGCGCGCGGGACTGGAGAGAACATCCAGGCAGGCATTCGTCGCGATCCGATACAGCCAGGCCCGAAACGTCGACCGCCCCTGAAAACTCTCCCGCTTACGCCAAGCTCGAAGCAGCGTGTCCTGGACAATGTCCTCCGCCTCGGTGAAAGAACCAAGCATCCGATAACTGTGCACCCGAAGCTCATGCCGATAACGCTCCGCAAGCTCAGCGAACACCCCCTGATCGCCCGCCCGAACAGCCTCAACCGTCTCGCTACCGCCCGCCTCACCCTCAGCCACAGCGCACCTCCCGCGTCCGTCCACCCTAGGACGGACGGCAGCGCACCACCTCGGCCTCGACCCGTCCCGGCCTTCTCACCATCAACGCCGTACGCAGGGGGTTCTGGGGTTGTGGAAGACGACCTCGACCGCGAGGGCGGCCATGACCGCCTGCTCTGCGCCGCCCAAACCCGCACGATTGAAATGAAAGATGAGGTGGTGGGCCAGGACGGCTCGCAGGCCGCGCTCCAGTTGTCCGTGGCGGTTCAGACGGGCGAGGGTCTGCCCCGGCTTCGGCGAATGCGGTTAGCCAGGCCTGGTAGCCGGACAACGGGCCGTCCTTGGCCGGGTCCCACAGGCAGGTGGTATCAGTGGTCATAAGGGTTCGCATCGCGTCGAGGAGTTCCGGGGCATATTCCGAGTCCGTGGGAATGGTGTTCCCGCGCGACCGGAGGTCACTGACCCTGGCCCATACGTCGCCCTGCTCGAACCAGTCCAAACCGGCACTACGCAACAGTGCGGAGCACAGCAGGATCGAGGTCTCGCGCTGTCCGAGCGGCCGTTCGGTCTTCAGCCAGCGCAGGAGATGGCGGCTGTCGGCGTGAAAGAGGGTGCATGCGGCGCCCAAGCCCATAGGTCCGCCGAAAGCGAGCGACTCGAACTCGCAGACGACTGAGGTCCATGTCATCGACTCGTCGGCTCCGGCCAGGGCGTGGAGTAACCTGTCGGCGGCCGTGGGGCTGGTGGGCAGCCACCGCAATCTCCACTGCTCCTTCCGGATGAAGAACCAGGTGGAGACGAGCCCGTGTTCTTCCGCGTTCCTCAGGGCCGGGCCGATGCGCGTCACAGCTAGGCGTTCGGCGTCGTCGGGGTCGGAGAAGGCGACGTTGGCTTGCCGCCATTGGCCAGGTTGCACAGGTGCCCCTTTCGGTCAGCGGAGGAGCAGGCAGGCGTCCCAGAAGCTGGCGGGTGGAGTGCGGTGGGCGAGGGTGTGGAGGGCAAGTCCGTAGCCGGCGTGTCCAGTCAGGAACCCCGGAGGTGTGCCGGTGCCGGCTGAACCGTCCAGGAGCAGTTCGGTGACGCGGGCAAGTGGCAGATCGTGGGGGGCCAGCGTGTCGGCCGCGAAGGCGGTGACGGTCATGAACAGTCCCGCCGTTCCGTGGCACAGGCTCGGGTCGCCGATCCGCCGGAGCTGGTGTGGGTCGTTGAGGCATCCGATCAGGGCGGACTCGGTGGCGAGCCTGCGGTCGGTGTCGCCGATCGCGAGTGCCGCGAGTTGCTGAGCGCGCGCGATCCCGGGGGTGCCGTAACACCAGGACGGACGCAGCGGCCCGGGTTGGGTGGTTCGCCCCTGCTGAACTTCGGTGAAGGAGACCATTTCTGGCCACCATGGGGCGCCCCGGTGATCCTGCCGCCAGTCGTCCAGCCAAGCACAGATCCGGCCGATAGCCTCGACCTGACCTCGCACGACTAGGCCGCCACGGGCGGTGAGAGCCAGCAGAGCCAGCGGCCCGCAGATGCCATGGGCCATCCCATTGTTGCCGTGCCCGCCAGGCGGGTCTTCAGCGGTACGGCTGGCCGACGATATCGTCCACCAGCCCGGGAGTCCGCCCACCGGTTCGGTGAGAGCGACGAGGTAGGCCAGCACCTCCTTGACCAGATCGCCCCCGGGGTCACGTCTCCACAGGTGAGCGCCGAGACCGGTGAGGCCGCTGATCAAGTCGAACTCGGCGAGGGCAGGCCGTTCGCCTCGCACGAGACGCCGTTGGGCGGAATTGAGCCGGTCCCGGGTGACGGCTGCGACGCCCTCATCCAGGATCGCCTGCGCGGGTTCGTACCCGGGCCGGCCGGCTAGGTGGAGCGCGAACGCGAGCGCGGGCGCCCCGTGGTAAAGGCAGGCGTCCGCACCGATAGTGAGTTCGTCGCGTGCCGCCGCGGCCAGCCAGGCGTGCGCGTCCTGCCAGTCGGCGATGCCGGTACTGGCCCGCTCGATGTGCAGGAGCGCGATCCCGACGGCGCCACCGCTGAGTGACTGGACTGCTGACCCGACTGGGTGAGGTGTCCTGAGCTGCTGGGCTATACCGTCGGCCTGGCGGCGAGCCCGGTCGCGAAGGTTGATGTGCCGCTCCCTCCTCCTCGCGCGATCAGGCCCTGGGCGACAGAACGGGCCATCCGCATGCAGATCCGCTCGGACTCCGCATTGATTCCGATCATGCGGGCATGGTGCAGATGCAGCAGGTCGGCCATGACAACGTCGATGTGGTTGACGTCGAGCTGCTTCCGGTAGGTGGTGAGGGCCGTCCGCCGCCGCTCCAGCAACTTTGACGGAACGTTCACTGGCCGCCGGGCCTGCCGCAGCACGTGCCGATCGAGCGCCGGGTCCCCGCCGTGGGTGACGTGCTCCACGAGCCAATGCGGCCCGTCGGCGCCGAGGAAACCCGTCGCGAGGTCGACCAGGCTCGCCGCAGTCGCGGCTTGGGCGTTCGCCGCAGTGCGCAACTGTGCGACCGCGACCGCGGAGTCCGTTGCGAACACGGCCTCCGCAGCGGCCAGGACCGGGCCGGTGCCGAACCGGCCAGTCTCGGGCCGGTAGGTGTCCAGGATGACATCGCGGAGCAACCCGGCATGATGAAGGGTGCGCGCCCATTGCCCGAACGAGCGCGCGGCGGCCCCATAGAGGTCCTGTTCGTACAGGTGCAACCGGATCCGCAGGTGTGGTGCCGGGGTGTCGTAGCGGATGAACCACCAGTTGTCCGGGACACCATGCGTCCAATCGGCGAGCAGGTCCGGTAGGGAGATCGTGAGCAGCTCGGCCTGGCGTCCCGGGTGCCCGAACAGTTTCGCGTACAGCCACGATGAGGCCCCTGGCAGATGGCCCGGGTCGCGGTGAGTCCGTTCTGGCCGTAGAGGTCGGGTCAGTGGGCGGGGCGTCGCGGTGGAGGCGAGGGGAACGACGATTTCGTGGGGGCGGCCATCGATCCAGCCGTAGTCGGTTCCGTACTCGGTTAGCGTCGCTTTGCCTGCCTGGTCCAGGTGGCGGCGCAGGAGCGCCAGGTGCGCATACTCGGTCAGTTCCAGGCGGATCAGGACGTCATTCTCGCCGAACTGCACAACGTCCGGAATACGGTGTATGTGCCGTTGCTCCTGGAACTCCCGCACCCATTCCGCTGAGGTGGCGGTTGAGGCGGGCAGGGTCGTGGCGGTGAGCTTCCACCGGGCTGGGCTGAGTATTGTACGGCCGTAACGGACGCGCGGAAGGAACGCGAACCGGTTGGCGACGCGACCCCAGAAGAACGGAGTGCAGGGCGCGGACGTCCCGGTGCTGACCTCGCACAGGAACCGGGCGAGCGGGTGGGTGCCGTGGCGCAAGTCGATCGCGTTCAACATCAACGGTTCGACCGCTCGCCCGCGTGAGAGCGACATCAAGATCAGGCAGTGGGCGTCGGCGGTGACCGCCAGGTCGTCGAGATCGACCGCCGAGTCCAGCGGCGGGCGATGTTCCCCGAGTGACAGCACTGGCAGGACGGCCGGGGTGCGGGCGAGGGCGTCGGCACGGGCCGACAGCGGAGGACTGGACAGCTGCACGGCCATCGCACCGGCCGCACTTGTCGGAAGGCCACGGTAAGCCTCGGCGATGCGGTCCTGTTCGTCGGCGGTGAAAAGGTGCAGGAACCTGCCCACCGAGGTTCCGGCGTGCCGCGACGCGCAGGCCACCGTGAGGGTGAAGTCCCCGCCGTCCAACGCGGCCGGGGTGGAGGCGTTCAGGGTGACCCGTAACTCCGTGTGCGGGACCACCCCGGCGGTGCCGGCGGTCTCCAGCTCGGCCACCGTCTCCTCGTTGAGGACCAGTTCGGCGCAGCCTTTCAGGGCGGCGGCCTGGGCGAGGGCCGCCAACACGATGTCCCTGCGCGCCAGCGGCGGTTCGTTGTCGAAGAGCGAGCCCCGGAACCCGGCGGGGTAGCCGAGTCCCCGGTCGGGATCCACGAGCTCCTTGACCCCGACCTGAGCGCCGGGACCATAACGGTCAACGAACGCGGCGTGGTAGGACCGCCAGGCGGGCCGTCCCGGTGCCAGCCGGACCAGGATCGCGGCAGTCGCCTCGACTTCGTCGATCACGGCGGCGGGAAGGCCAATCCTGCAGTCCAGCCGCAGGTCGACCGACAGCCGCTGACCCGGGTCGGGGGCGGCAGAGGCGCCCTCCAGCCCGTCGAGCTGGGTGGCGACATGGGCGAGCGGATCGGTGACGGTCATCGGCGGCCGCGCACTCGTGAGCAGGATCCGCTGGCGCACCAACTCAGTGAGCATCTCCTCGATGACCGCGATCGGCGTCTGGGGAGACTCGGCGGCCAGTTTCGCGAGGAGATCACCGAAGACGATCGGGGTTCTGGCCTCCTGGATGGCCATGCGGACCGCCCTGGTGTAGCGCACGGAGACGTCCGACAACGGTCCCCCCACGCAAGGCTGACAGGGCAGCACCCAATCTCCTCCGCGCGCGAACCCCACGTTGTTCGCCATGACCGGCAGTTGTCGGAGCAGCTCCGGCTGGCTCTCCAGAGCGTCGATCATCTCCGCGAGCCATCTGGAGTCAGGGCGACGCAGGGCGGTATGCCGTTCACCGAACACGACCGAAGCGGTGGGGGTTAGGTCGACGGGAGCGACTCCTGCGAACAGGCCAAACGGTGTCGCCCGGCTCGTCCACCGCAGCAGATAGCGCATCAGTGCCTCGGCCGCACGGCGGACCTGGCGCGGCCGGAACCGGCCCGGGTTCTCGCACAACGCCGTGAGTACGCGCGCCAGGTCGGGGCTCGCCACACCGACGGCTTCGGCCACACCCGCCAACGCCCAGACCTGACAGACCCAGTCCACCCATCCGGAAACGTGGGCGTCCGGCCAGGGCGGGAGAACCAGGGCGTCAGGGTAGGCGGCGACGCGAATGACGACGGCGTCCATGGCCCGAAAGCCCGGTCGATGCGCCATTGCTGATCCTCCGTTCAGGGCGGGGATGTTCCCGGCCCCGGCACGACGGAGCCGGGAACACCCGGACGGGGGCTAACAGTTGGCGATGCCGGCGCTCCCCGGGGTGTCACCACAGTTGTCGCTGGTGCAATCCTCGGTGGCGACTCCCGTAACCGCCGGTCCGGTAGCCACGAGACGGACATCGAGGGTGAATTCGTTCAGCTCCATCGCAAGATCCCTTTCGATCCGGAAGGGGTACTACCTGGCCGTCGGCCAGGAGATCACGAGACGGGAATGCTTCTTCTCCAGCACAGCTCCGTCGGGCAGGTCCGCGTCCGGAGTGCCAGCCGGGTGGACCGACAGGCGAGGGACCGGCCGTCCGGCCCGGTCCCACGCGGCGATCTGCTCGGCCAGCAGCCGCGCGGACCGCTCCGCGTGCGGGCCGTGCGCGAAAGCGCCGAACTCGAAGAGCTCACCGTCGGCGTCGACCGGACGCGGCTTCGTACGGTAGGCGAGGTTCGGACCGTCCACGAACGCCGGCGTGCCGTACTGCCACGGCAGAGCCACGATGCCGTCGTCGATCGCCTCCTGCGACGCGGTGATCAAACAGAAACCGGGCAGGGTCGTGGCGAGCCACAGATCCTGATCGCTGAACCGCACTCCCGCGCCCACGGTGACGCCGGTCCACACCTCGGCACGGGGCTGGTCCAGGACGCCGGACAGTGCCGCCGCCTCGGTGACCTCCCCCTCGTCCAGCCACAGGCCGACCGCGTCACCGTCCAGCAGCGGTATCCCGGTGCCCCGATGAACTCCCGCCCCCTGCATCGGTACGAACCCGCACATCTGGTGACCCCGGCTCACCAAGACGTCGCCCTGGCCCTCTAGGACCCAGGAGCGGGTCAGACCCTTGGTGCGGAGCGGGACGACGAGCCGCCCGCCCTCGGCGAGCTGAGATGACCAGGCTGGCGGGATGTCCCACGACCCGACTGTGACGATGATCGCGTCGAACGTCCGGCCAGGGACGAGTTCGAACTCGGCGTCCGCACAGATCACCTCCACATCGGTGTAGCCCGCGTGAGCCAGGTACCGCTCGGCGCGGTCGGTGATCTCTGCGTCGATGTCGATCGTGGTCACCGCGCCGGAGGGCCCGACGACCTCGCGGATCAGTGCCGCGTTGTAGCCGCCGCTGCCGACCTCCAGAACTCGGTCGCCGGGCTTGAGTCCGGCCTGGCCCAGCATCATCGCCTGGAGCCAGGGAGCCGACACGGAGCTGGTAGAGACGCCCCTCTCGTCGCGCTTGGTGACGACGGCGGTGTCCTCGTAGGCAGCCTCCAGGTTGACATCGCCCGTGAACAGGTGACGGGGGACCGCCCGCAGCGCGCTCTCGATCTCATCTGACAACACCAAGCCGAGCGCCCGATGCCGGGAAACGATCCGTTCGACCAGCGCCCCCCGAAGCTCATCGGCGCTCATCGTGTCCACCATGGTGCCCTCTCTCTAATAAGCCGCCGCGGGGCCGGAAACTCCGCCGCTCTGCCGTCACTGGCAGCCGGCGTTCACACGCGTCCGTTCCGGAATGCCTGCAGGCTTCGCCACGCAGGCAGGGCAGGGAAGGCGCTGACTGTACCCAGCCGTACCCATCGCGGGTGAACCACCCTTGGCGCCTTGCCCCTGCCACGTGTGACCCTGCCATGATGGACCGACCAGGGCCTGTTGCTGGCACCCGGAGGTGTGTCGTGCACGACGTCGATACCCATCCGCTGCAATACCTGCTGCGCGCCGCCGGGTGGAGCGCTCTGGACTTCCTGGCGCGGTTGGACACGGTCCATCGGGACCTCGGTTATGGCCCGATCGCCCACGATCGAAAACGGGTCTCGCGCTGGATCCGCAGCGGTGTCGTCCCCGAGTCCAGCGCCCAGCAGGCCATGGCCGCCATGCACGGCATCCCCGCCGACTTGATCAACGCTCGGCCTTGGCCGCACTGGCTGACCCTGGCCTGTACCCGGCATCGTCTGCTGGACGACCCGTGGACGCCCGCGCTTGCTTTGGAGCATCTCGACCGTACCGCTGCCCAGGGAGACCCGATGGACCGCCGAGGCTTCTTGATCATTATGGGGATCTCCCCGTCCTCGCCCAAGCCGCCGACGCCGTCCCCGCCAACGCCAGCAGCGCCGGTCGGCGCGTTGGGGCTGGGACTCCAGGCCTGTTCGAGCAGTCACTTGCCGTGTTACGCCGCCAGGACGACCAGTTCGGGTCCAACCACGTGCACCACGCGGCCCGGGCGCAGCTGCGCCTGATCGTGAGCACTCTGCAGGAGAGCTCCTACACCCTGGAGACCGGCCGCCGCCTGTACGCGGCGGGAGCCGAGGCAGCGCGCCAATGCGGATGGACCGCCTACGACTCCGGACGGCCCGCGCTGGCTGAGGAGTACTACCTGGCCGCGCTCCGCGCCGCTCGCACCGCCGACGACCCGGCCATCACCGCCAACGTCCTGTCGTTCTGGGCGATCGCGCGGTACAGCACAGGCGACCCGAATGGTGCCGTCGACCTGGTCACCAAGGCCCTCGGCTACAGCGGCAGGATCGGGTCGCCGCGCATGGACGCCATGCTCCAAGCTCGCCTTGCGCGTGCGTACGCCCGCGCTGGTGACAGCCACGCCTCCGCGCACGCACAGAACGCGGCCACCGACGCCTACGATCGGGCACGTGACACCGACCCCTCGGCTGACCCGGACTACGTGTACTGGGTGAACTGGGGCGAGCTACTGATGTTGCACGGCAGCAGTGACCTGAACCTGGGTCAGCCGAAGGACGCGTTGCATCGCTTCGAGACCGCCGAAGCCGACGCTCGTCCAATCGACACGTACCAGGAGGGCCAGTTTCCGCGAGGTGCCGCGATCTATCTGGCCCGGCCAGCCGAAGCTCAGATCGCACTCGGCGACCTGGACGGCGCGGTGGCAACCGCCGACCGAGCAGTGAGTCGAATGGGCGGTGTGGACTCGGTACGCGGCACCGGAGCCCTCACCGACCTGCGCAATCACTTCCTAGCGCAGCGCGACGTACCCCTTGTCGCGAACTTCCTGGATCGAACCGCTTCGGCCACGGCATCACCCCTCTGATCACCCCCTGCTTTCGATCGGGTCAAGGCGGAAGGCCGGATGGTCGATCGAGTTGGGCATTTGGTCGAAGAAGCGTTGGACCTGCCATTGGGACCGGTAGGCGGTGATGATGGGTGATTGCTGCTCCTCGGACAGTTCCACCGCCAGGTACGGCTGGCGCCTGCCCCGTCTTTGGATGGTGCAGCGGCCAGCGGCGCGGAGGTTGCGTACCCAATGGGTTTGGCCTCGCATGGAGACCACATAGCGAACTCCGGCGAGTTCGAGCACGTTGACCGGGACGCGTTGGAGGGTGCCGGTCTGGCGTCGGGTGACTTTGAGGGTGCTGGCCGTTCCCAGGCGTCGAATAAGAGGGTTGAGCACATTGATGGTGAGCCAGCCTGGGCGGCAGTAGCTTTTCGTGGTCACCAGGGGACCTGGCCGTCGTCGTTGAAGAAGCCGCCGGTGGGGCCGTCGGGGCCGAGGGTCGCGAGGCGTACGGCGATGGCGGCGCCCTGGGTGGCGGTTCGGTGGACGGGGATGCCGGTTGGTCTGGTGAGGTCGGTGTCGCAGCCGCCGGGGTCGGCGGCGTTGACGAGGATGCCGGTCTTGCGGAGGTCTTTGGCGTATTGCACGGTCAGGGCGTTGAGTGCGGTTTTGGAGGGGGCGTACCCGGCTAATCCTGGGAGCCAGGCCATGGGGCCGCCGGGGGCGTGGGCGGTCAGCGAGCCGACGCCGCTGGAAACGTTGACGATCCTGGGGGCGGGGGAGCGGGTCAGGAGGGGGAGCATGGCGTTGGTCACCGTGATCACGCCGAAGACGTTGGTGTCGAATACCTCGCGTACCGCGTCGAGGCTGGCGGTGCTGGGTGACTGCTGGGTGAGGCTTCCGGAGATCCCGGCGTTGTTGATCAATATGTCGAGGTGGCCGAAGCGTTGTTCGATCTGTGTGGCGGCGGACGTGGCCGTGGCGGGGCGGGTGACGTCGAGCGTGATCGGGTGGGCGTCGGCGCCGGTGGATCGCAGTGCTTCGGCCGCCTTGCCGCCGCGGTCCGGATCTCTGGCCGCGAGCAGGACCGTCATGCCCAGCGCGGCGAGTTGAGCGGCGATCTCGTACCCGATGCCCTTGTTCGCGCCGGTCACGAGGGCGACTTTGGTGTCAGCTGTCATGATCGGACTTCACCATGGGGTGGGTGCGGAGGGCCAAGACCAGCTCGGTCACGAGCGATACCCTGGGAGTATGGATGCTCGCGAGCTTGCCTATTTCGTGGCGGTTGCCGAGGAGCTGAACTTCAGCCGGGCGGCGGAGCGCCTCGGTATCGCGCAGCCGCCGCTCTCCAGGGCCATCAAGCAGCTCGAACGTCGTCTGGGTGTCGTGTTGCTGGAGCGGACCAGCCGAAGGGTCGCGCTCACGGCGGCGGGGCAGGTGCTGCTCGATGAGGGGAGGAGGGCCCTGGACGGGCTGGCGGCGGCAGAGCGTCGTGCTCAGCGGGCGGGGCGGCAGGATCCCCGGCTGGTTCTGGTGACGAAAGCCGTCGGCGATGGTGGCATGATGCCGGACATCCTGGCCGCCTACGAGCGCGAGCCGGACGCGATCCCCGTGGAGGTGCTGTTCTGTGGGTTTGGCGAGCACGCGGCCCTGCTGCGCGGCGGGTTCGCCGACGTCGGGCTGCTGCATGGCCGGCCTGACCTGACCGGGCTCGACTCGGAGGACTTGCTGGTCGAGGGCCAGATTGCCATCCTGCCGGCCCGGCATCGGCTGGCCGGCAAGGAGGCGGTGACCTTGGCGGACCTGGAGGGTGAGGTCTTGCCGCGCTGGGTGGGCCTGTCTCAGGACGGCGGCCCCGAAGTGCGCGACGCCGGGCAGTTGATGCAGCTCATCGTGATGGGGCGGACCATCGCCGTGCTACCGGAGTCCGCTTGTGCCTATCTGGGCGGTGACGTGGTGTACGTGCCCGTTCTCGACGCGCCGCCGATCACCATGATGATCGCCTGGCCGGAGCAGAGCCGGTCACCGGCCCTGGCCGCTTTCGTCCGCGCGGCGACCGACGTGGCCGCCCACAGAAAGCCGTCCTTTCAGCAGGTGGGCCGGTAGTCCTCGGTCGGGAGGTAGGTGGCCCACTCGTTCTGGGTGAGGTCACGGCCGATCTCCCGGCAGAGCTTCCCGATCATCGAATCGGGCCGCAGCGACCAGTGGATGATCTTGCCGTCGTCCCCTCCGGAGATCAGGTCGTCGTCGCCGCTGAAGGCCAGGCCCTTGATCGGGGCCGTGTGGCCGGTGAGGGTGGCCGTCAGCGTGCTGGACGGGACGTCCCAGATGGTGATCGTGCGATCGTCGCCCGCGGCCGCGAGCGCGTGGCCGCCGGGGCTGAAGGCGAGGGCCTGGATCGGGGCGGTGTGTCCGGTGAGCGTGGTGTGCAGGCTTCCGGTCCGCGTGTCCCACAGTTTGACGGTCCGGTCGGCTCCCGCCGTGGCGATCAGCTTGCCGTCCGGGCTGAAGGCGACGTCGAGCGCCGACCCCTGCCTGGTCCTGAAGTCGTGGGCCGCCCGATTCCGGGCCAGGTCCCAGACGATGAGATTTCCGGCGGGGTCGGTGCTGGCGAGCAGGGGTTCGCGCGGGCTGAACGCCAGCGCGGAGGCGATGTACGCAGGACCAGGAAACGGCACCTCGTGAACATCATGGGCATCGTGAACGTCCCACCGGATCCGCCCGAGCGCGGCCGCCGCGAGAAAACGCCCGTGCGGATCGAAGTCGATGTCGGTGGAGGCGCCGAGCCCGTTGTACGACATCGTGGCGAGCTGCCGCCTGCCGTCGACGTCCCAGACGATGACCGTATGGCTGCGCGTGATGGCCGCGAGCCGGTGACCGTCCGGGCTGAACGCGACAGCCCGGACGTGATCGGGATGGTCGCCGAGCGTGGCGATCGGGTTCCCGTACAAGTCCCACAACCGGACGGTCCCGTCGCTGCTCGCCGACGCGACGACCCGGCCATCCGGGCTGACCCGGACGTCGTTCACGGCCCCGCTGTGCCCGCTGAACGGCGGCCGGGCCCGCTCGCGGACCACGATGGTCCGCCCGAATCCGGCCGAGGCGAGCATCGAGCCGTCGGCGCTGAAGGCCAGGGACAACGTTTCGGTGATGCTTCTGTCCTGGTAGGTCTCGACGGTCTGGCGTCGCGTGATGTCCCAGACGGTGATCAGGCCGTTCTCGTCGGCGACGGCGATCCGGCCGGCGACGGGAGCGGACATGTCCCAGGCGTACGGCGACCGTTTGGGCAACTCGGACACCAGGGTCGCACCGTCGTGATCGATCTTCCAGAAGCCTATCCCGTGAAAGGGCGAGGCCGTGGCGAGGGTGCCGGTGGTGGCATCGAAGGCCACCCGGTGGACATGCTCGGGTCCGAAAGCGGCGATCTTCGCCCTGGAGGCGAGATCCCACACGACGGCTTTCTCGAGTCCGCCGGTGGCCGACACAAGAAATGCCTGGTCGGGACTGAACGCCAGCGCCGCGATCTCTTCCCGGTGCCCCTTCAGCGTGTACCGGCTTCCGCTGGGCAGGTCCCACACCTCGAACGCGCCCTCGCCCACGCCGAAGGCGATCTTCTTGCCATCGGGGCTCAGCGCCAGCGCGTCGGTGAGCTTGTCTGCTGTCCGCCGGAACACCGGCCGGCCGGTGCCCAGATCCCACACGAACACCGAGCCCTTGGTCGCCGCGACGCCCGGCTCCCTGGCGACGGAGGCCAGCAGCTTGCCGTCGCTGCTGAAGGCCACCTTCCTCGCGTACACGCCTGCCGTCCCGGCGAGTTCCGCGTGCTCCACGAAGCTCGCGACGCGCGTGCCGCGGCGTGGATCCCAGAGGGTGATCACCCCGTCGGTGCCCGCCGAGGCCAGCCGCGAGCCGTCCGGGCTGAACCCCACCCCGAAGATCACCGGCCCGTCGGCGTTGAGCTCGATCCGGCGGGGCGCCGCGGCCGACTGGCTCAGCAGGCCGCCTCGCGTCTCGGTCTCCGGATTGAGCCGGAACGCGGTGATCGCCAGCAGCCCGGCCAGATCGGGATCGGTGCTGAGGAGCGATCGGGCCTTCAACGCCAGCTGCCCGGACAGGGCGACCAACTGCTGGTGCCTGGCCTCCTGCCCTTGCCGTACGGCTACCGCCCCGCCGAGCAGGGCGAGCAGGAAGAGCGCGGCCATCCCGGCCAGCAGGCGCTGCAGGAGCCGGGTACGGCGCCTGGTCGCGGTGCGCTCGCTCTCCTCCAGCGCGCCGCTGTCCCGCAGGAAGGCGCTCTCGACGTTGTTCAGCTCCTGCGGGTGATCCTCCGCCCAGGTCCTGGCGGCCAGCAGCTGGACGCCTCGATACAGCGCTCCGGAATCGCGCCCCAGCTCCTGCCACGTCTGCGCGGCGTCGGTGAGCCGCCGGTGAGCCGCCGGTGCACGAACAGGTTCTCGCGGTCGTCGGTCAGCCAGCGGTGCAGCCGGGGCCAGGCCCGGATCAGCGCTTCGTGCGCCACATCCACCGTGTCCTCGCTGAGGACGACCAGCCGCGCGGCCGCGAGCCGGTCCAGCACGCCCGAGGTGAGTCTGGGGTGGGCCAGGCCGACGAGTTCGGTCCGGGAGATGGGCCGCCTGGTGTCCTCGGTGCCGTCTCCGAGCGCGGTCAGCCGCACGAAGATCCTGCGTGCGGCCTGCTGCTCCGGCGAGGCGAGTTCGTGGTAGACGCGTTCCGCGCTCTGCGCGATAGCTCCGCGTACTCCGCCTGCCGCCTGGTAGGCCGACAGCGTGAGACTCGGTCCTGTGCGGTTCCGCCAGGTCTCCAGTAACGCGTGCGAGACCAGCGGCAGGCAGCCCGGTTCCTCGGCGGCGTCGGCCAGGACCGTGGCCAGCAGGCTGGGTTCCACGGTGAGGCCCGCCTGTGCGGCGGGCCGTACCACGATCTCCTGCAGGTCAGCGGGCGACATCGGTCCGACGAGCAGCTGGGCCTCGCCGCCCAGCGCCTCGACCAGGGCCGGATGCTGGGTCAGGTGGGCGAGGAAGTCGGCCCGTACGCCGAGGACGAGAACGGTGCCCGACAGGCTCAGCAGGGACTCGACGAACTGGCGCCGTTCCCCGTCGTCGGCGCACAGGGTGAAGATCTCCTCGAACTGGTCCACCACCAGCAGCGGGCGGCCGTTCAGGGCGGCGCTCAAGGCGGCGGGGTCGTCGCGGAGCTCTTTGGGATCGTCGCTGGACACCTTTGCCACCACGTCGGCCAGCGTGTCCATCGGGTGCTCGCCCGGCGTCATGATCAGCCCTTGGCCGTACGTGCCCAGCAGCCCGGCGCGCAGCAGGGAGGACTTTCCGCTGCCCGACGCCCCGAACACGCCGACCACCGGAAGGCGGCCGACCAGGTCGTGGAGCCGGTCGATCAGGTGGGAGCGGCCGAAGAACCACGCTTCGTCCTCCGGCTGGAACGCCATCAGCCCCCGGTACGGGCAGTCGTCCGCCTCCTGCGGCGGCTGATCTAAGGCGGGAAGGAGCTCCGCGTCACCGCGGAGCATCGCCTCGTGCAGGCGCTGGAGCACGGGGCCGGGCTCGATGCCGAGCTGAGCGTGCAGCAGATCGCGGGTCTCCCGGAAGACCTCCAGCGCCTCGACCTGACGGCCGGACCGGTACAGCGCGAGCATGAGGTGCCCGCGCAGGCTCTCCCGGTAGGGATGCTCCCGGGTGAGATCGGCCAGCTCGGCGGCCACCTCCACGTGCCCGCCCAGACCCAGCTCGGCCTCCGCCAGCCGCTCGTGCACGGTGAGCCGCGCCTCCTCCAGCCGCCTGGCCTCCTCCGTGATGAGCGCGCAGTCGCCGAACTCCGCGAACGCGGGTCCCCGCCACAGGTTCAGCGCCGCGCGCAGCCGGTCCCGCGCCGATTCGAGATCGCCGCGGTCCAGCGCTGCGTTCCCCTGCGCCGCCAGGCTGCGGAAACGCGTCGCGTCGAGCGCGTCGGTGATGATCGCGTACCCGCCCGGCCGGCCGGCCAGGACGTCGGCGCCGAACGTCCGGCGCAGCTGGTGGGCGTAAAGGTGGATGTTGCGGCGCGCGGACGCGGGCGGCTGGTCACCCCAGACGGCGGTGATCAGCCAGTCGATCGACACCGGCTGGCCGGCCTTGGACAGCAGCGCGGCCAGGGTGAGCTGCAGTTTTGGTGCTCCACCGACCGGAATCAGCGGACCGTCCCGGGAGACGCTCAGCGGTCCGAGAACGTGAAATTCCACTCAACTCCGCCCCCATCGGATATCGCATGAAGAATCCTGGACGCTGACCGGGTCTGTCAATCGGTTCGATCATGCGACGAGGGGCCACTGGCGGAAGAAAGATCTGATCCGGTACGGTCCAGCACGGTGGGCCGCTTCCGGTCGCCATGATGTTCCCGAGATAGCCGAACTCCTGGCGCGAGATGTGCCACCGTAACGCCGTACCAACGCTTCCACCAGAGGTCAAGGATTAATGCTGCCCACCACCAGACGTGGATTTCTCGCGGGCACCGGAGGCCTGGTCGCGGCCGGGCTCACCTCCGCGAGCGCGGCCGAGACAGCGGCGGCGAAAGGCCGCACCCCGCGCAACTTCGTCATCATCCTCGCTGACGACATGGGCTGGGGTGAGATCGGATGCTACGGGCAGCAGAAGATCGTGACTCCCCACCTCGACCGGCTGGCGGCCGAGGGCGTCCGGTTCGCCAGCGCGTATGCCGGGTCTTCGCTGTGCGCGCCGTCGCGCTGCACGCTGCTGACCGGCCTGCACGCCGGCCACGGAACCGTACGCGAGAATCCGGAGGGCGGGCCGCAGCGTTCCCTCGTCGCCGCCGACCTCACGTTCGCGGACCTGGCCAGGATGGCCGGATACCGGACGGCTTGCATCGGCAAGTGGGGGTTCGGCCCCGAAGCGCCGGGCCAGGTCTCCCATCCCAATGTCCGGGGATTCGACGAGTTCTTCGGCTATATCACCCACGCCCACGCCCATCAGTATTTTCCGTCCTACCTCTGGCACAACCGGGAGAAGGTCGCGCTCGACGGCAAGACGTACGCGCCGGATCTGTTACGCGACAAGGCCGTCGCCTTCATCAAGGAGGCCGACGACCGCCCTTTTCTCCTGCACTTCGCCACCATCCTTCCGCACTCCCCGAGCCAGGTCCCCGGCGACAGCGGCCGGTACGCGAATGAGCCGTGGACCCGTCCCAACCGACGCCACGCCGCCCAGGTGACCTGGCTGGACTCGCACGTCGGCGACATCGTCCGCGCGCTCCAGGAGGCCGGAGTGGCGGACGAGACGCTGGTGCTGTTCACCGCCGACAACGGGCCGCACCACGAGAAGGGCGTCGACCCGGCGATCTTCAACTCCAACGGGCCGTTCCGCGGGGTCAAGCGCCAGCTCTACGACGGCGGCATCCGGGTGCCCATGATCGCCTGGTCGCCGTCCCTCACCGCGAAGGTCGTTCACGAGCCCGTGGCGTTGTGGGACGTCCTGCCGACGCTGGCCGATTTCGCGGGTGTCCCCGCTCCGGCCAACCTGGACGGGAAGTCGTTCCGCGGCCTGCTGACCGGAGGGCGATATTCCGGACATGCGTTCCTGCTGTGGAACCGGCCGCGCAAGATGCAGGCGATCAGGCGCGGCCACTGGAAGCTGATCCGCTTCGCGCCGAACATCGCCGGAGCCGGGCCGGAAGGCCGCATCGAGCTCTACGACCTGCGCGGTGACCGCGGTGAGCGGCACGACGTCTCCGCGCGCAATCCGCAGCTGGTCGCCGAGCTCGTCGATCTCCTGGATCGGTCGATCGGGGACGATCCGCGGGTGCCGTACGGGCTGGAGGTGCGGGAGGAGGGGAGCGAGGTGATGGTGACCCTGCACAACGGCTCGGCGTCGCCGTGGCGGAACGTGCGGCTGAGCCTGGACACCTTCGAGAGCGAGCGTACGGATGCGCTGGAACCCGGGGCGGCGCTTACGGTGACGTTCACCTTCGCCGGGGACGCCGGGAGAGGTCCCCGCCTCGCCCGCGCGAGATTCACCGCGAACGGCCGGAAGGTGACGTTCCAGGCGAAGGCATAACTCTAGCGAAAGTTTCGGGGCGCCGGGCTGCGCAGCGGGAACGTCCTTTGCATTCAGCTAGTTTCCGAAATGTTTCGGCTTCGTCATGGACATATTTCCAGCTCAGGGGTGCGGCACAAAGAAACATTTCGACGCCTGCGTTGACGTGTTTCGAACGGATTCCCAGACTGATCGCGAACACCCACCCGGAAGGGAGAGCCTAGTGATCATCAGCTTAGGTCGCTCTAGGATCCGCTCGAAGGTCGTCGCGCTGACGGTGGCGGCGACGCTCTCGATCGCTGGAGCGGTAGCCCTGGTCTCCACCGAGGCCGCCGCGGCTGTTGGAGTGGAAAACGAAGGTGCCGACTGCACCGTGCCCGCCCTGCCCAGCGAAGGATCTTTGCCCACCAACTCCAGGCTCCCCGATCCCTTCAGGAAGCTGGACAATACCCGCATCTCCACTAAGTCCGACTGGCGCTGCCGACGCGAAGAGATCAAGAGGCTGGCGGAGCGCTTCGTTTACGGCGAGAAGCCCGGAAAGCCGACAAGCGTCACGGGAACGGTCTCGAACACCAGCATCACCGTGAACGTGAACCACAACGGCAGGAGTTCCAGCTTCTCGGCGAGCGTCTCACTGCCGAGCGGCACCGGACCTTTCCCGGCCGTCGTTGTCTATGGAGGATTTGGCGCGGACACGGCCGCCATCCGAGCGGCCGGCGCCGCCGTCATCAGCTACGACCCCTACGTGGTCGGACGCGAGGGCACCCCACGGAACAACAAGCAAGGCGCGTTCTACAGCATCTACGGCAACACCAGCAGCACCGGGCTGCTCGTCGCCTGGGGCTGGGGGGTGAGCCGGATCATCGACGTCATCGAGCAGTCGGGCGGCAACATTCTCAAAGCGGACGCGACCGGCGTCACGGGATGCTCGCGGTTCGGCAAGGGTGCTTTCGTGGCCGGTGCGTTCGATCAGCGCATCGCGTTGACCATGCCGATCGAGTCGGGCAGCGCCGGTGTTCCCATCTTCCGTGGGATCCCCGGGGAAGGTGCCCAGAGCCTGAGCAGCGCCTACGGCGAGCAGCCGTGGTTTGGCGACGCGTTCGGCTCCTTCACGGGCAGCCCGAACCGGCTTCCCGTGGACACGCATGAAACGGTGGCCATGATCGCGCCGCGAGGGTTGTTCATCATGGACAACCCGCACATCGCCAACCTGGGCCCCCGGTCCGCGAGTGTGGCGGCCCTGGGCGGCGCCGAGGTCTACAAGGCGCTCGGCGCGGGCGAGAACATCACCTACTGGTCCGACGTCCAGGACGGCACCCACTGCGCCAACAGGGCTGAATGGCGGACCCCGTTGCAGCAGAACATCCAGAAGTTCCTGCTGAAGACGGGCAACGCTCCTGGCGCGATCAGAATCTCGTCCAGGGCGCAGGGCAACCTGGCCGACTGGCGGGACTGGACGACGCCGACCCTCAGCGACTCCACCCCGAACCCGACCGACACCACCCCGCCGAGCACCCCGGGCACCCCGACCGCGTCCGGCGTGACCGCCACCAGCGCCACCCTGACCTGGGGCGCCTCCACCGACCAGGGCGGTTCCGGCCTGGCGGGCTACAACCTCTACCGCGAGCAGGGCACGACCGACCCGCAGATCGGCCAGTCCACCACCAACTCCACCACCCTGACCGGGCTGACCGCGAACACCCAGTACCAGGTGTACGTCCGGGCCCGGGACGGCGCGGGCAACCTGTCGGGCAACTCCGCCCTGGTCACCTTCACCACGGCCACCACCGGAGGCGACACGTCGCCGCCGACCGCCCCGGCCGGGCTCGCGGCCGCGGGGACCACGTCCACCAGCACGAACCTCGCCTGGACGGCCTCGACCGACGACAACGGCGTGAGCGGCTACGACATCCTGCGCGCCCCCGGCGCCACCGGCGGCACGTTCACCCAGGTCGGCACCTCGACCACGACCTCGTTCGGCGACACCGGACTGACCGCCAACACCACCTACCGCTACCAGGTCAGGGCGCGGGACGCCGCGGGCAACATCTCGCCGGTCTCCAACACCGCCCAGATCACCACCCTGCCCGGCACGTCCACCGGGACCTGTTCGGCCGTCGCGACCGTACAGACCCAGTGGGGCAACGGGTACGTGATCCAGCCGCTGACCATCACCAACACCAGCACCTCGACTATCACCGGCTGGACGGCCACGTTCACCCTGCCGGCCGGGCACACCCTGACCGGCTCGTGGAACGGCACCGTCACCGTCAGCGGGCAGACCGTGACCATCAGGAACGTCGGTCACAACGGCACCCTCGCCCCTGGAGCCAGCACGACCAGCGTCGGCTTCCAGGCGAGCCGCCCGAACGGCAACACCGCTCTCCCGTCCGGCTACACCTGCGCCTGATTCTCCTGACCCACCCACACCCCGGTGTGGGTGGGTCAGCTCATCGACAGGGTACGGCGGGCCTGACGGATGACGGCTTCGTCGACCATGCGCCCATCGTCGTCCACCAGGACGCCATCAGGGGTGTTCTCGAAACGGGTGATCAGCGCTTGGGCGCGCGAGAGCTCGCCGGGGGTCGGCGTGAAGACCTCGTGCACGATGGGGATCTGCGCGGGATGGATACACGCGCGGCCGTGGAAGCCCAGGCGTCGGAGGGCGTGCGTGGAGCGGCGGAGCGCGTCCGGGTCGGTGATGGCGGTGCTGACCGGAGCCAGCGGCGGGGCGAGACCGGCGGCGGCCGAGGCGAGGACGACGTGCGAGCGCGCCCAGAGGAGTTCGCGTTCGTCGTCGCCGGGATCGACGCCCAGGTCGGCGCGGAGATCGGCCTCGCCCAGCTGGAGGCGGGTGACCCGAGGTCCCTCGGCCAGCCGGGGTGCGCTCAGGACGGCCGCGGCGCTTTCCAGGATCGGGCAGAGCACGATGTGTGGGTGGCCGGCCAGCTTGCGATCCAGTTCGGCCAGCCAGTCGACGCTCTCGGTCTTGGCGACGCAGATGCCGGTCACGGCGGGGTGGGCGACCGCGGCGAGGTCGGCCAGGCCCGCCTCGCCGGGGTTGATCCTGATCCAGAGCTGCGTCTCCCGAGCCACGGCGGGGCCATCGGAGGCGAGCCAGCGGGCGACCGTCGCGCGGGCCTGCGGTTTGGCGGCGGCAGGGACCGCGTCCTCCAGGTCCACGATCAGCGAGTCGGCGCCGCGGGTGGCGGCGCCGGCCAGCTTGCCCGGCTGGTCCCCGGGGACATAGAGGGCAGATCTGACCAGGCCCGGCGCGGTCCGGGCAGACGTGGTCCGGCCGGGCGCGGTCCGTTCAGGCGTGGTCATAAGGACGTGCCAGGTAGCGGCCGGAGGGGCTGCCGACGACCTTCCCCGCCTCCAGGATGCGGGTGCCGCGCAGGAAGGTGTCGGTGACCTCGGCGGTGAGCTCGAAGCCTTCGAAGGGCGTGAACTCCTGGGTGGACTCGGAATCCTCGGCGCGGACGGTCCACGTGCGGGCGGGATCGACCAGGGCGATGTCGGCGTCCTTGCCAAGCGCGAGGGAGCCCTTGCCGCGCAAGCCGTACCGGACGGCGGGGTTGCGGGAGGTGAGGGCGGCGATGCGGCCGTAGGAGAGGCCGCGGCGGCGACCTTCGGTGATCATGCCGGGGAGCAGGTACTCGGCGCCGCCGAAGCCGGATTTGGCCAGGAAGATGTCGTCGCGCGGGTCGCCGAACTTCAGCTCGTCGCGGCAGCAGGCGTGGTCGCTGACCACCCAGTCGACGGTGCCGTCGGCGATGTACTCCCAGAGCGCCTCCACGTCCTCGCGCGGCCGCAGCGGCGGGTTGACCTTGCCGCCCAGGCCGTGCGCGGTGGTGATGTCGGCGAGCAGGTGGCCCACCGTGACCTCGCGGCGGAAGTCGATGTGCGGGAAGGCGGAGGCCATCCGCACCGCCGCGTCGACCGCCTTGCGGGAGGACAGGTGGAGCAGGTTGATGGTGGGCAGGCCGGTCTCGTGCGCCAGGTATGCGGCGATGGAGACCGCCAGGCCCTCGGAGTGCGGGGGCCTGGAGGCGCTGTAGGCGGCCAGGCCGGTCAGCTCGCCGGCCTCCTCGACCATCCGGGTGTAGGCGGTCATGATCTCGGCGGTCTCGCAGTGCAGGGACAGCGAGATCTCCTCGGCCAGGTGCGGGAACCGTTCCCTGGCCGCGCGGACGCCGCGCATCACGAACTCGAAGTGCGCGTAGTCGTACCGCTCGCCCGGCGGGGTCATCAGGAACGCGCTCTGGTCGGCCGAGCGCCCGTGCAGCCCGTGGCCGCCGTAGAACATGAAGACCTTGAACGAGGTGACCCCGAACCGCTCCACCAGGTCGGGGATCTCCTCGATGTGCCGGTTGGACATCGGCGCGAGGTGGAAGGCGTAGTCTACGTGCGCGCCGCCCCGCGCCAGGTCCAGCACCTCGGGGAAGAAGTCGGCGTAGTCGCCGCCCTTGTTCAGGTAGTACTGGCCGGTCCGCATGTAGGTGAGGGCGGAGGTGACCCCGCCCTGGGCGCAGGCCCGGCTCTCGCTTGCGGTGTCCTCGGCCAGCGGGTTGTAGATGCCCCAGTGCTGGTGGGCGTCGACCACGCCGGGAAAAGCGAGCTTCCCGCCGCCGTCCACCACCTGGGGGACGCCGGTCACGTCGACGCCGGGGGCCACCGCGGCGATCTTCCCGTCCCGTACGGCGATGTCGCCCGCCACCGGGTCGTCCCGGTCAGGGTCGACGATCAGGACATTCTTAATCACCAAGTCGAATTCACTCATCGCCGTCCTCCAGTTCCGCCAGCGGGCGGAGCAGCTCGCTCACGTGCGCCAGGCCGGTCAGCCCGCGCACCCGTTCCGCCACCTCGGCGGCTCGGCCGACCGGCAGCCGCCCCTTGGTGTTGTCCAGGAACTTGCCGGTCAGCTCGGCCTCCGACAGCGGCCGGTCCGGGCCGCCCCGGTTGGTCAGCACCTCCTGCCGCCACTCCCGGCCGTCGGAGTCCACGGCGGTCAGGATGGCGGGGAACTGGGCCGGGAAGATCGCCGTGGCCCGGTCGTCGGCCACCACCTCGACCTTGGCCATCAGCGCCCGGCGGCGCGGGTCGCGGGCCAGCTCGTCGGTGTAGTCGTCCAGGCTCGCGCCAAGACCGCCCCCGCCGAGCAGGCCGGTGACCACCGCGTACGGCCCGCTGAACTGGGCCTGGTAGCCGGTCTCCGGCGCACGCTTGACCTCGATCGGCTGCCCGATGGTGCGGACGACGGGCGCGGGCACCCCGAGCACCAGCCGGTCCACCCGGTCCGGGTCGAGGCCCTGCTCGCGCAGCGCGCGGGCGGCGTCCACGGCGGTATGGGTGAAGTGGTTGGCGGGATACGGCTTGAAGAAGATCCCAGGAACCGCCCACTCGACCCCGAGGCCACCAGTGATCTGCGCGGCCTCGTAATTCCCGCCGAGGAACGCCTGGAAGAAGCCGAACCGGCCCTCCAGGACGGTCGGCGGTCCGGTGAAGCCGCGCCGGACCAGGTCGGCGGCGGTGACCGCGGCATGCGCGGCCCACCCGCAGTGCAGCCGCTTGACGGTGCCACCGGTCCGGTTGGACTCGATCAGGCCGGACGCCATGGAGGCAGCCACGCCCAGGCAGTCGAGCAGCCCTTCGGCGTCCAGGCCGAGCAGCAACCCGGCCGCGACCGAGCCGCCGAGCGTGCCGCAGATGGAGGTGGCGTGCTGCCCGCGCTCGAAGAACGTGGAGTTGCCGGCCTGCGGGTCGTACCCGGCCATGCCGAGCCTGGCGCAGACCTCCAGGCCGATCGCGATGGCCCGGACCACCTCCTCGCCGCTCGCGCCGGACAGTTCGGCGGCGGCCAGCGCGGTCGGCACCACGGACGCGCTCGGGTGGAGCACCGACGGGAGGTGGGTGTCGTCGTAGTCGAGCGAGTGGGCCAGCACGCCGTTGGCCAGCGCGGCCAGCGGCGCGGGCGACCCTCCTGGTCCACCGCCGACGACGTGCGCCTGCGCCGCCCCGCCCTGATCGCGTACGTACGACACGATGGCCGCGCTGGTGGGCAGCCGGTGCGCCGCCACGCACAGGCCGAGCACGTCCAGGACGCGCTGCTGCACGCTGACCACGACATCGCCGGGGAGCGAGCGGAAGGAGGTGTCGGCGGCGAACCCGGCGAGGATCCTGCCCAGGGTCGGCTCGGCCATCACGCCCCCCCGACGACGGCGAGCGGGCGCACGGGGGAGCCGGTCGCACCGTGCAGGGGCAGCGGGGCCAGCACGAAGGTGAACTCGTGCACGCCGGCGGCGGCGAGCTCCTCCAGCGCCATCGTCTCGATCAGGTAGATGCCGGCCTCGACCAGCAGCACCCGGTGCGCGGGCAGCGAGCTGTGCCCCCGGCCGGGACCCAGCCGCTCGAACGCGATGGTGTCCGCGCCCGCGGCGTGCACACCCCGTTCGGCCAGCCAGTACGCCCCCGCCTCGCCGATGCCCGGCACGCCGGTGTCGTGCCCCAGGTAGCGGGTGCGATCCGGGTCGTCGAAGTGGCGCCCCCAGCCACTGCGGATCAGCACCACGTCCCCCGGCCCGACCGGGGTGCTCTGGGCGCTTTCCGCCAGCTCCAGGTCGGCGGGAGTGATCTCGTACCCGCCGGGGCAAGGCCGCCCGAGGCGCGGAATGTCCAGCAGGACGCCGCGCCGGAACATCGGCTCGATGGTGTGCACCCCGTGATCGGGGTACCCGCCCTCGCGGCAGGCCAGGTGAGCGTCGGCGCCCCCGTGCAGCAGGCCATCGTGCGAGACGTGGGCCAGGGCGTCGATATGGGTGCCGACATGGGTGCCCATGACCAGCATGTCATTGGCGGCCGAGCCGCCGTCGCCGCGAACCCGGTCACCGTGCCGCCGGGGCAGGGTGCGCCAGTAGGCGGGATGGTTGGGCGACTGCGGCATGCCGACAAACAGCGGGCGGGCCAGGTCGTAGACGGTCAGCCCGCCGCGTACCGCCGCGAGCAGCGGGTCGATTCCGGTGATGGTCATGTCTTCTCGTTTCTTCAGCTGGGCGGCCTTCTTTCGCGGGAGTACGGCTATGCCACGATCTGCTCCTCCCGCAGCGCGGCCAGCTCCACCGCGTCCAGGCCCAGCTCCCCGGACAGCACGTGATCGGTGTCGGCGCCGAGCTCCCGGCCGGTGAACCTGATCCGCCCCGGGGTGGCCGACATCCGCCACATCACGTTGTGCATGAGCAGCGAGCCGAGGTCGGCGTCCTCGACCCGGGTGAGCATGCCGGTCTCCCGCACGTGCGGATCCCCGGCCAGGTCGCGGGAGTCGTAGACGGGGGCGACGGCGGCGCCCGCCTCGGCGAACGCGGCCAGCACCTGGTCGCGGGGCCGGGCCGCGATCCAGTCGCCGACCACCTTGTCCAGCAGCTCCACGTGCTCGGCCCGGCCTCGCCCGGTGGCGAACCATGGTTCGTCGATCAGCTCGGGGTCGCCGACCAGGCGCATCAGCCGCTCGGCGATCTGCTGGGCGCTGGTGGAGACGGCCACCCAGTGGCCGTCGCCGGTCCGGTAGGTGTTGCGCGGCGCGTTGTTGGTGGAGCGGTTGCCGTGCCGGGTCTCGACCACGCCGAGCTGGTCGTAGACGGTGGGGGAAGGGCCGACCGCGGTCATCAGCGGCTCCAGCAGGCTCATGTCGATGATCTGGCCGGGGTGTCCCGGGGTGCGTTCCCGGTGGAGCAGGGCCATCGTGGTGGCGGCGGCCGCGGCGATGCCGCACACGCTGTCGGCCAGGCCGAAGGCCGGGAGGGTGGGCGGTCCATCCGGGTCGCCGGTGAGGTGGGCGAAGCCGCTCATCGCCTCGGCCAGGGTGCCGAACCCGGCCCGGCCCGCGTACGGACCTTGCTGGCCGAAGCCGGTGATCCTTACGATGACCAGCCCGGGGTTGACCTCGTGCAGCAGGTCGGGGCCAAGACCCCAGCGTTCCAGGGTGCCGGGACGGAAGTTCTCCACCAGCACGTCCGAGCGCTCTGCCAGGCGCAGCAGCAGGGCGGCGCCCTTCGGGTCGCTGAGCTTCAGGCCGAGCGTCCGCTTGTTCCGGGAGATCTCCTTCCACCACAGCGCATGGCCGTCCTTGGACGCGCCGTGCCCGCGCATGCCGTCCCCAGCCACCGGGTGCTCGATCTTCAGCACCTCGGCGCCGAAGTCGCCGAGCAGCTGGGCGCAGAGCGGCCCGGCCAGGATGGTCGAGACGTCCAGGACCCGCAGCCCGTGCAGCGGTCCGTCCGGCATTGCTACCCCCAAGTCGTGAAAATCGTGAATTTAGGCCACGTCGCCCGGCGCGCCCGCGGCCGGGCGGTACCCGAGCTCGCTGGATATGACGGCCGCCGCCGCCACGATCTGCGCGGCCAATGCGTCCCTGCGGCTCCGGGTGAACATGTCCTGGTGGCCGCAGAGCGAGACCGAGCCGACCACCTGGCCGGTCGCCCCGTACACCGCGGCGGCGACGCTGGCCGCGCCCGACTGGCGCTCGCCGGAGCTGGCCGCGTAGCCGAGGCGGCGGATCCGGTCGATCTCCTCGCGGAGCGTGTCGGCCGAGGTGATGGTCGCGTCGGTGACGCTGTCCAGCCGGTGGTGGGCGACATAGTCGGCCACCTCGCCGTCCGGCAGCGCCGCCAGGATGGCCTTGGAGGACGACCCGGCGTGCAGCGGGTGGCTGGTGCCGAGCGCCACCGACATGCGGATCTCGTGGGTGGACAGCACCTGGTCCACGTACACCCGGGACCAGCCCTGCCGCAGCGACAGCGTGGAGGTCTCGCCGGTACGTTCGGTCAGCGCCACCAGGTGCCGGTGCGCGACCGCCGCCACGTCGAACTCGCGCATCGCCGCCAGGCCGATCTTCAGCGCCAGCGGCCCCAGCTGGTAGACCTTCGTGTCCTCGTCGAACCGCAGGAACCCGCCGACCACCAGCTCGCGCAGGATGCGGTGGGCCACCGCCTTGGACAGGCCGGTCTCCCTGGCGAGCATGGAGACGCCGGGCGGCCGGGGTGACCGGGCCACGGCGTCCATCACGGACAGGGCGCGGGCGATGCCCGATCTGGACGGTCCCTGCTCTTCTGCCAGGTCGTTGGGGTCCATCGGAGCCTTTTCTGTGGAAATGGTCATGGGGGAAGTCCAGTGGCAGGCGCGGCTCAGCCGCCACCGATCACTTCGATCGTGACCTTGGTGTTGCCGCGGATCGCGTTGGAGTACGGGCAGACCAGGTCGGCCTGCCGTACCAGGCGTTCCAGGTCTTGCTGCGGGCAGTCGGGGGCCTGGATGCGGAGCGCGGCCTCGATCCGGTAGGTCCCGCCGGGGGCGGTGCCGAGCGTGACGGCGGCGGTCACCTCGACCGGTCCGGTGGAGATCCGCTCGCGCCGGGCGACGACCGCCAGCGCGCTGTCGAAGCAGGCCGCGTACCCGGCGGCGAACAGCTCCTCGGGGTCGGTGCCGGCGGCCGTTCGGTCGGTCGGCCGGACCAGGGTCGCGGTGAAGTCGCCGGTGAGCGAATTGGCGGTGCCGCCGCGTCCGCCGGTGACCGCCACCCGCGCGGTGTAGACGGGAGTGAAGGGGGCCTGGCCGCGCGGGGCGTGCGCGAGCACGTGCGCGGCGGCCTCCTTGGCGAAGGCCTGCGGCTGCTCCTCGGCCACGAAGTCGGTGCCGCCGGGGATGGTGACCAGCGGAGCGTCCGGGAAGGCGGCGGTGACCACGTCGTTCATCCGGTTGAGCACGTCCTGGTCGCCGTGCAGGAGCAGGGTGGGGATCCCGGCCAGCGCGGGCACGTCCAGCTCGTGGTCGAACACGGCGCGGTAGGCGACCGCGTAGTCGGGGCCGACGCTCAGGTACTCGGCGACCTGGCGGCTGGCCGACTCGCCGGAGATGGTGGGGTAGAGCCAGCGGATGCGGTCCCAGATGACGGTCAGGTGGGCGCCGTCCGCGGTGACCGTGTAGCCGGGGGCGTACCCGGCCTTCTTCTCCGCGCGTTCGGCGGGGCTGTACAGGGGGATGCCCTGGAAGATCAGGCCGGTCACCCGGTCGCGCTGCTGGAGGGCGGCCTCGGCGGCGATGATCGCGCCGGTGTGCTGGCCGAGCAGGTGGACCCGGCCGAGGCCGAGGGCGTCGATGATCTGCCAGATCGCTCGCGCGTACTCGGGGATGGTCCATTGCGCGGGGGCGGCGTCCGACAGGCCGAAGCCGGGGGTGTCGACGGCGATGGCGTGCACGCCGTGCCCGGCCAGTTCGGCCAGCGCGGGCTCGTAGGTGGCCGAGGAGAGCGGGGACTGGTGGAGCAGCACCAGCGGCGGCGCGGCGGGGTCGCCGGCCGCGCGGTAGTGCACCTGCCCCCAGGGGAGGGTCAGGTACGCGCGCGGCGAGTCGCCCCGCAGATGAGACGCGTTGCTCACGCCGTCACCGCCATCGCGCCCATGACCTCGATCACGTGCTTGATCCCGTCGCGGTAGTCGTCCAGCCGGATGTTCTCGTCAGGACCGTCCACGCCGGAGTCGAACCTGGACACCCCGACCCCGACGATCGGCCGCCCCGCCAGCACGCCCTGGTTGCCCACCCACTGGGTGTAGGGCTCCACCACCGGCTCCGCTCCGTACACGCGCCGGGCGGCGTCGGCCACCAGCGTCACGAAGGGGTCGCGGTGGTCGGTGAGGTGCGGGCTGCTGGTCGCCATGGTCTGCACGGTCAGGTCACCGAAACCCTGGTCGGCCAGGTGCTTGACGATCGTCTCCCTGACCCGCACCGGATCCTGCCCGGCGATCAGGCGGATCTCCAGCTTGGCGGAAGCGGTGGCCGGGATGCCCAGGGTGACGTCGTCCCGGTTGTCGCCGCCGGTGAAGCCGGTGACGGTGAGCGTCGGGCGGGTCCTGATCTCGACGGCGGCCTGCTCGTCGGTCAGGTCCCCGATGAACCTGTTCACCCCGGCTCTGGTCCGCAGGAACTCCCCGTCGAAGTGCAGCGCCCGCAGCAGCGCCAGCTCGGTTTCGGTGGGCACTCGGGCGTCGTCGGCGAAGCCCGGCACCAGCACCGTGCCGTCCGGCCGCTGCAGGGTGGCCAGGGCCGCCGCGAGCCGGGCCGTCGCGGCCGGGAGCAGCGCGGTGTTCTGGCTGGTCAGCTCGCGGCCCAGGGTGGTCGCGGTGAGCCGCAGGTAGAGCACGCCCTTCTCGGACAGCTTCAGCAGCGGCCGGTCGGCGGCGTCCACCCAGGAGTTCTCCCAGAGCGCCGCGTCCGAGGCCAGCCGGTCGGCGTACGCCTGGACGAAGGAGGCCAGGCCCGGGCTGTGCAACTGCCGCTTGCCCTCGATCAGGAACCGGCTGGTGACCGGCGCGTCCAGCCCGGCCAGCCGGAACGCGGCCGCCGCGTGCACCCGGGACATCAGGGCGCCCTTGTCGTCGGCGACGCCGCGCGCGAACAGCCGCCCGTCCCGGATCTCGGCCGCGTACGGCGCGCTGGTCCACGCGTCGTCGTCCCCTGTCGGCTCCACCTCGACGTCATAGTGATTGAAGTGCAGCAACGCGGGAGAACCCCCGCCGAACTCACCGATCACGTACGGATAGGAGTGCTCCCACGGCACGACCTCGGCGCTCCCGCCCCACCGGCGCAGCGACCCGGCCACGAAATCGGCGGTGACCGCCATCTGATCCGGCTCCTGGCGGCGGCTCCGGATCCGGCACAACTCCTGAAGCTCGGCGACGAAGGTGTCGAAATGCTCGTCGACCGCGGCCAGCGCGGCCGAGACGTCGTACTGAGGCATGGGGGGTTCCTTTCAGTGAATGGTGACGCCGCCGTCAACGAAGATCGTCTGGCCGGTGGTCATCGCGGCAGCCGGGCTGAGCAGGAAGGCCACCGCGTTCGCCACATCGACGGGCCCGGCCATCCGGCCCAGCGGGATGCTCGCCAGCTTGTCCCGCAGGTACGCCGCGTCGGCTCGCACGTCGGCGGTCATCGCGGTGGGCACGATGGTCGGCCCGACCGCGTTGACCCGGATGCCGTCCCCGGCCCACTCCAGCGCGAGCACCCGGGCCATATGCATGACGCCCGCCTTGCTGACGCAGTAGCCGAGCGAGTCGCGGACCGCGACCTGCCCGTTGGTGGAGCCCAGGTTGACCACGCTGGCGTGGCCGGACCCGCGCAGCGCCGGGTGGGCGGCCTGCGACATTCGGAACGTGCCGGTCAGGTTGACGTCCAGCACGTCGGTGAAGTCACGCTCGGACATGGTGGTCGCCGGGCCGCGCCGGACGATGCCGGCGTTGTTCACCAGATGGTCCAGCCGCCCGTGCGCGTCGAGCACGGCGGCCACCAGCGCCCGGCAGGACTCGCCCGACCGCACGTCCACCTGGTGCCGGGTGTGCCCGGCCCCGGGCAGCTCCGGCAGCTCCCAGTCCGCCTCCGTCAGGTCGGCCAGCGCCAGGGTGGCCCCGCGCTCGGCGAGCACCAGCGCGACGGCCGCCCCGATACCACGCGCCGCGCCGGTGACCAGGGCCACCCGCCCGTCGAACCGGTTCACCGCGGTCATGCGCCGATCACCCGGCTGTCCTCGGCCCAGAAGGCGATCCGCCGCTGCAGGAAGCGGATCAGGAAGTGCGCGACCAGCCCGAGCACCGAAAGCACCACCAGCACCGCGAACATGCCGGAGATGTCGAAGTTGTAGTTGGTCTGCAGGAGCAGGTACCCCAGCCCCTCCTTGGCCCCGATGAACTCGCCGACCACCGCGCCGAGGATGGCGAACACGATGCCGATGTCCAGCCCGGCGAAGATGAACGGCAGCGCGGTCGGCAGCCGTACCAGGCGGAACACCTGCGCCTTGCTCGCGCCGAACACGGTCAGCATCTGGATCCGGTCGGCGTCCGCCGCGCGCAGCCCCTCGACCACGTTCACCAGCATCGGGAAGAACGAGATCACCGCGGCCATCACGATCTTGCTGGTCATGCCGAACCCGAACCAGACCACGAACAGCGGCGCGAGCGCCACCTTCGGCACGGTCTGGAACGCCACGATGTACGGCATCAGCGTCCGCTCCACCAGCCGGATCTGCGAGATCAGGGTGCCGAGCACGAGCGCCGCCGCGACACCGATCAGGTAACCGGCCAGCGACTCCTGGAGAGTCACCCACAGGTGCCTCCAGAACAGCTCGTCGCCGAGCTGGTCGCCGAGCGAGGCCGCGATCTGCGACGGCCGGGGCAGCACGTACGCCTCCACCCCGAGCGGTTCGAGCAGGAACTCCCAGCCGGCCACCACGACCACGAAGACGGCGGGGACGAGCACGATCTCCGGACGTTCCCTGAGGTCGATCCGCGGCTTGCGGGCGGTCGCGGGCGGTTTCACGGTCATGGTCATGGATCGTCCCTCGTCAGTCGATGGCGCCGGCGCCGTTGAAGTGCTCGCGGATCCGCTTCACGTACACGCCCGCCGCGTCGGAGGACACCAGCGAGATGTCGCGCGGCCGGCCGAGGTCGATCGGCACGATCTCGGCGATCCGCCCGGGACGGGGGCTGAGCACCACCACCCGGTCGGACAGGAACACCGCCTCGGAGATGGAGTGGGTGACGAACACGATGGTCTGGCCGCTCTCCCGCCAGATCCGCAGCAGCTCCACGTTCATGTGCTCGCGGGTCATCGCGTCCAGCGCGCCGAACGGTTCGTCCATCAGAAGCACCGCGGGGTCGTGCACCAGCGCCCGGCAGATCCCGGCGCGCTGCTGCATGCCGCCGCTCAGCTCATGCGGGTACTTGTCCTCGAACCCGTCCAGGCCGACCATGCTCAGCAGCTCGCGGGCCCGCGCGCGGTGGGTCGCGATATTCAGGCCCTGCACCTCGGCCGGGATCATGACGTTCTGCAGGATGGTCCGCCACGGCAGCAGCGTCGCCGACTGGAACACCATGCCGACCTCGGGAATGGGCTTGCGCACATCCCGCCCGGAGATCCGCACGACGCCCTCGCTCTTCGGGATCAGCCCGGCGAGGATCTTCAGCAGCGTGGTCTTGCCGCAGCCGGAGGGCCCGACGACCGAGACGAACTCGCCCCGCCGGACCGTGAAGCCGATGTCGGACAGCGCGTGCGTCGGTTCCGACCGGCGCGGCCGGTAGAACTTCTGCAACCCGCCGACCTCGATCCAGGACTCCTCGGCCGTGCCGGTCGCGGCGGTCGCGGACGCCCGGTGCGTTCTGATGGCCATCGGGCCCTCCTCTCGTGATGCTCGTTGTCGCGTTGTCAGCCGGCCGTGTACGCCTTCGCCTTGGTCACCACGGCGGCCGAGTCGAAGTCGTTGGCGCCGGTCAGGAGGCTCGCGTCCCACACCTCGGCCAGCGGCACCTCCTTGGTGATCTGGCCGGCGCCCAGCGTGTACGCCTGCGTCTTGGACCACTCGGCGTCGCTGATCGCGCCCCAGTTCGCGAACGTCTCCGGCGCGCCGGTGAGCGGGGTGGCGGTCTTGATCCAGGCGTTCAGCACCGTGGTGTCGCCCGCCAGCTGCGCCTTGGCGTCCTTACCGGCCAGGATCGCGGGGAAGACCTTGTAGCCCACGCTCATCGCGGCCTCCGGATTGACCGCGGAGAAGAGCATGCCCTTGTACGCGGCCCGCAGGTAGCGGGTGATCGCGTCCTTCTGCTCGGTCAGCGCCTCCTCGCGGACGGCGAAGGTGATCGACCGGATGCCCTGGAACATGTCCGGGTTGGGGAGGTAGTCGAAGGTGGTGCCGGAGTTGGCGATCACCTGGTAGGCCTGGTCGTAGAGGGCCAGCGCGTCCACCTCGCCGCCGTTGATCGCGGCCGCCGCCTGGGCGCCGACGCCGACCGGGACCAGCTCGACGTCCTTCTCCGGGTCCAGGCCCGCCTGCCGTACGAAACCGCGGGCGAAGGGGGCCGAACCGGAGGCGAGGCTGATCACGCCGATCCGCTTGCCCTTGAAGTCGGCGCCCGCGGCGATCCCGGAGCCCGGCTTGACGGCGATCTTCCAGGGCCAGTTCTGGACCAGACCGCCGATGGCCTTGATCTTCAGGCCCTTCTCCCTGGCGGCCAGGATCGACCCGGCGTCGGCGGCGGTGATGTCGGCGCTGCCGGAGGCGACCGCCTGGAGCGCGGCGACCGAGCCGTCGGTGTTGATCGTGCTCACCTCCAGCTTCTCCTCCGCCAGGAAGCCCTGGTCCTTGGCGACGCCGAAGGTGGCCACCTCCTCCTTGGGCCCGATCACCGCGGAGGCGATGGCGAACACCAGCGGAGTGACGGCGTCCCCGGTGGATTGCGCGGCCGGTTCGGGGTCGGAGCCGCAGGAGGACAGGGCGAGTGCGGTGGTGAAGGTGAGCGCGAGAGCAGTGATGCGGTGGGGGATTTTCATGGTTTTCGGCACCTCGTTCGAGCCGGCTATCGGGGGGTGGGGACGGGGACGATCCCGGCCTCGGGGAGATCGTTGAAAACGTTCTGCTCGACGATCAGTCCGTCGCGCAGCACGAACACGTCGGCGTAGCGCACGCCGGAGAACGGCTCGCCCGCGAGATCCTCGCCGTAGAGCGTGCCGAGCGAGATGACGACCTGGTCGGCGCCGTCACCCGCCGCCTCGAAGTAGCGGTCGCGCCGCTTGCGCACCCACCGGTAGGCGCCGCTCGCCGCCGCGGCCATCGCGGCCAGCGACGGGTGGCTGCGCCCGCCGGGGAAGTTCAGCCGCGCGCCCGGCGCCAGAAAGGCGGACGCGGCGGCCAGGTCGCGGTCCTCGCAGAGCTGGAGGTAACGATCGACCAGGGCGGCGGGGGACGGGCTCGTCATCAGCCGGCCTTCGCGGCGAGCGCCGCTTCCCACTGGTCGCGCAGCGGGTGCTCGGCGGGGCCGCTCTCGGTGATGATCCGCATCAGCCGGCCGATCAGGGCGTCCCGCTGGGCGTCCAGGATCTGGCGCTCCTCGGGGGTGGGCACCAGGGCGTCCAGCTCGCCCGCGGCCAGCACGCCCTTGCGGACCAGCAGCGCCTCCAGCGCGTGCAGCCGGTTGTTGGTCACGTGCAGGTCGGTGCCGAGCTGCAGGATCAGATCGAACAGCTTGCCCACCGCGCGGTCGTGGAAGTAGTCGAATTCGTCGGCCATCTTTACGTCACTCCGGCTTGGTCGCGGACAGGACGGCCCACGGGAAGTGCCATTCGCGGCGCTCTCCCCAGCCGTCGGGGCTGACGCCGTCCCGGCGCTCGTCGAACGGGGTCCAGCGGGGATCGACGAGCCCGGCGTCCCGGCACATCTGGAGCAGGTCGGAGCCGAACAGGTCGTGGAAGAACGGCTCGTTGTTCCGCTCGGCGTGCTCGAAGATGGTGGCGTCCCGGAACGGGTCTCCGGTCGGCTGGAACTCCAGGAAGCGGAGCGCGCCGCCCGGCTTGAGCAGGCGGGCCGCCTCCCGCAGGGTCTCGCCGACCGCCGCGGCGGGCATCTCGTGGAGCACCATCGTGCCGGTGACCACGTCGCAGGAACCGCCCTCCAGGCCGGTGGCCCGGCCGTCACCCTGCCGGTAGGAGATCCGCACCCCCGCTGCCTCGGCCTCGGCGTGCGCCAGGCGCAGCCCCGGTGCGGCCAGGTCGATGCCGATGACCTCGGCGTCCGGGTAACGGAGCGCCAGCGGGCGGGTGCTCTTGCCGAACCCGCAGCCGATGTCCACCACACGGGAGACACCGTCCGCCGCGGGCAGCGCCGTCTCGGTGAACAGGCGGTGGAACTTGTAGCCGTCGTTGTCGCGGAGCATGACGATCCGGGCGCCGAACTCGTACACGTAGGCGGACATGTCGTCGGAGTAGAAGCTGCCCGGCTGGATGTGGATGTCGTAGTCGGTGTACCAGGAGGGGAGTTCCAGGTCCGGGTCCAGGGTCAGGCTGCCGAGCACCTCGGACCCCTGGTCGTACTGGGCGAGCAGGTCGGCCCGGCGGCGCAGCACCGCATCCCCGGCGATCTTCCACAGCATCTTCTGCTGCACCCGCTCCAGGTGGCTGTACCACGGGTAGAGGTCCAGCTCCCGGAGCCGCCGTCCGGCCTCCGCGACGTCTCCCGAGGGCGGCCCGCTCTGGCTGTACTGCTCCGCCATCGTCGGGTAGACGGTGTCCGACCAGCGTTTCCGCATGGCCAGCACGAAGTCGACGGCGGAACGCTCGTCGAGCTCCAGACGGTCCTCGATGTCGATCACGTGACTTCTCCTCATGGTCAGCCCGCCTGCGCGAGCGCCGTGGCGCCGCCGACGGGGTCGGTAAGGAAGGCACCGGCGAGCCGGCCCTCGTACACGGCTTCGAGCGCGGTACGCGGAGCGTTGGCATCGCCGACGACGTGCACTCTCGGCGCGCTGTCCTGCCCGTCCAGCGCGCGATAGATTTCATCGGCGGCCTCCGGGCGGCCGGCGTCCACGACGGCGGAGACACCGGTCAGCTCCTCGGTCTCCCCGGTCAGGGAGTCCTGGAGGGTGACCCGGTCGCCGTTGGCGCCGGTCACGCTTCTGAGCAGGTGGGCCTTGACGCCGAGGTCGCCAAGGCGGCGGGTGAGGGCGAGCTTGGAGTAGGTGGTGACCCTGGCCGCGAGCGACGCGGTGGGGACGACCAGGTGCACCTTCGCGCCCAGCCGGGCCAGGTGCTCGGCGACCGAGGCCGCCGCCCAGCTTCCCTCGTCGTCGCGTACGACCACGGTGCCGCGCAGGTCGGCGAGTGCCCGTACGGCCTGCCACAGGTCGAAGACCGGCGGCCCGGCGGGCAGCTCGCGACGCAGGGGCCGGGACCCGGTCGCCACGATCACGTCGTCGAACCCGGCCAGCCGCCCGCCTGGCACCAGGTCGTCGGCCGTCACGCGCAGGCCGAGCCGTACTGATACGCCGGTCGCGGCCAGCCGGGCGGCGGGTTCGGCGGCGAGCAGCCCGAGCCGTTCCCGGCCCGCCACCTGGGCGGCCAGCACGATCTGGCCGCCCAGCCGGTCGGCCGCCTCGGCGAGCGTCACCTCGTGGCCCGCCCGGTGCGCGGCCAGCGCCGCCTCCGTCCCCGCCGGTCCGCCGCCGACCACCAGCACCCGCCGGGTCTCTTCATGCGGTCCGGCCCACACGGCCGCCCAAGCCCGCTCGGCCCCCACCTCCGGGTTGACCACGCAGGAGATCGGCAGACTCGCCTCCAACCTGCCGACGCAGCCCTGGTTGCAGGCCAGGCAGGAGCGGGCGGGCTCGCCCGCCATCGCGCGGCGGACCAGGTGCGGGTCGGCGATGTGCGGGCGGGCCAGGCCGACCAGGTCGGCGTCGCCGGACCGGACCAGATCGGCGGCCTCGGCCAGGGTGTCGAGGCGGCAGACGGCCAGCACCGGCAGGCCGGGGAACTCGCGCTTGAAGAGCGCGGCGTGGTGCCGGAACGGGGCGTGGCCGAAGCTCATGTCGGCCATCTGGGTGGCCAGCGAGTAACTGCCGTGGTAGGCGGAGTGGCTGACATGCACGTACGCCAAGGGGAACTCGCCCCGCAGAGTCGCGACGATCTCCACCACGTCGGGCGGGGTGAGACCGCCGGGCAGGAACTCGTCGGCGCTGACCCGGATGCCGACCGGCAGTCCCGGGGCCTGAGCCAGCACTTCGGTCAGCACCTCCCGGGTGAGGCGGAGCCTGCGGTCGGCGTCGCCCCCGTAGGCGTCGTCGCGCGTGTTGGAGAACGGGGAGAGAAACTGCTGGAGCAGATGGCCGTGGCCCAGGTGCACCTCGACGCCGTCGTATCCGGCCGCGCGCATCCGCCTGGCCGCCGCGCCGAAGGCGGCGACCACGGTGGCGATGTCGCTTCGGCCCATGGCGTGTGGAATGTGCGCGCCCGCGGCCCACGGCACCCCGGCTGGGGCCCAGGCGGCGGTGCGGGTGGCGTCGCCGCTGGCCTGCCGCCCGGCGTGCATGATCTGCGCGAAGATCGCCGCGCCGCCGGCCCGCACGGCCTCGGCCACCGCCGCGTACGCCGGGATCGAGGCGTCGTCGAAGCTGCCGAGGCTGATGTGGCGGCCCGCGCTGGTGGGGTGCACCCGGATCGCCTCGGTGATGATCATCCCGGCGCCGCCGTTGGCACGTTCTGCGTGGTAGTCCACGTGGCGGACGGTGGGGCGGTTGTCGTGGCCGAAGTTGGTGGTGTGGCCGGCGACGAAGACACGATTGCGCAGGTAGACGCCACCCAAGAGGAAGGGCTCCAGCAGCGGCCGGATTTCGCTCGACGTCATGCTCTGGTACCCAACCCTTCATGTGCGTTCCGTTCATTGGTACATCGTTCGTTTCACCGGGACGATATGGGTCAAGGTTCCAAGCCGTCAATGGTCTGCCTAAAACGAAACATTCCGGACACGCAGCGCCATCGGGAGTGAGCGGCTCTTCCCATCGCACGGGAGGCATCCCGAGGGGATGGGCCTGCGGCTCTGCCGAAGTCCATTTCCGCGGCCTAGTTAGGAGTGTTTCGCCGCCCTGGGACTCAGAGCTCCGGAAATTGAGCTCCGCGAGCCGTTGAATGTCGATCACGGGTTGATCGTGTAGGTGATGGGCCGGTCGTCGCCGGGTATCCGGGGCGGCTTGTTGTTGATCTCTTCGAGGAGCAGGGCG